>JAGOSV010000042.1:0-14666 GCA_018062105.1 Sterolibacterium sp. | reverse complement strand
TATGCCCGGCTGCTGACGGTGGGGCACGAAAATCCTGACTTTGTGCGCTGGGAACTGCATCGGGTCTGGGTGCTGGAAGGAGCACTCAAGGAAGGTTATCGCCATCTGTATGCGCGGCGGCGTCTCTATGTCGATGAGGATAGCTGGCTGGCGGTGATGGCCGACAATTTCGATGCACGAGGAGTCTTGTGGCGTTTTGGTTGGGTCAACAATTACTACCTGCCGGGGCCGAATATCTTCAATGCGGGCTCGGCTTTCTATCATGACCTGGATTCGGGAGCGTATTCGGCGTATGACCTGGCCCAGGCCAAGCCACGGTCTTATCTGGTGAATGTCCCGGGAGCTGATTACGACAAGATCGAGTTCTATACGACAGAAAACATGAGGGCCATCGGTTATTGAGGTGGTAACATCGTCTGTTCGGACGATGCCGTGAGTGTTGCGGATTCATGAAAATCCCCGCAATTTAGCCGCGGGTATTGGGGTATTGGCTGGTTTACAGGGCGCGGCTTGGCGATAACGATGATAATGATGGGCTGCTAGGGGGATTGAGTATGTCACGCAAGGTTTTTGCTTGTGCTCCAAGGGTGTTGCCGCTATTTTTGGTATTACAGGGTGGTGCCGCACTGGCCTTTGAGCCAATCAAGTTCGACGATGGCACCAAGCTCGACATGTCGCTGCAGGTCAATTACGTCAACATGAAGCGTCTCAAGGATCCGGTGACCATCAATCGGTATGAGGTGCGCCCGTCCGATCAGCGGACGGTGGCCGTAACGCCGACTATCAAGGGCACGATGTGGCGACCTGCGGTGGACTCCTTCACCCAGTGGGAAACCAAGATGAACGCCGATGATGGCACTAATGCCGTCAGCAAGTACGGTACCATCAGCAATCGTGTCAGTGCATTGATGGATTTCAACCTGAGCAAGGATGATTACCGCGCTTTTCTGCGTTTGAATGCCTTTCGTGATCAGGTCATCTACAACAACAATGCCGGCATTTCTCCGGGCACCTACAACCTGACCGGTCCGCGCCATCTCTACACGCAGGAAGCCCGCGATTACGCCGGGCAGCGTACCCGTGTGCTCGATGCCTATGTGCAGGGGCGCTGGCGCGTGGGTGCCGAAGGGCGCCCGCTGTTTATCAAGCTGGGACGTCAGGTGGTGAACTGGGGTGAGGGTCTGATGTTCCAGGGTATCGGTTCGTCCATGAACCCGAATGACCAGATCAAGGGGCAGACGCCGGGTGTTCCGGCGGCAGAAGCCTTTTTGCCGACCGAACAGATTTACGGCACTTTGGGCGTCAACGAAAAGTTGACGCTGATGGCCTACAAGAAGTGGAAGTTCCGTCCGACGGAGTTTGCGCCGGTCGGGACGTACTGGAGCGCGGATGACCTGCTGGGGCCGGGTGGGGCATTTCAGGGGGGCTTCGAGTGGCAAGCTCTGATGGGTAACATGTTCCCGAATATCCAGAATTACGGGGCTTATCGTTTGCCGGATGTGGGTAAAAAGAACGGTGGTCAGTGGGGTCTGGGGCTGAAGTACCAATGGACGGACAAGCTGGATCTGGGGCTGTATCACCTGCGCTATACCGAAAACGTGGCCTCGGCAGAGTTTTATGCCGGAACGACCTACTGGCATCTGAACCGGGGCATGGTCAGTGGCCGGCCGGGGGGCGAGATCGTTAATGGTGTCAAAGTACCCTATGACATCAATGCAGAAATTCTGGCAGCACTGAATTATCTGACGCCGTTCCCGAATTCCTATGCGTCGCGTTACATGAACGACATCAAACTGACAGGGGCAAGTTTCTCTACCCTGCTTGGTGACTGGCAGTTTGCCGGTGAGATGGCGTATCGGGATGGTGCGCCGGTCATGATGGGCGATCACCATTACAATGTGGCGCGGGGCAAGACGATCAGTGCCAACATTAGTACGCTGCGGGCCTGGTCGGGTACCGAGTTTCTCTGGGGTATGGCCGGAGTGGATAGCGGTATCTTCGGTGCCGAGGTGGCTGTTCAGCATCTGTTGAGTTTCGAGAAGCCTTATTACTCCCCCAACCCCAACTACACCCCGCCTCTGGCAGCCAGTCTGTTGCGGATGTTGGCACCCAATCCGATGTTCTGGAATGCCTCGCTGGCCAGTGTGCCGCAAATCGATGCCTATCCGATGACGGATAAGACAGGGGTGGCCGCCTGTATCCGGATGGAACTGGTCTATAGCCCGTTCCCGGAGTGGGAGCTGAACATTCCAATTTTCTACTGGCGTGAACTGGTGGGTATGGGGCCCTCGCCGGGCGGCTGGAACAGCGGCCTGACGGGCAAAAATTCAGGACGTGTCAGTGTCGAGACCAAGTTCACCTACCGCAAAAATCTGGAACTGGGCATGACGGCCACCCATTTCCTTGGCAACAATGATATGCGTTTCCATTATTTCAATCCGTTCTCGGATCGGGATTTTGTGGCACTCAACGCGGGATACCACTTTTGATCGTCTGTTCTCTCCGGGGCTCCGGAGGTCGGTTTGAAGCAGGGAAATACAAATATGGGGTGGGGCGCACTTCGGTGGCTCCGCTGCTTTATTACATGAGGAGAAGGGTGTGAGCGTGCGTCAGGTTCGTCAGTCAGGGGGAGTGTCATGCGTACTTTGGTAGGCTTGGGGGTATCCCTGATTGTTGCGGTGGGGGCCTATGCCTCTTTTGCTACCCGCCCACTGCCCGTTTTTAATGCGACGGCCATCAGCCAGGAGCAGATTGCCGTGGCTGACATGACGCGTGCCGGCAAGCGCATCGTTGCCGTCGGGGAACTGGGGCATATCCTGACCAGCGAGGATGAAGCCAAAACCTGGCAGGAAGCCAAGATCGAGGGCAGCCGGGGCTCGGCTCTGACTAAGGTTGCCTTCTTCAATGACAAGGAAGGCGTGGCGGTGGGTCACGATGCCTGGGCATTGTTTACCGAAGACGGTGGCTTGAATTGGCGCGAGACGATGTTTGACAAGAACATCTCCGAGCCGCTGCTGGGGGTGTGGGGCCTGGCGGAAGGCCTGGATTTTGCCTATGGCAGTTTCGGCCGTTTCTTTGTTTCCCGGGATCATGGCCGTACCTGGGAAAAGAAAGATGTCGGTACGGGGGACAAGCACATCTATTCGATGGATGGCGGCAAGGACGGGCACCTGATGCTGGTTGGCGAGCAGGGGTTGGCCGCCAGATCAACGGATGATGGCCAGACCTGGCAGCCCATTCCGGAGTTTTATCGTGGCTCCATGTTCGGAGTGATCCGCATCAGCGAGAATGACTGGCTGGCTTATGGCCTGCGCGGCAATGTCTGGCGAACCCAGGATTTCGGTACCACCTGGCAGCAGGTGCAGACCGATGTGTCGGTGGGGCTGTTTGGCCATCGGGTGTTGCCGGATGGCACCATCCTGATCGTGGGTCAGGGGGGGCTGGTTCTGCGTTCGCAGGATCAGGGCGCGAGTTTCGCTATCGTGCAGGACAACAAGGGAAATAATCTGACGGCCGTGCTGCCCCTGGCGGATGGTCGTTTGCTGGCCGCCGGCCTGGGCGGAATCAAATCGCTGGATTTGAATCCGGCCAGCCAGGGAGATAAGAAATGATCGTCGACCGTCGTACCACGCCGTCCGGATTCCGGCGCTTCGTTGATCTTTGTGCTGATTTCCTGATTGCCTACCGGCGCATTCTGCTGACGGTCTTTGTCGCCATGACGCTGGGCTTCGGCTATTCGGCCTCCAAGATCCAGCTCGACCCGGGATTTCTCAAGATGATCCCGATGACGCATCCGTACATGCAGACCTTTGAGAAGTACATGTTCACCTTCCCGGGTGCCAACCAGTTAATGATCAACGTGCATTGGAAGGGGCAGGGGGACATCTACAACAAAGAATTCATGGACACCTTGCGCAAGGTGACCGATGCTGCATTCTTCACGCCGGGCGTTCAGCGCAGCAAGCTGCAATCGTTATTTACGCCCAACGTGAAGTATGTCGAAGTGACCGAAGATGGCTTCAAGGGCGATGTCGTCGTGCCGGCCCAGTTCTCCTCGGACAATGCCCAGGATCTGGAGCAGGTGCGGCTCAATGTGACGCGCTCGGGGGTTGTCGGGCGTCTGGTATCGACCGACCTCAAATCGGCGATTGTCTCTGCCGAATTGCAGGAAACCGATCCCAACAATCCGGGGCAGCATCTCAATCTCTACGAGATTTCCAAGCAGATGGAGGAAATCCGCCAGAAATATCAGAGCGCCAACATCGACATCGGTGTCATGGGTTTTTCCATGCTGGTGGGTGAGGTGGTGGCCGGTTTGCTGGGGGTGTTTGCCTTTTTCGGCATTGCTTTCGTCATCACGGCGGTGTTGCTGTATCTCTATTGTCGTTCGCTGAAATTGACAGTGGTGGCCTTGCTGGTGGCCTTGTTACCGGTGGTCTGGCTGCTGGGCTTGCTGCCCATTTTAAAGATGGGTATTGACCCGATTTCCATGCTGGTACCCTTCCTGATTTTCTCCATCGGGGTGTCTCATGCGGTTCAGATGACCAATGCCTGGAAGCTGGAAATGCTCAAGGGTGCAACTTCCTCGCAGGCCGCGCACAGCGCCATCCGCAAGCTGTTCATCCCCGGCACGGTGGCGCTGCTGACCAATGCGCTGGGCTTCATGGTCATCATGACGATCGAGATTCCCATCGTTCATGAACTCGGCATTACGGCCTGTCTGGGCGTGTTGCTGATGATCGTCACCAACAAGATGATGCTGCCCATCATCCTCTCGCACCTCAGCCTGGAAAGTTCGGCCATGAAGGCGACGAACATGGATGGCGTGGGCAAGCACCCATTGTGGTGGCGTCTGTCGGTGTTTACGCAGCCCAAGCCGGCGTTGGGGATTTTTGCCATCGCCCTGGTCTTGCTGGTGGTGGGCGTGATGGAATCGCGCAAGCTGCAAATTGGCGACATCGGCATCGGCTTCCCTGAGCTGCGTCAGGGTTCGCGGCTGAACCGGGATACCAAGCAGATTGCCGACAGCTACCAGATCGGGACGGATGTCCTGACCGTCATCGCCGAGGCGCAGAATCTCAAGGAAGGCTGTCTCGATTATCCGGTGATGAACATTCTTGAACGTTTTGAACTGTACATGCGCGGCGTCGATGGTGTGCAGTCCGTTATCAGTGCGCCGACCATCGGCAAGGTCGTGGTGGCGGCGCAAAACGAAGGTAACCCGCGCTGGGGAGCGATCGGCCGTAGCTATGAAGCCTTGCGTCAGGGTGGGCGGGCGTATGACCCGGAATACGGGATCAACACCGAAGCTTGCCAGGCCATTCAGGTCATGATCTTCCTCAAGGACCACAAGGGTGCGACGCTGGCCCATGCAGTGCAGGAAATCAAGAAATTCATTGGTGAAAAACAGAACCAGAATGAACATGTGCTGCTGAAGCTGGCGGGGGGTAACGCGGGCGTCATGGCGGCCACCAACGAGGCTGTCGAGCATGCCGAAATCACCATGCTACTGGCCATCTTCAGCGCCATCTTCCTGCTGTGTCTGATCACATTCCGTTCCTGGCGGGCGGCGCTGTGCATCATCGTGCCGCTGACCCTGGTGTCCATCTTGTGCAACGCCCTGATGCCGGCGCTGGGGATTGGCCTCAAGGTAGCCACGCTGCCCGTGATTGCACTGGGGGTCGGGGTTGGGGTGGATTACGGTATCTACTTGTTTGAACGCATCCAGCACCAGATGGAACATCTGGGCAACGACCTGCGCACGGCTTTTTATGAGGCGATGTGTCAGCGCGGTACAGCAGCAGTATTCACGGCCATCACCATGTCCATTGGCGTGGGCACCTGGGCATTTTCTGCGCTCAAGTATCAGGCCGACATGGGGCTGCTGCTGGCCTTCATGTTCCTTGTCAATGTGCTCGGTGCCATCTTCTTCTTGCCGGCGCTGGCGGCCTGGCTCAACATGCCTGCCGGCAAGGGTGATGTCACTGATTTTGACTCTCCCACCATCGAGGCACAGGGACACTGACGAAAAATGTCACATTCTGCCCTGGCAGGCCTGACGCTGCAGGGCAGGATATGGGTTTCCGCCGTAACATTTTCTTGAAAATTGTGCCAAAACAGGGTGTTGCGATTCTGGCACGGGGATTGCTAAACAAGGGACAAGTGGCTACAGACGTGGTCACTACTCACCGACCAAGGAGAAATATCATGCGCAAGGTACAACAAGGTTTTACCCTGATCGAACTGATGATCGTTGTGGCCATCATCGGCATTCTGGCCGCTGTTGCCATCCCGGCTTACCAGAACTACACCCTGAAGGCCAAGTTTACGGAAGTGACGCTGGGTACGGCGTCGGCCAAGCTGGCTGTTGAACTGTGTGCCCAGGATCAGGGTGCGCTTACGGATTGCGATGCTGGTTCGAATGGCGTACCGGCCGACCAGGGTGCTTCGGGTTATATCACTTCGGTGGCGACGGCCAATGGCGTCATTACTGCGACAGCTGCCGCCACGGGTGGTCTGGCCAGTGAAACCTACATCATGACGCCGACCTTGACCAACGGCAAGGTGACCTGGGCGATCTCGGGTACCTGCAAGACGCGTGCAGCGGGTGCTATTTGCTGATGAAGCATCACCGTATTGTCACGTAGCAACGACTGCCCCCTCGCAAGAGGGGGCAGTTTTTTGTACGGTTCCATGTTTGGCTGAGTGATGTAACTAGGTGGGCATGGGGTTGACAAAAAATGTCACTTTCTACCATTACAGGTGGCTGTCTATATCCTTTGCAAGGTAATATTTTAAAGTATTCAAATAAATACAACATGTTAATCTGTTGGCATGGGGTTTGCTAAATAGTGCGCATGTGGTCACGGGTGTGATTGCTGCCGATACATTGTTCAAGGAGACTTAACATGCGCAAGGTACAACAAGGCTTTACCCTGATCGAACTGATGATCGTTGTGGCCATCATCGGCATTCTGGCCGCTGTTGCCATCCCGGCTTACCAGAATTACACCCTGAAGGCCAAGTTTACGGAAGTGACGCTGGGTACGGCGGCCGCCAAGCTGGCTGTCGAGATGTGCGCCCAGGATCTGGGGGTATTCACAGATTGCGATGCTGGTTCGAATGGCGTACCGGCCGACCAGGGTGCTTCGGGTTATATCGCTTCGGTGGCGACGGCCAATGGCGTCATTACTGCGACAGCTGCCGCCACGGGTGGTCTGGCCAGTGAAACCTACATCATGACGCCGACCTTGACCAACGGCAAGGTGACCTGGGCGATCTCGGGTACCTGCAAGACGCGTGCAGCGGGTGCTATTTGCTGATGGCATGTTGCTTAGTAGCGAACAGACTGCCCCCTCGCAAGAGGGTGTGGTTTTTTGGGCAATCCGCGCCTCATTAGTGAAGCTTCAGGGATGGATTGTGCACGGTCATGACAAGTGGTCAATAGCGGTTCCTAGGTTGAAAGGCCGAGTTTGTTCATGATCTCGGGGATATCCCCCTTCACCTTGCGATGTCTGGGCGGGGCGGGTTTGCTGTTGGCCATCATCATTCTCTATGCGGGAAGCTCCGGAGCACCGCTCATTTTTGATGACAAAGGGTTCTTCAGTTCATATTACGTTTCCAGTTATGGCGGTACGATCAGTCCTTGGGTGACGCGTTATTGGCCTTATGCCAGTTTCGCCCATCAGTCTTTGTTTTTTGGACAGTCTCCCGAGGAGATGCGTCCCGTCAATACGTTCTTGCATGCTGCATGTGCGCTGGCATTGCAATGCCTGTTGGCACGGTTGCTGGTTTTGGGGGCTGCAACGACCGTCGGGCGAACCCATACCGTGGATGATTCCTCACGTTTGCTGCGTGATGCTCGTCTGCGTGCTGAAATGATTGCCCTGTTTGCAGCAGCCTGTTTTGCCCTGCATCCGGTAGCCGTGTTTGCGGCAGCTTATCTTGTCCAGCGCAGCATCCTGCTAGCAACACTGTTTTCTATATTGATGTGGCATGCCTGTCTGAGTGCATGGCAATACAACGCACGCCGCTGGCTGCTCTGGTCGGTGGTATTTTTCTATTTTGCAGTCTTTTCAAAAGAGCATGCTGTGGCAGCAGTGGCCATGCCCGTGGGATTGCTATTGTTGTTCTGGCGTAATGACGTCGTGGCAGGTGCGGATTTTCGGCCTGTACATGGTTGGCTGACCTTGCTGGCTTATGGGGTGATTGCTCTGGCAGCCACCCTTCCTTCTGCTCGGGTGCTGGGCACGGATTATGAACCGCTGATGAAGTATTTTCCGGTGGGTCATGATTGGCATCAGCACTTGCTGGGGCTGGAGCGGATACATTGGATGAGTATCCTTACCCAGTGCGGATTGTTTTTCAAATACTTGGGATTGTGGTTGTGGCCGGATCCGTCCGCTTTGTCGATCGACATGCGCGAGTCTTTTGTGAGCGACCTGTCCTCCCCGCATCATTGGTGGACTTTGTTGTTCTGGTCGTCTTTTTTGGGTATTTCTTTAGTGCTGATAGTGCTGGGGCGTCGCTCCGGTTCATGGTGTTTTGCTGTCGGGCTAATGGGCGTGGGAATGTTGACGCTGTGGGGCCTGTTCTCTGTTGAGTTGCTGACGGTGCGCTGGCAGGAAATTTTTGTTCTTTATCGCAGTTATCTGTGGATGACGGGTCTGACACTGGTTGTTGCAGCGGCAGTGCATTTGGCATGCTCATGCTTGGCACGCAGTGAACGCGGTCGGTGGGGTTTGTTTTTGGCGGGGACATTGTTGTTGCTGTTGCTGGTTCAGCTATCACATCAGCGGCTACAGATATTTGGAACGGAACTGGCTGTGTGGGACGATGCAGTGCGTTTGATTGAGGCTCGTCCGGCAGCAAGTGCGGTATTGCCGGGGGATGAACGTGCCTATTACAACCGTGGGCTGGAACGGGCGCAGAACAAGGACTTTCGAGCGGCAGTGCGGGATTATGATCAGGCCATACGGCTAAATCCCAAGTTTGAGTACACTTATGTTGTGCGTGCCATTTCACTGGAAAAATTGGGCCGTGTCGAAGAGTCTCTGGCAGATTTGCAGATTGCACTCACACTGGAGCCCGATTTAGTTCTGGCACTCTTGCAACGCGCCCGCACATTGCATGCATACGGGCAGCCTGGAGCTGCCCTGGTAGATGTTCGCCGGGCCTGTGATTTAGGAAGTTTGCAAGGGTGCAGGCAATGGCATGAATGGACACATCCGGAAGCACCTTTTGTCTGGCGACCGGGAATCAGGCGGCCGGACGGTCAGGGCTGAGCACGATGGCGATACCGAACACGGGTGGTATCCGCTATCCTGTGGTCTTCGACAGGAACACGCTACCCGCCCTGCAGTGTTTGTCGGGAGGCAAGGACATTCAAATGCGATGGCTCAAGGCGCTAGTCAGGATATCGAATGGGAGGAGGGTTTGCGTTAAAATGCTTCCCTTTACGCCCTTGCAGGGGTACCTGGCGGTATTTCTGCACGATCCTGCTGTCGTTTTTCGTCTGCCATGATGCCGCTCTCCAAGGTTCCTGTTGCCCGTAAAAAACTGCATAACCGCCACCTGGCCCTGCAAGGCTGGAAGCGTGAGGATGGCCTCTGGGATATCGAGGGGCGGCTGACCGACACCAAGGATCAGGACTATGTGCTGGGCTCCGGAGCCTGGCAGCCGGGGGAGCCGGTGCACGACATGTGGGTACGCATCACCATTGACCGGCAATTCAATATCCGGGCGGCAGAAGTGCATTCCGTAGCTGTTCCTTACCGGGGCAGCTGCGACCAGGTTGCGCCGGCATACCGTCAGCTGGTCGGCCTCAATTTGATGCATGATTTCCGACGTAATGTCCAGGCCCTGTTTGGTACGGTGAAGGGCTGTTCGCATGTCACCGAGATGTTGATGGTGTTGCCGGCCGTGGCTTTTCAGACATTTGCCAGCGAGATGTCGGAAACCGAGGGCTGGGAGACCGGCGAGAAGCCTTTTCCGCTCGACAAGTGTCATGCCTTGGAGGCGACGACCGAGACGGTGCGCCGTTACTACCCGCTCTGGTATCGCGGAGAAAAGCGCGGGCGCCAGATGCTTGAGCGCGAGACCGAGCCGGATGCAGCCTGAGGGCGGGATGGTTTTGGCGGTGGGTGCTGGCTTGGCGAAATGCCGCGGAAAAACGTCGATGACATCGAATCTGTTCGGGCTGAGACTGCGGCCGAAGGAACTCTCCCGGGATGGGATTGAACTCATTGTTTTTATGGGTAATACCTTACGTCAGGCTCAGGGCGAACGGAATGACTCTGCGTTTCTCTAGTCCGGACGGACGGCGCAGAAATCGCGTCAGGCGATTATTTTTAGTGGTTCCATTGGTTCTATTCAGCAAGGAAAACGCATGAAAATCCATGAGTATCAGGGCAAGGAGCTTTTGAGGAAGTTCGACGTCGTGACGCCGCGCGGCAAGCCGGCACTGTCGGTTGATGAGGCGGTCAAGGTTGCTGAGGAACTCGGCGGCAAGGTGTGGGTGGTCAAGGCGCAGATTCACGCCGGTGGCCGCGGCAAGGGTGGTGGTGTGAAGGTTGCCAAGTCGCTGGACGAAGTACGCCAGTACGCCAGCCAGATTCTCGGCATGCAGCTGAAGACACACCAGACCGGCCCGGAAGGCCAGAAGGTGAATCGCCTGCTGATCGAAGAAGGGGCGGACATCAAGAAGGAATACTACTTGGCCGTGCTGACCGATCGTGCCACCCAGAAGGTGGTGGTGATGGCCTCAAGCGAAGGTGGTATGGATATCGAGGAAGTCGCCCACAGCCATCCGGAAAAGATACTCAAGGAATTCATCGATCCCATCGTCGGTCTGACGGAAAAACAGGCCGGTAATCTGGCTTTCGGCATCGGCGTACCGGCAGCGTCGGTATCGCGTGCCACCGAGCTGATCCGTGGTCTCTACAACTGCTACATGGAAACCGATGCCAGCCTGGCCGAGATCAATCCGATGATTCTAGAAGGTGATGGCAATATCAAGGCGCTCGATGCCAAATTCAATTTCGATGCCAATGCCCTGTTCCGTCACCCGGAAATCGTGGCTTTCCGCGATCTCGATGAAGAGGATCCGGATGAAATCGAGGCTTCAAAGTTCGATCTGGCCTACATTGCGCTCGATGGCAACATCGGCTGCCTGGTGAATGGTGCCGGTCTGGCCATGGCGACCATGGACACCATTAAGCTGTTCGGTGCCGAGCCGGCCAACTTCCTCGATGTGGGCGGCGGTGCAACGACGGAAAAAGTGACCGAAGCCTTCAAGATCATGCTGAAGAACCCGAAGGTCAAGGGCATTCTGGTCAATATCTTTGGCGGCATCATGAAGTGCGACACTATCGCCGCGGGCGTTGTTGCTGCGGCCAAGGAAGTGCATCTGTCGGTGCCGCTGGTGGTGCGCATGAAGGGCACCAACGAGGATCTGGGCAAGGAGATTCTCAAGAATTCCGGTCTTCCCATCATTTCCGCCGACACCATGGCAGACGCAGCGAAACAGGCGGTTGCCGCCGTCGCTGGCAAGTAAGGAGCAAGCATGTCGATTCTGATCAACAAAAACACCAAGGTCATCACCCAGGGCATCACCGGCAAGACCGGCCAGTTCCATACCGAGAAGTGCCAGGAGTATGCGAACGGCAAAAACTGCTTCGTCGCCGGCGTGAATCCCAAGAAGGCGGGCGAGAAGATTTTTGATATTCCCATCTATGCCTCCGTCAAGGAAGCCGCTTCGGCAACCGGTGCTACCGTTTCGGTCATCTATGTGCCGCCGGCAGGCGCTGCCGATGCCATCTGGGAAGCCGTCGAAGCCGATCTCGATCTGGCGATCTGCATCACTGAAGGCATTCCGGTGCGTGACATGCTGGTGGTACGCAACAAGATGAAGCAGAAGGTCGCCAATGGCGGTAAGGAAACCCTGCTGCTCGGCCCGAACTGCCCGGGGCTGATTACGCCGGAAGAAATCAAGATCGGCATCATGCCGGGTCATATTCATCGCAAGGGTCGTATCGGGGTGGTGTCGCGCTCCGGCACACTGACCTATGAAGCCGTCGCCCAGTTGACCGAAATCGGTCTGGGTCAGTCCTCGGCCGTGGGGATTGGCGGTGACCCGATCAATGGTCTCAAGCATATCGACGTGATGCGCATGTTCAACGACGATCCGGATACCGATGCGGTCATCATGATCGGTGAAATCGGTGGCCCGGACGAGGCGGAAGCTGCGCAGTGGTGCAAGGCCAACATGAAGAAGCCGATCGTTGGCTTCATCGCCGGGGTGACGGCGCCTGCGGGCAAGCGCATGGGGCATGCCGGTGCGCTGATTTCCGGGGGCGCTGACACGGCGGATGCCAAGCTCGCCATCATGGAAGAGTGCGGCTTCAAGGTGACGCGCAATCCGTCGGAAATGGGCAAGCTGCTGAAGGCGTTGCTCAAGTAAGCTGCAGGCCAGTGCGCGACCGGAGATTCCGGGCGTGGCCGGGGACACGCATGGTGTGCCCGGCAACGAAGCCGCATCGGGGAACCGGTGCGGCTTTTGTTGTTTGTGGGTGTGGAGCAGATCGTCGCACGGCGATAGCGCGTTTGCATGAAGTGACAAGAGGTTGCGTACAATGCCGGTTCTTAGGGGGCGTTGCGGCAGGCTTGCCGGTTCCGTCATGAATTACCCGGTAGAACGGACAGGAGCAAGGGTGGCGTGAAGCGTTATCTGGCGCGTTATATCGTGGGCTTCGTCATCATGTTGATGATGATGGGGCATGCTACCCGCTTGCAGCCGCTCGAGATGGTGAGTCGTCTGGATGCCATTCTTTATGACATGCGTTTGCGCATGACCATGCCGGAGACCCGGGATGAACAGGTGGTCATTCTGGATATCGATGAGAAATCCCTGGCGGAAATCGGGCGCTGGCCGTGGAGCCGCAATCGCCTGGCCGCTTTACTGGATCGTCTGTTCGATCACTATGGCATCCGGGTGCTGGGATTCGACGTGGTGTTTGCCGAGCCCGATGACAGCTCTGGTCTTAAGAGCCTGAAGACCCTGGCCCAACAGGATCTGAAGGATGATGAAGCGTTCCAGGAAGCATTGAATCGTCTGCGTCCCGAACTGGATTACGATGCCCGTTTTGCCCGGGCATTGCGGGGGCGGCCGGTCATCCTGGGGTATTACTTGCGTAATGGCGAGGGCTTGTCGAACAGTGGTGCCTTGCCACCGCCGGTGTTGCCGGATGCGGCCTTGGCAGAGGGGCAGGCGGCCATTTCGCGCTGGCAGGCGTATGGCGGAAACCTGGCGGCCTTTCAGGAGAATGCCGCAGGTGGCGGGCATTTCATGCCGGTCGTCGATTTCGATGGCATCGTGCGCCGTGTCCCCATGCTGGTCGAGTATCAGGGCAATTATTACGAGTCTTTGTCGCTGGCGGTCGTTCGTGCCTATCTGGATTTTCCCGAGGTGGCGCCGGGGGTGCCGGACAATGGTGGCGCGGCCGGAAGTGGTGCCATGCTCGAATGGCTGGATTTGCTGCTGCCCCGGGGTGTGCTGAGTATCCCGGTCGATGAGAGCGCGTCGACGCTGATTCCCTATCGCGGCTATGCCGGCAGCTTTGCTTATTTTTCCTTGTCCGATGTGCTGGCCGGGCGGGTGCCGGTGGATCAGTTGAAAGGGCGGATTGCGCTGGTTGGTGCAACGGCTGCCGGGCTCAAGGATTTGCGGGCGACACCGGTAGGTGAGGTCTATCCAGGGGTGGAAATCCATGCCAATCTGGTTTCTGCCATGCTTGAAGGGCGGCTGAAACTGAAACCGACCTATGCGCTGGCGGTAGATTTGTTGCAGTTGCTGGTGGTGGGGGGGCTGATGATTTTTCTGCTGCCGCACTTTAATCCTTTGCGGGCCAGTGCGTTTACGGTGTTCTTGCTGTCTCTGGTGATTGGCATCAATCTGACATTCTGGACGCAGGCGAACTTTGTTTTGCCACTGGCCGCCAGCTTGTTGCTGATCGTGGCACTGTTCATCCTCAACATGTCCTGGGGGTATTACGTCGAGGCACGCAGCAAGCGGCAGATGACCGGGTTGTTTGGCCAGTACCTGCCACCGGAGCTGGTCGAGGAGATGAGCCGCGATCCTGAAAACTACAGCATGGCCGGACGCAAGGAAGAGCTGACGGTGCTGTTCTCGGATGTGCGTGGGTTTACGACGATTTCGGAAGGCATGGGGCCAGATGAGCTGGCGGCCATGATGAACGAGTATCTTGGGGCGATGACCGAGGTGGTGCGCCATCATCGGGGCACACTGGATAAATACATCGGTGATGCCATCATGGCCTTCTGGGGGGCGCCAGTGGCCGATGCCGAACATGCCCGCCATGCCGTGCTGACGGCGCTGGGCATGCTGGAAGCGTTGCCGGTGCTCAATCAGCGGCTGGTGGCACGGGGCTGGCCGGAGTTGAAGATCGGGGTGGGCGTCAATACCGGTCACATGACGGTCGGCGACATGGGTTCGCCGGTGCGCCAGGCTTATACGGTCATGGGCGATGCGGTGAACCTGGGGTCGCGCCTCTAGGGCATCACCAAGCAATACGGGGTCTGCATCCTGGCGGAAGAGCATACTTATGCACAAACGAAGGACGTCATTGCTTACCGCGAGATCGATCGGG
>JAGOSV010000041.1 GCA_018062105.1 Sterolibacterium sp. | reverse complement strand
TGCAATCAATGCCGCCCAGCGATCCGCCCCGAGACGCTCCGGTGTGTCGTAGCCATTGAAAACACCGCATTGTGCAGGGCAGCTTTCATTCCAGCGCAAGGGCAGGCCCAGGGCGTGCAACATTTCTTCGAGGCGGGCACGCCGCGTGGCGCCGGCAACGATGCAGCCCAGGGCGGCGCCGGGTTTTTGGTCGAGGGGCAGCTGGTGCAGGCTGTCAGCCAGGGTATCCAGATCCGCCAGCGGCAGGGCGGCCTGCCGCAGCCAGCCGTCCTGCGTTGACCAGAGCCCCCACTTCAGGCGGCTGTTGCCGCAATCCAGGCAGAGCAGGGGGGCAGGCGCGGCGACCGTCATGATGGCGCCCCCGGCCCCGCACTCGCCGGACGCAGGCTGAGTTCGCCGCTGAGCACCCGTTGCAGGCCGGCGGTCGTTTCCAGCAGCAGTGCGCCTTCGTCGTCGACGCCCCGGCAGACTCCCTCCAGTGCCGGGGCGTGATCGCCGAGCAGGCAGACGGCTTGATGGGCGAAGGCATGATGGGCACACCAGTCATCACGCAATGCAGCAAAACCGTGGCGCGAGAAGGTTTGCAGGCGTTCATGCAGTGCCGCCAGCAGTGCCGCCAGCAGGGTGGCGGACGAGGGCAGCGGAACGGCACACTGGTCGAGGGCAGCTGCCTGGGCACGCAGGTCAGTGGGCAGGTCGGCGGGCAGATGACGATTCAGGCCGATGCCGATGATGGCGGCCGTTCCGGCCGTTCCCGTTCCCGTTCCTGTTCCGGAAACCAGCTCGGTCAGGATGCCGGCGAGTTTTTGCCGGCCGAGCAGCACATCGTTCGGCCATTTCAGGCAGATATCCGGATAACCTTGCCGGTGCAGGGTATCGGCCAGTGCCAGGCCAGCCGCCAGCGACAGCCCACTCAGCGGCGTGCCGCGCGGGAAACGCCACAGCAGCGAAAACATCAGGGTGTCGCCCGCTGCCGAATGCCAGCTGCGGCCACGCCGCCCACGCCCGGCCGTTTGTTGCCGGGCCACGATGACGGTACCGGACGGTGCGCCGGCTGCGGCGCGTGCCATCAGACGGCTGTTGGTGGAATCACATTCTTCCAGCACATCGACATCAAACCGGCAGGCCAGCCCGCCGCAGGCATCGAGTGCGGCGGCGATGCGGGCAATGTCGACAATATCCGCAGTTTCTGACAGGACGGTAGAGGAGGACACGAGCAGGCAACGGGATAAACAGAGCGCTGATTATCCCTCATCCTGGTACAGGCCTGCCTTTGTCTCTGCCTGTTTTGACCGGGCGCTCAGCGCCCGCGCCACGACTCGCTTCAGACCACGGTTTGCAGTGAGCCGCCATGGCTTTGTGAAAACTTCCTGTTGGCATTGATTTCATCGAAGTTGTCATGAAGCAGGGCGACGATGTCTCCGTCGATGGCACCGCCCGTGACCTGCTTGTTGAGCAGCTCCTGGGCTTCGCTGCGGCTCATGCCGGCGCGGTAGGGGCGATCTTCTGTAATGGCGGTGAAAATATCGGCCACGGCGATCAGGCGGGAGGGATAGGGTAGTTCGCCATTCCTGAAGGGATAACCGGTGCCATCGATACGCTCATGGTGCCAGGCCGCCCATTGCCGGATGGTTTCCAGATGGGGCACGCCGGACAGAATCTGGTAGGTATGGTAAGAATGCTGGCGGATGATAGAGATTTCCTCATTGTCGAGGGGGCCGGGCTTGTTCAGGATGGTCACCGGGACAGACAGCTTGCCGACATCATGCAGCAGGCCGGCAATGCCGATTTGCCGGCATTCGTCATGAGGGAAGCCGGCTTTGATGGCCAGTACTTCGGCGACGGTGGCCACCCCGGTGGAGTGTTGTGCCGTGAAGGGACTACGATAGTCGATGATGTGCCCGAAAATACGCGCCAGCTGATGAAGCTCGTCCAGGTCCAGGTCGATTTCCTGACGTGTGAAGCGGGCGCGGATGATGCTCACCTTTTGCGGGCTGACGGCATCGAGCCAGAAGGATTCACGCTCGGAGACGCTCAGGAAAGCATCCACGACATCGGGCTTGAAACGTCGCCCGACTTCGGTGGCAATACGGGTGCGAATGGCGGAGGATTGCAACAGGATGTTGCGCTCGCCATCCGGGAGGATGGCAACCCGATCGGCCAGATTCAAAATGTGCCCACCCAGAGGCACCGGGCAGCCATCAAAAACCGCCCCCCGTCCTTCATTCCATTCGACGTGATGAAAGCGGACCATGTTGGCTGCCGCAACAAACGGAGGAAAGTCGCGCATCAGCAAATAGGCATCATGACCATGGCGGTGCAGGTCTTCGGGTGCCGAGACCGCATCCAGAGTGTAGTTGCTCATGGCGAAGTCAAGCAGGGCCAGACGGGTGACCGATGAGGCTGCTCCGACGTCGTGCAGGGCTCCGGCAATGAACACGTCCTGAATGTCGCTGTCCGGCAGCTTCATTTCCTCGGCGATGCAGGCCGCGATATAGCCGACGCGCAAATGATGATCGGAAATCTTGGGGTGCAGCAGATCCAGCGCTTTTGAAAAGCACAGCACCATGTCGAACAGATTGACTTTCATGATTTACCGCACCTTTTCCTGTACCAATGGTGGGGAATCGTACAACATACAACACGTTTTGCCCGCTGTTTTGCCAGAAACTGCACACTTTCGGGCAAATATACTTTTATCACTGCCTGCACGGCAATGGAGAGGATGAGCAGTTGTCTGCGGTCTGGCGGTGACTGGCTTGCGGCAGGCCTATGCCATGCCCAGTTCCTGCAATTTGCGGGTCAGTGTGTTGCGGCCGATGCCGAGCAGCTGGGCGGCTTCGGCGCGGCGGCCGCCGGTGGCGGCGAGGGCACGCTGGATCAGGGTGCGTTCGAATTCGACCAGCAGCTCCGGATAGGCCTGGCCGGGGGCGTGGTTCAGGCGATGGTCGACTGCGCGGGCGAGCTCGCTCAGCCAGTCGCCGGTGGGTGCCGTATCGGTGGCGTCGGCACGCAGGTCGGCGGGCAGATCAACGCGGGTGATCTGCTGCCCGGGTGCCATGACAGTCAGCCAGTGACAGAGATTTTCGAGCTGACGGATGTTGCCGGGAAACGGCAGGGTCGTCAGGCAGGCCAGAGTATCGTCGCTGAAATATTTGGCCTCGACCCCCAGCTGGCGGGCGCTTTGCTGCATGAAGTGGCGTGCCAGAAGCGGGATGTCCTCGCGCCGCTCATTGAGGGGCGGCAGTTTCAGGCGGATGACGTTGAGGCGATGGAACAGGTCTTCACGGAACAGCCCCTGGCGGACACGTTCTTCCAGGTCCTGATGGGTGGCGGCGATGATGCGGACATCGGCGCGGATCGGTTGCTGGCCGCCAACGCGGTAGTAATGGCCATCGGACAGGACGCGCAGCAGACGGGTCTGCAATTCGATGGGCATGTCGCCGATTTCATCGAGGAACAGGGTGCCGCCTTCGGCCTGCTCGAAACGTCCCTGGCGCTGGGCCTGGGCGCCGGTGAAGGCACCGCGTTCGTGGCCGAACAGCTCGGATTCGAGCAGGTCGCGCGGGATGGCGGCGGTGTTGATGGCGATGAAGGGCTGGGCGGCTCGTGGGCTGTGGCGGTGCAGCGCCTGTGCCACCAATTCCTTGCCAGTACCCGAGGCACCGTTGATGAGGACGGTGGCGTGGGCGCGGGACAGGCGGCCGATGGCACGGAAAACCTCCTGCATGGCCGGTGCCTGGCCGATGATTTCCGGCGCGATGATGGTGGCGGGTGTCGCCCCGCCCTGCGCCGGATTGTGCTCGATGGCACGGCGCACGAGGGCGACGGCCTGATCGATGTCGAAGGGTTTGGGCAGGTATTCGAAGGCGCCGCCCTGGAATGCCGCCACGGCCGAATCGAGATCGGAATAGGCGGTCATGATGATGACGGGCAGATCGGGCTGTTGTGCCCGCACGCGTTTTAGCAGTTCGAGGCCGGATGTCAGGCTGCCACCCGGCATGCGGATGTCGGAGACCAGCGCCTGCGGCTGCTTGCCGGCAGCCAGGGCAGCCAGCACTTCATCCGCAGTGTCGAAGCTCAGACAGGGGATGCTTTCACGGGCCAGGGCTTTTTCCAGCACCCAGCGGATGGCGCGGTCGTCATCGACGATCCAGACAGGGTTCATGAGGCGGTCTTTCGTTCGGAGAGGGCGGCATCCTCCGCCATGGAGCGTGTTTCGAGGGGCAGCAGCAGCGTGAAGGTAGTCTGGCCGGGATGACTGTCGACCTCGATACTGCCGTGGTGCTGGTGGATGAAACTCTGCGCCAGTGTCAGTCCCAGGCCGCTGCCGTTGCTGCGGCCGGAGACCAGTGGATAGAAAATCTGTTCACGCAGGGTGTCCGGGATGCCGGGGCCGTTGTCGAGGATGTGGATGGCTACGGCCAGCCGGTGGCGGCGTTTGGCTAGGGTAACCTGACGCATGGCGCGGGTGCGGAAAGTAATTTCCCGGGGGGCGCACTGGTGAGGATTTTCGCTCAGCGCCTGGGCAGCATTTCGGGCAATGTTGAGAATCGCCTGGATCAGCTGTTCCGGGTCGCCGACGATGTCGGGCAGCGAGGTGTCGTAATCGCAGCGCACCACAATGCCAGCCTCGGTAAATTCGGCCAAGATCAGGCGCCGTACCCGTTCGAGGATTTCATGGATGTTGACTGCCGCCGGCTGCAAGGTGCGGTGGGACGACAATAGACGCTGCATGAGGGCTTGCAGGCGGTCGGCTTCGTCGATGATGACCCGGGTGTATTCGCACAGGGTCTCTCCTTGCGCCAGTGTTGCCAGTTCGCGCTCCAGCAGTTGTGCCGAGCCTCGGATGCCGCCGAGCGGATTCTTGATTTCATGCGCCAGATTGCGGATCAGCTCGCGGCTGACTTGTTGTTGTTCGGCCAGGCGTTCTTCGCGTGCTATCTTGAGCTGCTGGTCGATAGGGCGGAATTCGAGCAGCAGGCGAACCGCTGTCTCGCAGGATTCATCGGCTTCGACGGGGGTGACGGTGTAATCCAAGTGCAGTGCTCCGTCTTCTGCCCGGGCCGCGGGGATGCCAAGATTATGGCCGGTGTAGCCGCCCCGGTTCTCTAGTGCGTTGCTCAGTGCCAGGCGCAGCTCTGGGGTGCTGCCCAGCAGGTTGGTCACCGGCTGGCCGAGCAACAGACGCTGGCTGACGGCAAACAGGTTTTCCGCGGCCGGATTGGCGTAACGGATCACCTGCCGGGCATCGAGCAGCAGGGTGGCGGTGGCGAGCAGGTCGAGTCCGGCGAATGGAGCGTGCATGAAGGCAGTCGCCTGAGCCGCAGGTTTTGTGCGGATCAGGAGAGGCAGGAAGGACGGTGAGAAAGGGACAGAACGGCGGCGCAGGGAGGCAGGCGGCGCGGTGACTTATTTGATGTTGGCCAGTTCGCGGCGCAGTGCTTCGATATTCCGTTCGTGCAGTGCGACATCGTTACGCAGGTTCTGGCCTTTTGCGGTATTCCCGTTCCGTGCATTACCTGGTCGCGTCGTGGTGGCGGCTTCATCATCTGCCAAGACTTTTCGTGCCCTGTCGAGATTCTGCTGTTCATTGGCCAGCTCCTGCTCGAGAATGCGTCGCCGGTCGTTGTCGCGGCCGCGCTGGGTATCACTATCGACACGCGGAAAGCTCGCCGGTGAAGGCGTGGCCGCCGAGCCTGTTGCCACGTTGCCCGCCCGTGCCGCCGGACGGGGCGATGGGGGCGCGACGGAGGTGATAGGCAATTCGCGCGACAGTACGACACACTTCTTGGCATCCGCCTTCTGGTTCGTGTACAGCACCGAACCGGAAGGTTCAACGCATTTGTAGAGCGTATCCGCGCCCGCAGCCATGCTCGCTCCCAACAGCAGCAAGGTGCTGGCAATGTAGGGGAATGAACGTGGCAAACGGCGTGGTGTCATGGGGCTCAGGCATCTGCGATGGAGAACAGGGCTGTGCAGTGTATGACAAAGCTCGTGGGAAAAAAAGACGGGAAGGTGTGACCTCCCCGTCGATCCGGGGCTTACAGGCTGTAGTACATGTCGAATTCGATCGGATGCGTGGTCATGCGGAAACGCTGGACTTCTTCCATCTTGAGGTCGATGAAGGCATCGATGAAGTCATTGCTGAACACACCACCACGGGTCAGGAATTCGCGATCACGGTCCAGATACTCCAGCGCCTGGTCAAGGCTGGAGCAGACGGTCGGGATCTTTGCGTCCTCTTCCGGCGGCAGGTCGTAGAGGTTTTTGTCGGCCGGGTCGCCCGGGTGAATCTTGTTCTGCACGCCGTCGAGCCCGGCCATCATCAGTGCGGCAAAGCACAGATAAGGATTGGAGGTCGGATCGGGGAAGCGGGTTTCGATGCGGCGGGCTTTGTCGCTTTGCACGTGTGGAATGCGGATCGAGGCCGAACGGTTGCGGGCGGAGTAGGCCAGCTTGACCGGGGCTTCGAAGCCGGGCACGAGACGCTTGTAGGAGTTGGTACCGGGGTTGGTGATGGCGTTGAGCGCGCGGGCATGCTTGATGATGCCGCCGATGTAATACAGCGCGAATTCCGACAGGCCGGCGTAGCCGTTGCCGGCAAACAGGTTTTTGCCATCCTTCCAAATCGACTGATGCACATGCATGCCAGAACCGTTGTCGCCGACGATGGGCTTGGGCATGAAGGTGGCCGTCTTGCCGTAGTTGTGGGCGACGTTATGGACGATGTACTTCAGCACCTGCGTCTGGTCGGCACGGCGAACGAGGGTGTTGAACACTGTGCCGATTTCGCACTGGCCGGCATTGGCGACTTCGTGATGATGCACTTCGACCGGCACACCGCAGGCTTCGAGCGCCAGGCACATGGCGGCACGGATGTCGTTCAGGCTGTCGACCGGAGGAACAGGGAAGTAGCCGCCCTTGACAGTCGGGCGATGGCCGGAGTTGCCACCGTCGAACTTGTCGCCCGTCGACCAGGCCGCTTCTTCCGAGAAAATCTTGCAGGACGCGCCGGACATGTCGACCTTCCATTCGACGGAATCGAAGATGAAGAATTCGGGTTCCGGGCCGAAATAGGCGGTGTCACCCAGGCCGCTGCTCTTCAGATAGGCTTCGGCGCGGCGGGCAATGGAGCGCGGGTCACGGTCGTAACCCTTGCCGTCGGACGGCTCAACCACATCGCAGGAGATGACCAGGGTGGTTTCGTCCATGAAGGGGTCGATGTAGGCGGTCGAGGCATCCGGCATCAGCTGCATGTCGGAGGCCTGGATGCCCTTCCAGCCCGCAATCGAGGAGCCGTCGAAAGCGTGACCTTCCTCGAACTTGTCTTCATCGACAACCCGCGCCGGCACGCCGACATGGTGTTCCTTGCCACGGATGTCCGTGAAGCGGAAATCGACGAATTTGACATCCTGTTCCTTGATGGTCTTGATGACGTCCTGAGGTGACATGAGGCGTGCTCCTTGATAAAAAATGAAAGTACGGTTGTACGGTATGAAAATGCGGCCGGTGAAAAAGGAGAGATGGGAGAATCGGTGACTATACCCGTGGTTCTTCTTCGCCGTCCATTCCGGCGAGACTGTTAGCAGCTATCGTGCCAATCCACTAAATCCATGCCCCATCATGAGCTTACCGATAGGTGTCGGCACCATTCCTGGGCGCAGATGATTTTGACGCACTTATATGGTGCATTTTTCAGGAGCGATGCGCCAGACTGGTGCAAGTGTCTGGTGAATACAGAGGGCGGTGAAATAGGGGTCGTGACTGAGACACTCGTGCAGACCGGGGCCGATGTCCTGGAGCAGGGCGGTGACTTCCGGCGTTGCGCGGGCGATGAACACTTCGGCTTCGACATGGTTGCCCAGATAGTGCAACAGGACGCGCTCGATGGGCAGGCGTTGTGTTTCAGTGCTCAACAGGGCTTGCAGATGCCGGATTAGGGCATCGCGTCCGGGCAGCTCGACGACCTGCATGTTTTTTTCGGCCGTGACATCCTCTTCGGCATCGACATGCACCAGCATGTCGAGCACTTCCAGATGCTGCGCCAGCACGCGATTACGGGCCAGTTCGGCGATGCGGTGGCCTTCCGAGACGCTGATACGGCCATCGACCTGGATATGGGCATCAGCCAGTACCTGGTGCGCCATGCGCCGGGTACGCAGCTCATGCAGGTCGACCACGCCGGGGGTGGTGCGCAAGGTGGTGCGGATGCGTTCGACTTCATCGTCGGTCAAGGCGGTATCGACCAGTTCCTGCATGGCCTGGTAGGTAAAGCGGATGCCCATGCGCAAAATCATGAAGCCGACCAGGATGGCCGCCACCGGATCGAGAAAGCGGTAACCGGCCATGCTGCCGGCGATGCCGGCGGCCACCACCAGCGATGAGGCCGCATCCGAGCGGGCATGCCAGGCATTGGCCACCAGCATGGGCGAGCGCAGCCGCTCGGCCACCGCCAGCATGTAGCGAAACAGCCCTTCCTTGGCCGCGAGGGTGGCCAACGCCGTCCACAGCGCCAGCGGGGCGACGGCCGGCAGCTCATCGAGATGCTGCAGACGCACGGCAGCCGACCAGAGGATGGCCGCGCCGGTGATGGCCAGGATCAACCCCAACCCGAGCGAGGCGGCCGTTTCGATGCGGTGATGGCCGTAGGGATGGCTTTTGTCAGCCGGATGGCGGCTGTGAAAATTGGCCAGCAGCACCATCAGATCGGCCACCAGATCAGAGAGGGAATGAAAGCCGTCGGCCACCAGGCTCTGGGCATGGCTGAGCAGGCCGATGGCAATCTGGGCAATGCTGAGGACGACATTGACGACCACGCTGACCCAGGTGACCCGCTGGGCGGCGCGATAACGCAATGGATCGGTTTCGCCCGAGCGGGGCAGCAAGATGGGAGGATCGAAGGACATGGCTGCGAGATGTAGGGGCGTGTAGGGGTGCAGGAGACTGGAGGCGTGCCGTATACTTTATACTTCCCCTCCCGCGATTCTATCGCCTGCCCTGCCCGGTGCGCCGCCACGTCATCATGGGAAAACTCAGTGAAACCCTCCAGCTTGCCCAGCGCCGCAGCGCCGATTTTCGCCTGCCTTACGAAGGGGCGCTGACGCCGGCGGAAGCCTGGTTCGTCCTGCAAAATGCACCAGGTGCCAAACTCATCGATGTCCGCACCCATGCCGAGCTCGACTGGGTTGGCCGCATTCCGGGTGCCATCGAAATCGAATGGCTGGATTATCCGGCGCGGCAGCTCAATCCGCACTTCCTCGCCGAGCTCAAGCATGCCGTCCCGGCCGATGTCCTGCTGCTCTTCATCTGTCGCAGCGGGGTGCGCTCCAGCGATGCCGCACAGCGGGCCACCGAGGCCGGTTTTGTCGATTGCTACAACGTACTGGAAGGCTTCGAAGGCAACAAGGATGCGCTGGGGCACCGCAGCTCGGTCGGTGGCTGGCGCGCCGCCGGCCTGCCCTGGATACAGGGCTGAGCTACAGGGCTGAAGGAGGTTGAAGCCAGGCTGTATGCCCTGCCATATCGCACCATGCGCACCATGTTTTGTTCCGTTTTTTGAAAGTCATTGTCATGTCTTCCAATATCGCCCTGCAGCCGGCCGGATTCGACGCCTACAACAACCTTTCCGACCAGGAAGCCCAGGAGCGCATCGTCGCCGCGCGTGCCCGGCTGGGCAAAGAAGCCGTGCTGCTGTGCCACCACTACCAGCGTGCCGATGTCTACCAGCATGCCGATCTGACCGGCGACTCGCTCAAGCTGGCGCGGCTGGCCGCACAGTCGGATGCCGGATACATCATTTTCTGTGGTGTGCATTTCATGGCCGAAGTGGCCGACATCCTGTCGCGGCCGGAGCAGATTGCCCTTCTGCCCGATCTGGCCGCCGGCTGCTCGATGGCCGACATGGCCAGCCTGGCCAAGGTCGAGCGCTGCTGGCGCGAGCTGGCAACGGTGCTCGATCCCGACCAGGACATCACGCCGGTGACCTACATTAACTCAGCGGCCGATCTGAAAGCCTTTTGCGGGACGCATGGTGGCATCGTCTGCACTTCCAGCAATGCCTCGAAAATCCTCGACTGGGCCTTTGAGCGGCGTAGCAAGGTGTTGTTCTTCCCCGATCAGCATCTCGGCCGCTGGAGCGGCTTCAAAAAAGGCATTCCGCTCGATGACATGATGATCTGGAATCCTGATCTGGAGATGGGTGGACTGACACCCGACCAGATCCGCCAGGCGAAAGTTCTGCTGTGGGCCGGGCATTGCTCGGTGCATCAGATGTTCCAGCCGGCGCACATCCAGAAATTCCGTACCGAGCATCCCGAAGGCATCGTCATCTCCCACCCGGAATGCGCGCTCGACGTCTGCCGCCAGTCCGATCACGTCGGCTCGACTGAATACATCCTCAACACCATCAAGGCCGCTGCACCGAACACGCGCTGGCTGGTCGGCACAGAGCTGAATCTCGTCGACCGGCTGGCCCGGGAAGTGAAGGCCGAAGGCAAGATCGTCCAGTTCATGGCCACCCATATCTGCATGTGCTCGACCATGCAGCGCATCGACCCACAACACCTGGCCTGGACGCTGGAAAACCTTGCCGAAGGGCGCATCGTCAATCACATCAGCGTGCCACCGCACGAGGCAGCGCTGGCCAAGGTCGCCCTGCAACGCATGCTCGATATTTCCTGACGGCAGCGCCCGGGAGTCGCCGCAATGACGCGGACATTGCACGTCGCCACCTACAACATCCACAAGGGCTTCTCACAGTTCAACCGGCGCATGATGGTACATGAGCTGCGCGAACGGCTGCGCGAGCTGGCGCCAGACATCGCCTTCCTGCAAGAAGTGCAGGGCCTGCACCTGAAACATGCCGGCCGGCTGGACGACTGGCCGGCGCAGCCGCAGCATGAATTTCTCGCTGCCGCCCACTGGGACAGCAGCGCCTATGGCCGCAATGTCCTCTACGATCACGGTCATCACGGCAACGCCATCTTGTCGCGCTATCCCATCCTGCACAGCCACAATCAGGATGTCACCCACCTGCGCTTCGAGCGTCGTGGCCTGCTCCATTGCATGATCGACATCAGTGGCTGGGACAGCCCCCTGCACTGCGTCTGCGTGCATCTGTCGCTGCTGGGGTTGTCACGGCGGCGGCAGATGGACGAACTGGCCGCCTATCTCGATGCCACCTTGCCAGCGCGGGCACCGCTGATCATCGCCGGTGATTTCAACGACTGGAACAACCGTGCCGGCCAGCGGCTGGTCGAGCGACTGGGCGTGCACGAAGCCTTCAGCGGCATGGTCGGACAACCCGCCCGCAGCTTTCCCAGCAACCTGCCGATGCTGCGCCTGGATCGCATCTATATCCGTGGCTTTCAGGTCACCTCGGTCAATGTCCACCACGGCCTGCCCTGGGCCAGAATTTCCGACCATGCCGTGCTGTCGGCGCATTTGCAGGTGGATGAAGACCGGACGTTTTGATCATCCGAAGGTTTCCAACTGCGGTTTCTAGGATCATTTTTTGAGATGGCGCGGAGCATCGACGGACATGCAAATTGGCTTGCCCGGCATCTTTGAACCTAGAAACCGCAGTTGGAAGCCTTTGAGTGTGCGTTTTTCCGGTGGTCTGACAAGACGCGACGACGCTGCATGCCCGATGCCTGCAAGGAGGAGCAACGCAGTCAGGCCGACGGAAAAACGTGCAATCGGAGGTTTAGGGAAACGCTGAAGAAGTCCAGATTTCGTCATTCCCGCGAAGGCGGGAATCCATGGTTTCAACAACTTACTGGATTCCCGCCTTCGCGGGAATGACTTGATCAGTGTTTCCTTAGCGTTCTCACCCAAAAGGTGATGGCTAATCAGAGCCAAAATGTTTAGAAAAACAAGGACTTCATACTGGAAATCAGCGGTCAACTGCGGTTTCTAGGTTGAATAGGTAGCGGATGCAGCCGCGCCTTGCTTCGTTATTTTCTCAGCGATGACGGTTACCTGAGTGATGTTGTGCACCACCGGGTCGTGTCGCGGATTTACTGGAACCGGGCTTGGCGCTGCCCCCAGGAATACTTTTTCCACGCGGCCCGCCGGGCTGGGCGCGGCTTTGGCGATTACGGCCATTTTCGATGGGCTCGGGCTTGATGCTGGGGTCGGGCTCGAAACCTGGCACCTGGCGCTGTTCGATCGACTTTTTGAGTAGCCGCTCGATGCTGCGAAGCAGCGCGTGCTCATCGACACAGACCAGGGAAATGGCCTCTCCGCTGGCCCCGGCACGCCCGGTGCGACCGATGCGATGAACATAATCTTCAGGGACATTGGGCAATTCGTAATTCACCACATGCGGCAATTGGTCGATATCGATGCCGCGTGCGGCGATGTCGGTGGCGACCAGCACCTGAAGCTTGAGATTCTTGAAGTCGGCCAGTGCCCGGGTGCGTGCGCCCTGGCTCTTGTTGCCATGAATCGCTGCGGCCGGAATACCGGCCTTGTCGAGTTTTTCGGCCAGGGCATTGGCGCCATGCTTGGTGCGGGTAAACACCAGCACCTGATGCCAGTTATGCTCGCGGATGAGCTGGATCAGGAGATCACGTTTCCTCACCTTGTCGACGGGATAGACGGCCTGGGCCACGGTTTCAGCGGCGGTATTGCGCGGAGCAACTTCGACGGACCGTGGATCACGCAGCAAGCTGGCCGCCAGCTGCCGGATTTCATCGGAAAATGTCGCCGAATACAGCAGGGTCTGACGGGTCTTGGGCAATAACGCAAAAAGCTTACGCATGTCGGGCAGGAACCCCATGTCGAGCATGCGATCGGCCTCGTCGAGTACCAGGATTTCCACCCCCGACAGATCCGCTGTGCGTTGCCCTAGGTGATCCAGCAGGCGCCCCGGTGTGGCCACGAGAATGTCCAGGCCGCTCTTGAGCGCCCTTTCCTGTGGCCCCATGGAGACCCCGCCAAAGACGACTGCCGTCTTCAACGCCAAGTGCCGTCCATAAGTACGGACACTCTCTTCAACCTGGGCTGCCAGCTCGCGCGTTGGCGTCAGCACCAGAACACGCGGGCGCACCCGGCTGTGCGCTGGCTGGCTGCTGATGAGTTGCAGGATGGGCAGGGTAAATCCGGCCGTCTTGCCGGTGCCGGTCTGGGCGGCAGCCATCAAATCATGTCCAGCCAGCACCAGAGGAATGGCCTGAGCCTGAATGGGCGTTGGGCTGTCATAACCTTCTTCAGCAATGGCGCGCAAAATCTCGGCGCGTAGGCCAAGGTCAGAAAAATGCATTGGAATACTCCTGGAGCTCGTACCACGAGGTGTAGGTGTAGGTGTAGGTGTAGGTGTAGGTGTAGGCGTAGGCGTAGGCGTAGACGTAACGCAAGTGTCTGTGCGCCTGCCGAACGAACCCCTGATCTTGTGAAGGGGACCAGGCGCAGCAAAAGCAGGCTGGCGCAAGTCCTGCACCATGACATCACCTGCCTGAAACCATCCCCTGATATGGAAAGACTGGGCGCGGCCTTTCATCTGAAAAACATGTCGAAAGCGCGACCCAACCCGGCATTCTACGTTCTCCAGAGCGGCGGAGCGGGAGAAATTTGGATTCTTTCTTTTAGTGCAGGGTGACCGTCACTGGTACACCTGCAACCTGGTTCGTGCCTTGGGACAGCCAGTCGGGCAGAGGGATTTCTTCACTCCAGCCAGCATTTTGTGCCAGATGCACCAGTCGCTCCATGAACCAGTGCAGTTCGCGATCACCGAAAAACAGACGCTCTTCTGCTTGTTCGCCGGAAAAGAAGGACAGGGTCGTGATGCCTTCATTGCTGCGGCTGACATCCACACGAACCGGCAGGCAGTGTGGCAGGTTTTCCGGCCAGGTAGGTAGAGATTGCGCCAGGGCGCTCTCCTGGCTTTGCCGGATTTCGATCACCGCACTGGCCAGCTGCATCGACAACAGCTCATCCTGGCTGTCCTGCCAGGGTGAGGTACTTGAGATGGCGTTCTGCTGTACCCGTTGCACCAGCCCGGCCAGCGGTGGCAGCAGGCCGCAAATCATGCGCCGTGTCAGATACAGCGCCCAGACATTGCCGCTCACGCTCTCGCGAACCCGCACGACAATGCGGTCTTGCAGAATATCGTGGCGGATGTTGATGGACTGGTTGGGCATGACTTGGCAGGTCGAAAAAATCAAGAAAACCGGGTGATCACGCTGTCCGCATAGCGGCGGATGGCATCTTGCTTCATCTGCAAGGTCGGCTGCTGCTGCATGATCTTGCCGACACCTTCTTCGGCGGCCATGCCGGGAAGGGCCCAAGGGGTCACTTGCAAGTCGGTGATGCCGAGGTCTTCGAGACGCTTGATGTCGTCGATGGTCGTGGCATCGGGACAGTGCAGCATGATATCGAACGGTTCCCGGTCACGCCCGGCTTCACGCCGGTAGCGATTGAGTTCGTCGATGAGGGCGGGAATGTCGGCCTTGTTGTGGATGACGCTCAGCCAGCCATCACCCAAACGGGCGGCACGCTGCATGGCAGGTGCCGTGGCGCCGCCGACGTAGATCGGAATTTTCTTTTTCGGTGTCGGTGCCATGATGACGCGGTCGAAATCGATGTGCTGGCCGTGGAATTCCTGGAAACCGCCCTGCATCAGCAAACGGAGAGCCTGGATGGCTTCATCCTGACGTTTACCGCGTGTCTTCATGTCGACATTGAGCCATTTGAATTCTTCCGGCATCCAGGCAAGACCGACACCCAGGGCGACGCGGCCGTTGGAAACTTCTGCCACCGAACACAGACTCTTGGCTTCGAGCAGCGGCTGGCGGATGGCCAGGCGCAGTACCGAGGGGATGAAACGGATACGCTGGGTGACGACAGCCATCGCCGTCATCGCCACCCAGGGATCGAGCACCGGCATGTCGAGTGGCCAGAAGCGCGAGCCGTCCGGTGTGTAGGGGTAGGGCACGGAGACTTTTTCCGGGAAGAACGGCGCATCGGCAACCTGGATACTGTCCCAGCCGTGCTCGTCGGCAGTGCGGGCGATGGCCTGGTGTTCGCCGGGGTCAACCATGAACAGGTGAAAGCCGAATCTCATGACGGAGGGCTCCTGAGGAGTGGAAAAACAAGAAAAACAACAAGAACAGGACAAGGGGCTGAGGCGGGCGATGGCAGATGGGCATGTGTGCCGTTGCCATGGCGGTGATGCGAAAGCCTGGCCATTCTAGTCCCCATGGGGCCAGGATGAGGCCAGGAAGTGCGGCGCTGAAACCGGAGCCGGAGCCGGAGCCGGCCCCGACCACGGGAAAGATGCCCGCCCGAAAACCCACCCAAAAAGCAAAAAGCCATAGCCGTGACCGACCTATAACCAAAGATATACCAATATCACTAAAAACCTGTAATATTTCAGCTTCAACAATCTTCGTGTTTTGCTCAAGACGCCAAAGACGCCCCCTTTCATGAAAATCAACAGTCCGGTCACGCGCAGCGAAAAGACCTTTCCCCCTGGAGTTTCCCTTTATTCCCGCACCAATCTGAAAGGGCAGATCGAGGAAATCAACGATCCCTTCGTCGAGATGAGCGGTTTTACCCGCGAGGAGCTGATCGACAAGGCGCACAACATCATTCGCCATCCGGACATGCCGCCGGCAGCCTTTGCTGATTTATGGCGTGATCTCAAGGCTGGCCGGCCGTGGCGCGGCATCGTCAAGAACTGGCGCAGGGATGGCGGCTTTTACTGGGTCGTGGCCAATGCCTCACCGATACGCAATCTGTCCGGGGAGGTCACCGGCTATCAGTCGGTACGGTTTGCCCCGTCTGCGGAGGAAATCCGGGCGGCCGAAGATGCTTACCGGCGAATCCGCAAAGGCGATAAATCGCTGCGCGTCGAACATGGCCGGGTGATCGCCCGCAAGACGGCGCTGGAACAACTGCTGTCGGAAAAGTCCCGCTGGGGATTCATGGTGGCAGTGGCTTGTGCGCCGGCGGTGTGCCTGCTGACGGGGGTAAATGCTTTGCCACTGGCGGTTTTTTCCTTGCTGTATGTGCCGGGCTTCGTGGTTTATAACCTGCGCCAGCAGCGGCAGGCACAGCAGGAATTGCTGACCTGGTGCGAACAGATGCTGATTTCCGGTGATTTGACTCTGCCTGTCCCGACAAAATTGCTGCATAACCCACAGGTGAGCGAGCTAGCCGGCGGTTTGCAGGATTTCGTCAGCGCCATGCGGGCAACCGTCAAGGGTGTGGAGGATGTTGCCCGCCAGGTGGCCGAAATCGTGCATGAAACCGAATTGGGCGTGACCAGTATTCATCAGGCCAGTTGCGTACAAAGCGATGCCACGGCTTCTTCAGCAGCGACCATCGAAGAAGTCACGGTTTCCATCAGCGAAGTGGCGGCACAGACCGAAGCCACTCGCGAAGCTTCGCTGGCCATTGGTGAAGAAGCCCAGGCTGCCTTGTCGGTCAGCGATGAAGCAGCACAGCACATACACATGTTGGCGGAATATATTCAGACTACGGCACGCCAGATCGAGTCCCTGGGACAACGCTCCGAAGAAATCAACCGCATTGTCGGCCTGATTCGGGAAATCGCCGATCAGACCAATCTGCTGGCACTCAATGCCGCCATCGAGGCTGCCCGGGCCGGCGAGCAGGGGCGAGGTTTTGCCGTGGTGGCCGATGAGGTGCGCAAACTCGCTGAACGAACCTCCAAGGCAACGGAAGAAATCGGCTGCATGATCGGTGCCATTCGTGAAGATGCCGGCCGTGCTGTAGCGTCCATGAGCCAGGGAGAACGCCAGGCCAAATCCAGCGTTGTCGTGGTCAATGATGTCGGGGTCACCCTGCGTGCCATAGGGAACAGCATCCAGCAGACCATCGACAAGGTTGCCAACATTGCCCATGCCACGCTGGAACAGAGAAATGCCATGACCTTGATGGCCAATGACATCGAACAGGTTTCTGTGATGACACAGAATAATGTCAGTGCCCTCGCCCAGACCAAGGCCATGACCGAGCGACTGGAAGTCGTCGGCCAACGCATGCTGGAATCTGCCCGACAGTATCGTGCCTGAACCTCGGATATCAACCTTCAGGTATGATCTGAAGGCATGATCTTTCCAGCCGTTCTGTCGTTCTGTCAGTCAGTTTTTTAAACGTCGATATTCCTCGCCTGCAATGCATGCGTTTCAATGAAAGCGCGGCGTGGTTCGACTTCATCACCCATCAGGGTGGTGAAGATTTCATCGGCAGCGATGGCGTCATCAATCTGAACCTTCAGCAAACGGCGCACGGCAGGATCCATGGTGGTTTCCCAGAGTTGCTCCGGGTTCATTTCCCCCAGACCCTTGTAGCGTTGTTTGCTGAGGCCACGTTCAGCCTCGGCAAACAGCCAGCGGATAGCATCTGCAAAGCTTTTGACGAGGCTGGATTTTTCACCACGCTGGATCAATGCACCCTTGTCGACATCGATCAGCCCGGTCAGACTGGCTGAAGTGCGGCGAATCTGCTGGTAATCTCCGGAACGCAGGAATTCTTCATCGATGACCCCCAGTCGCAAGTTACCATGGTGCATGCGCTCGATGTCGAGCTGCCAGCATTCGGTCTTGTCGTTGTAACGGGCAATGATCCGGATAGCGGACGACAAATAGGGGGTAAGACGGGTAGCGGAATCATGAGCGTTCTGTTCATTGCTCAGATCAATATCCACGTTGTTAGCCAGCAGAACATGCAGGACTTCACTGTCGATGAAGTCTCCCACCCGGCGCACGACGGCTTCGGCCAGCAGGTAGCTGCGTGCCAGTTCCGCCAGTGCATTTCCTTCAATCAATGGAGCATTTTCTTTAGGACTCAGCCGGGCACCGTCAAGCGCCAAAGTGAGCATGTGCTGACTTAGTGCCTGGTCATCCTTGATGTACATCTCGTTCTTGCCGTGCTTGATTTTGTAGAGTGGCGGCTGGGCGATGTAGATATGACCACGTTCGACGAGCTCGGGCATTTGACGATAAAAAAACGTCAGCAGCAGGGTGCGGATGTGGGCACCATCGACATCGGCATCGGTCATGATGATGATGCGGTGATAACGCAGCTTGGCGATATCGAATTCCTGGGTGCCGATGCTGGTGCCCAGAGCAGTCACCAGAGTGACGATCTGTTCGCTGGCAATGAGTTTGTCGAAACGGGCTTTTTCGACATTGAGCACCTTTCCCCGTAGTGGCAGGATGGCCTGGAATTTCCGGTCACGTCCTTGTTTGGCTGAGCCACCGGCGGAGTCTCCTTCGACGATGTACAGCTCGCACAGGGCTGGGTCTTTTTCCTGGCAATCAGCCAGTTTGCCGGGCAAGCCAATATTGTCGAGTACTCCTTTGCGGCGGGTAAGTTCGCGTGCCTTGCGGGCTGCTTCGCGGGCCCGAGCCGCTTCGACGATTTTGCTGGTGATGATCTTGGCATCGCCCGGTCGTTCGAGCAGAAATTCGGCAAGCTTGGCTGCCACAACTTCCTGCACTGCTGGCTGTGCTTCGGAAGACACCAGCTTCATTTTGGTCTGTGAGGCAAATTTTGGATCCGGCATCTTGACTGATAGCACGCAGGCCAAGCCTTCACGCATGTCATCACCAGAAATATCCACCTTGGCTTTCTTGGCGATTTCGTTTTCTTCGATATATTTATTGATGATCCGTGTCATCGCCTGACGCAGACCTGTCAAATGCGTTCCACCATCACTTTGCGGGATGTTATTGGTAAAACACAAAACTTGCTCGGTATAGGCGTCGTTCCATTGCATGGCTATTTCAACACCAATGGTGCCACCATTTGGCAGGGTTGAATCGCCACTGGCATAAAATACTGTGGGATGCAAAACGGTCTTGCTGCGATTGATGTAATCAACGAACCCTTTGACCCCCCCGGCAAAGGCAAAATCTTCTTCCTTGCCGATACGCTGATCGACAAGCTTGATCTTGACACCGTTATTGAGGAAAGACAGTTCGCGCAGCCGCTTGGCCAGGATATCGTAATGAAATTCGATACTGCCAAAAATGCTTTCATCTGCCAGAAAATGGACTTCCGTACCATGTCCTTTGGCTTCGCCCAGTATCTTGAGCGGTGAGACCTGGACGCCATCACGCATTTCAGTAATCCGGTCGACCACTTGTCCCTGATTAAATTCAATGAAATGTTTTTGACCTTCACGGCGGATGGTCAATCGTAACCACTTCGACAAGGCATTCACGCAGGAAACCCCGACCCCATGCAGGCCACCGGAAACCTTGTAGGAATTCTGATTGAATTTTCCGCCAGAGTGCAGCCCGGTCAGAGCAATTTCAGCTGCTGAACGTTTGAGTTCCCCCTTGTCGTTGTACTTGATGCCTACCGGAATACCACGTCCGTTATCGATCACGGAAATCGAGTTATCGGAATGAATGGTGATGACGATATCATCACAATAGCCTGCCAGGGCTTCATCGATGGCGTTATCGACAACCTCGAATACCATGTGATGCAGGCCGGTGCCATCGGAAGTATCACCGATATACATCCCCGGCCGCTTGCGCACGGCTTCGAGACCTTCGAGTTGCTGAATCGAATCTTCGTTGTAGCCGTCGTTATCGGCAGGGGAGGAGGTATGTTCAGTCATGCAATTTTCCAGGCTTGGAGAAATCCTGTTGAAATCTCTGTACTACGAGATTTTTATTTTGAATTTCTGTTCTTATGGCTTGGTATAAATAGGTATTGAAAATTTTACGATTCTTGTCTTGATATTTTCTCAGGTTCGCATCGGCATCACGACATATTTAAAATCTGCATTGTCCGGCAACTGAAATAAGGCACTGCTGCTGGCATCAAGCAGATGACACTCTATTTCATCATTATCAACATTATTGAGAAAATCGAGCAGATAATTGACATTGAAGCCAATATCTATACTGTCATGTGGGTAGCTTATTTCGATTTCTTCCTGAGCTTCTTCACGCTCGATATTCTTGCCGTGTATGCTGAGGCTATTTTCCGAGAAAATCAAATTAACCCCGGGAATTTTTTCATTGGTCAAAATTCTGACGCGTAACAAGGATTGCGCCAGGGAAGAACGTTGAATCTTGATGACCTTGTTATGGTTTTTCGGGATAACCCGCTCATAGTCCGGGAATTTTCCGTCGATGAGCTTGGAAATGAGTTCGATATTGCCAAAGTTGAAGCGCGCCTGATTCGGAGTCAGCATGATTTCCAGCGGATCATCGACTTCAGCCAGTTGCCGTGATAACTCAAGCACTGTTTTGCGCGGCAGGATGACTTCAATATTTGGCAATTCCTCAGCCAGCGACTCCCGGGCATAAGCTAGACGATGGCCATCGGTGGCAACGACAACGACTTCATTGTTCTTGACGACCAGTAACAAACCATTCAGGTAATAGCGCACATCCTGAAATGCCATGGCATATTGTGCCTGAATGAGCAGGTTTTTGAACTGTTTCTGGCTGAGCTTGAGACGAGTCACATTGCTGTCACTCAACAGCATGCGAGGAAATTCTTCTGCTGACAGGGTTTGCAGATTGAAGCGGCTACGGCCGGATTTTATCTGCAGACGCTTTTCATCCAGAGTTAGGCTGACTTCTCCTTCCGGCAGGGAACGCAAAATGTCCTGCATCTTGCGGGCTGCGACGGTCAGGGTGGTGGAATCCGAAGATTCCGTAGAAAGCTCAGTCTTGATCTGGATGTCGATGTCAGTAGCCAGCAAGGTCAGTCGATCTGCCTGTTTTTCCAGAAGGACGTTGGAAAGTATGGGCAAGGTATTACGTTTTTCGACGATGCCACAGACGGCCTGCAAGGGTTCGAGAATTTGGTCGCGAGAGCCTTTGTATAAAAGCATTATATATAAACCTCCTAAAACTATTATGGTCCGGTCTAATCTGTTGAAATGTCGTTAAATTAGTTTGAAATCAATAAGTTAGATACTTTGTAAGCCTATGGAAAAGGCTCTTGGAACGATGTGGAAGAATGTGGATGAATAGGTTTGGATGGGGATTTTTGGAAGTTATCCACAAATCATCCCAGGTTTCCTCAGAGGTTGTTCAAGGGCATCGTTCAACTTTTCAGAGTTTGCATGAGAACATGAACATCGTTGCCGATTTGGTGGTCTTTGCTGCGTAAGTCGTTGATAGTACGACAAGCGTGTATTACTGTGGTGTGATCTCTACCACCAAAAGCGTCACCAATTTCTGGCAAGCTGTGCTGGGTCAGCTCACGCCCCAGCCACATGGCAATCTGGCGCGGTCGGGCGATGGCACGGCTACGTTTTTTGGAGTGCATTTCAGCGACTTTGATCTTGTAGTAATCGGCTACGGTTTTCTGGATCAATTCCAGGGTCAGTTGTCGGTTAGTGGCGCCCAGGATGTCCTTGAGGGCTTCTTTGGCGACGTCGATGGTGACGTTCTTGCCGTGAAACCGGGCATAGGCCAGTACTTTGTTGAGTGCGCCTTCCAGCTCACGTACGTTGGAGCGCAGATTTTTGGCAATCAGGAAGGCTACATCATCACCCAGTGCCATCCGGGTAGCTTCTGCTTTCTTTTTTAGGATGGCCACGCGCATTTCTGGTTCAGGAGGCTCGATCTGTACGGTCAAACCCCAGTCGAAGCGTGAAACGAGGCGTTCTTCCAGACCGGTGATGTCCTTAGGATAGGTGTCACAGGTGATGACGATCTGTTTTTTGGCTTCGACCAGTGCGTTGAAAGCGTAGAAAAACTCTTCCTGGGTGCGATTTTTGTTGTTAAAGAACTGGATGTCGTCGATTAGCAGCAGATCGAGGGAACGATAATAACGCTTGAAGACATCGAAGGATTTTTGCTGGTAGGCGCGCACCACGTCGGCAAAGTAATCTTCAGCATGAACGTAGCGGATCACCATGTTGGGATTGTGGTGCCACACTTCGTTACCCAGGGCATGGATCAAGTGAGTCTTACCTAGACCGACGCCGCCATAGATGAAGAGCGGGTTGTAGGAGGTACCCGGATTTTGGGCAACTTGCTGGGCGGCCGCACGAGCCAGGTCGTTGGCACGGCCGGTGACCAGGTTATCAAAGGTAAAACCAGGATTCAGGCGGGATTTTTCGTACAGGCTGTCTTCGTTGCGGTTGCTGCTCAGGGTGTTGATGATGCTCGATGCAGCGCCTGGAGCGGTTACCGAAAGGGGCAGGGTGGGCAAGGTTTTTTCTGTTTCATCCGCGGCTGACGGAGAAGTGGTTTTTTTCGCTGCATCCTGTTCACCCAGACGGAGGCTAATGTTGACGGGGGCATCGAAAAACTCACGGCTCAGTGCCTGTATTTTGCCCAGATAGCGTTCCCGTACCCACTGCAGAATGAAGCGGTTGGGGGCTACCAACTGCAATGTTTCCGGAGTAAGGGCTGCCGGATCATGAAGATTGTCGTCCAGATCGTCGTTTCCGGTAGCCTCTGCAAGGCTTGCGGAAGCTACCGATTCCAGCCGCAGCGACTTGATCCAGGTGTTGTATTGCTGGGCCGGCAGCTCCTTTTCAAACCGGTTCAGACAGACCGTCCAGAATTCGTTCATAGATGACACGGAGAACCTGCGTTCAAGTTTCTAATATATTGATTTATATTATTATTTTTGTAATTTAGGGCGGCCGTCTGGATCATGGGCAGCGCTTAGCGTCAGGCATTCTATGCGGTTTTGAGGAAAGTTACCCACAGCCGGGGCAAATAAAGTGTGTACCGCCCCCAATTAATTGGACACGCTTTTGCAACTCAGGCTGCCTTTCGCATGGCATAGGCCTGACGGGCTTCGAGGGGTGACATGAAGCCCAGTTTTTCGAGACGCCAGTGGCGATTGTAAC
>JAGOSV010000040.1 GCA_018062105.1 Sterolibacterium sp. | reverse complement strand
TACGCGCTCCTTCCAGCAAACCCGGCGCAATCCCTTCCACCTTCGATTCATTCAGCATTCAATGACTCCTTTTTCAAACACGATTTAACCCCAAATTCGTGTCCAGAAAAATCGGGGGCGGTTCAGGGCAAATAAAGTGCTTGACAAATCGGTGGCGTGATTATGTAATTGCGGGTTCTTTTTTAGAGGGGTGTCATCATGAAACGCACTTATCAGCCTTCGGTCGTACGCCGCAAGCGTACACACGGCTTTCTCGTGCGCATGCGCACGAAAGGCGGCCGCGCCGTGATCCGTGCTCGTCGCGCCAAGGGTCGTAGCCGCCTGGGTGTTTGAGGCATCCGGCCCGGACAACCTGGGTAACATCGGGCCTGACCATTGATCGGCAGAAACAATGTAGATGCCGAGGATCGGGCAGATGCCGGGTTGGGTTTTCCGGGCTGTTGCAGGTTGCATACGGCAGCTGACTTTTCTCGTGTATTCGCTGCACGGCGTGTCCTGCGCGGCGAGTATTTCGACTTGCACTATTTAGTCGTCAGACCGGAAGCGGTTCTTGTTGAAGCCGGTGCTAGGCTTGGCTTGGTGATCGCCAAAAAATTGGCACGCCGGGCTGTACAGCGCAATTTGCTGAAACGCCTCGCTCGCGAGGCGTTTCGTCATTCCCGCAGCGGGTTGCCTGCCTATGATCTGGTATTGCGTTTGGCCCGTTCCCCGATATCGGCTTCAGCCACACCAGCTCGTTCGGTTCCTGTCCGGTCACTCTCCCAATATGCTGAAACTCCGGATCAGGCAGCGTTGCGCCGTGCTTGGCGTATGGATATCGACCGTCTGTTGGCGCGTTTGATGGAGCAAGCACAGCGATCTAGAGAGGGAGAGCGGGCACCATGACGGCATGGACGGTACGCCCGCTGATTGGTTTGCTGCGTGTCTATCGCTATTGTGTGCGTCCTTTTCTGGGGCGTCACTGCCGGTTTTACCCCAGTTGTTCCGAATATGCCGATGAGGCTTTGCACAGTCATGGTGCTGTTCGAGGTTCATGGCTGACTGTCTGCCGTCTGGCTCGTTGCCATCCTTGGCACCCCGGAGGGCATGATCCGGTTCCCAAGCCAAACGTTACGCTGAAAGATCGTCTCGATGGATAATCAACGCTTGATATTACTGCTGGTATTTTCTTTTTCCATCATCATGTTATGGGAATCCTGGCAGAAGCAGGTGCCTCCCGGAGTCGAGCATGCGCCGACGGCTGCGACTTTGGCACAGCCGGCCAAACCGGTAACGGACAATACGGTTCCTGTGCGAACACCGGAAGCAGCCACGGCGACGGGGGCGCCACTGCCCGCAGCACAGGCTCCGGATGACATGGCCCTGACACCACAAACTCTGGAAGTTCGGACGGATATTTTCCGGGCGGAAATCTCTGCCCGGGGCGGTGATCTGATCCGGCTGGAATTGCTGCAGCATCATGCCACCGAGGACAAAAACAAGAGTTTCGTGCTGTTTGACAACGGAGAAAAGCATCTCTACCAGGCGCAAAGTGGCCTGCTCGGTGAAGGCTTGCCGAATCACAAGACGATTTATCAATTTACGTCGACGCAGCAGGCACTTGCGGCCGGGCAGCAGGCCCTGACGGTGCGTCTCGAAAGCGCGTTGGGCCAGGTCAGGGTCGCTAAAACCTATACCTTCCATAGATCAAGTTATCTTATTGATGTAAAAGAAGAAATAACAAACACAGGGACAACTCCCCTGACGCCACATGCCTATTTCCAGATTTTGCGTGATGGCCGCCCACCAGAAGGCACGACAGGCGGCATGATGGGTGTCAATGTCTTTACTGGCCCGGCGGTCTATACCGAGCAGGACAAGTACCATAAAGTCAGTTTTGAAGACATTGCCAAGGGTAAGGCCAAGTTCCCATTGAAGGCGGACAACGGCTGGATGGCCATGGTGCAGCATTATTTCGTTGCGGCCTGGCTGCCAGAAGGCAAGACAGAACGGGAGTTTTTCATCCGCAAGCTGGGCGATGACCTATACAGTGCCGGCATCATCCTGCCGGTGGCCACCATCGCACCGGGAGCCACCAGCAAGGTGGATATCGGGTTGTACGCCGGCCCGCAGGAACAGACCAAACTGGCCAAAATTGCCCCGGGGCTGGATCTGGTGGTCGATTATGGCTGGTTGACCGTGGTGGCCGCTCCCCTGTTCTGGGTACTGGAGATGATCCACAAGCTGGTGGGGAACTGGGGTTGGGCAATCATCGTCCTGACCGTGCTGCTGAAGCTGATTTTCTACCCGTTGTCAGCAGCCAGTTACAAGTCGATGGCCAAGATGAAGGTGGTGGCACCCAAGCTGACCAAACTCAAGGAAACCTATGGGGATGACCGCGAACGGCTCAACAAGGAGATGATGGACCTCTACAAGCGCGAGAAAATCAATCCGCTGGGGGGGTGTCTGCCGGTGCTGGTTCAGATTCCTGTCTTCATCGCCCTGTACTGGGTGCTGCTGGGGACAGTCGAGATACGTTACGCCCCGTTCATTGGCTATATTCATGATCTTTCTGCAAAAGATCCCTATTTCATCCTGCCTATCGTCATGGGTTTGACCATGGTGTTGCAGACCAAGCTGAATCCGGCACCGCCCGACCCGATCCAGGCCAAGGTGATGATGTTCATGCCCATCATATTTACCGGCATGTTCCTGTTTTTCCCAGCTGGTTTGGTGCTTTACTGGGTTGTCAATAATGTGCTGTCGATTGCCCAGCAGTGGCAAGTTAACCGTGTGATTGAAGCGGGTGGCGGAAAAACAGCCTGAAATGAAAGATGGCCGTGAATGAGGTCATTGCCGCCATTGCAACAGCCCCCGGGCGCGGCGGCATCGGAGTCATCCGGCTCTCCGGCCCGGATTTATCGGCGCTGGCCGAAGTGCTGGGCGGTGCCCGGCCAGTGCCGCGCCGTGCCACCCTGACGACGTTTCGCGACGCACAAGGTACGGCCATCGACCAGGGCATCCTGCTGTATTTCCCGGCACCGCACTCATTCACTGGAGAGGACGTGCTGGAATTGCAGGGACACGGCGGGCCGGTGGTCATGCACCTGTTGCTGCAACGCTGTCTGGAACTTGGCGCAAGACTGGCCGAACCGGGTGAATTCACGCGGCGTGCTTTTCTTAACGACAAGCTGGATTTAGCCCAGGCCGAAGCTGTGGCGGATCTGATCGAGGCTTCGAGCATCCAGGCGGCTCGCTCGGCTGTGCGCTCATTGTCCGGGGAGTTTTCCCGTCAGGTACATGGCATTGTCGAGCGCTTGATCGAATTGCGCATGTTGATCGAAGCGACGCTCGATTTCCCCGATGAAGAAATTGATGCTGTAACGATACTGCGCGAAGCCAATGTCGCCGAACGTCTACGGCAGCTACGCTCCGATCTGGCGGCGCTGCAAAAGCGGGCGCAGCAGGGCAGTTTGTTGCGCCGTGGCTTGCAGGTAGTGCTGGCCGGGCCACCCAATGTTGGCAAATCTTCTTTGCTGAACTGTCTGGCAGGTGAAGAGCGGGCCATCGTGACCGATATCGCCGGCACGACGCGCGATGCGTTGCGCGAGATGATCCAGGTCGAGGGGATTCCGTTGCATGTCATCGATACGGCCGGTCTGCGTGAAACGACGGATACGGTCGAGCGTCTCGGCATCGAGCGGAGCTGGCGCGAAATCGAGCGGGCCGATGTTGTCCTGCAACTGATCGATGCACGCCAGGGCATGACGGCAGAAGACGAAACCATTGCCCGGCAATTACCGGCCGGTGTCGAGCGATTGATCATCCATAACAAATGCGACCTGAGCGGACAGGCGGCCGGACGTGGCGAGGTGGGTGGGCAGGTGCACCTGTACCTGTCGGCTCGTAACGTTGCCGGAATCGATGTGTTGCAGCGCGAGTTGTTACGAATTGCCGGCTGGCAGGAGCATGGTGAAGACCTGATTCTGGCACGCGAGCGCCACTTGCAGGCACTAACTGCCGCCGATGCTTGCCTGGCCGATGCCTTGAACGACATGCTTCAGATGGAAATCTGTGCCGAAGAGCTGCGCCGGGCACAGCTGGCCCTGAGCGAGATTACCGGAGAGTTCACGGCAGACGACCTGCTGGGCGTGATCTTTTCGCGCTTTTGCATCGGCAAGTAATATTGGTCCGGTAGGTGAGTGAACCGTTTGAACCGTTTGCCTTGAGCCCTTCGTCAATGCTCAGGGCAGGCTTGTCGAAGGGCTTCGGCAGAAACACTCGACCCGAACGGAACTTCAAATTCATCTGGCCGGATCAGTATCGCCAGACAGAACGTTGCCGCCCCGTGTTTCACGTGAAACATGTCCTGCCCCGGGTTATGAGTGGTTGGTCGTCTTGTTTCACGTGAAACATTCTGGGTGTTTTGCCGGCCTTCGATGGACTAGCGTATCATTGCGCCTCTTTTGTCCTTCGCCTCTGTAATGTTGTTTTCCAGACGCTTTGATGTGATTGTGGTGGGTGGTGGTCATGCCGGTACCGAGGCAGCGCTGGCGGCGGCGCGTGCCGGTGCGCAGACGCTGCTGCTGACGCACAATATCGAAACCCTCGGACAGATGTCGTGCAATCCGTCCATTGGCGGAATTGGCAAGGGGCATCTGGTCAAGGAGGTCGATGCGCTGGGTGGTGCCATGGCCGCCGCCACAGACGAGGCGGGCATTCAGTTTCGGGTGCTCAATGCCAGTAAGGGGCCGGCGGTGCGGGCGACGCGAGCCCAGGCGGACCGTTTGCTGTATAAGGCTGCCATTCGTCAGCGGTTGGAAAATCAAGCCAATCTGACGTTGTTCCAGCAGGCGGTCGATGATCTGATGCTGCAAGGGGATCGCGTCTGCGGCGTGGTAACTCAGTTGGGCATCCGCTTCGAGGCGACGACCGTGGTACTGACGGCTGGGACGTTCCTGAATGGCCTGGTGCATGTCGGGCTGAGTCATTACCCGGCGGGCCGGGCAGGAGATCCGCCGGCGATTTCCCTGTCGCACCGGTTGCGTGAATTGCAGTTGCCGGTGGGTCGTCTCAAGACGGGTACGCCGCCACGCATCGACGGGCGCAGTATCGACTATTCGGTCTGCCAGAGGCAGCCGGGTGATGATCCGGTGCCGGTATTTTCCTTCCTGGGCCGGCGAGAGCAGCATCCGCGCCAGGTGCCGTGCTGGATTACCCATACCAATGAGCGCACGCATGACATCATCCGCGCCGGGCTGGACCGTTCGCCGATGTTTACCGGGGTCATCGAAGGGGTCGGGCCGCGTTATTGCCCGTCGATCGAGGATAAGATCCATCGGTTTGCCGGCCGTGACAGTCATCAGATTTTCTTGGAGCCAGAGGGGCTGACAACCCACGAAATCTATCCGCAAGGAGTGTCCACCAGCCTGCCCTTCGATGTGCAACTGGCGTTGGTACGCAGTCTGCGTGGTCTGGAAAATGCCCACATCCTGCGTCCAGGCTATGCCATCGAGTACGACTATTTTGACCCACGCAACCTCAAGGCCTCGCTGGAAACAAAGTCTATTGCCGGGCTGTTTTTTGCTGGCCAGATCAATGGCACCACGGGCTACGAAGAGGCAGCAGCACAGGGCTTGCTGGCTGGCATCAATGCCGCATTGCAGGCGCAGGGCAGGGCAGAGGCCTGGACGCCGCGTCGCGATCAGGCCTATCTCGGCGTGTTGGTGGATGACCTGATTACACGCGGTGTATCCGAGCCCTACCGGATGTTTACCAGCCGTGCCGAATATCGTCTCAGCCTGCGCGAAGACAATGCCGATCTGCGGCTGACCGAGGCGGGGCGGGCGCTGGGTCTGGTCGATGAAGAACGCTGGGCGGCGTTCAATCGCAAGCGTGATGCGATTGCTGCCGAGAGTGAGCGTCTAAAATCTACCTGGGTTCATCCCCGGCTGGTGGCTGAGGCGGAGGCGTTGCGCGTACTGGGGCAATCCATGGATCGGGATTACCGGCTGTTCGATTTGCTGCGCCGCCCCCAGGTGAGTTATGCCGAGCTGGCAACCCTGCCGGGCTTTGGTGTCGGGCTTGAGGCCGATCCGCAAGTCATCGAGCAGGTCGATATCCAGGCCAAGTACCAGGGTTATATCGATCGTCAGCAGGAAGACGTGCAGCGCAGCCAGTCGAGTGAGGCGCTGAAGTTGCCGGCCGACATGGATTATGCGGGGGTGCAGGGCTTGTCGATCGAAGTGCGCCAGCGTCTTGCTCAGCACCGGCCAGAAACCATCGGCCAGGCCTCGCGCATCCAGGGGGTAACGCCGGCGGCCATTTCGTTGTTGTTGGTGTATCTCAAGCGCCGTTCCCTGCAGAACAGGCAACACTCATGAATCCGGCGATCATCAGCCGGCTGCATGCGGGCATCGTCACGCTGGGGCTGACCCTGCCGCCGGCTGCCGAGGAAAAGCTTCTCGCCTATCTGGCGCTGCTGGACAAATGGAACCGTGTTTATAACCTGACGGCGGTGCGCGATCCGGAACAGATGGTGGTGCAGCATCTGCTCGATACGTTGGCCGTGCTGCCGTGGTTGTGTGATTATTCCCGCCTGGCGGATGTGGGCAGCGGGGGTGGCTTGCCGGGGATTCCGCTAGCCATCGCCCGGCCAGGGATGGTCGTGACGTTGATCGAAACCAATCAGAAGAAAGCCAGCTTTCTGCAGCAGGCCCGGATCGAGCTTGGGCTGGATAATGTTCATGTCCATTGTGGCCGGGTCGAAGATTTCCAGCCGGCGACACGCTTTTCAGCCGTCATTTCGCGGGCATTCTCCGATCTTGCCCTGTTTGTCCGGCTGGCGGGGCATCTGGTGGTGGAGGGTGCCCCTTTGCTGGCCATGAAAGGCCTGTTGCCGGAGGATGAAATCGCCGTCTTGCCGGCCGGTTGGCAGGCGGTGCGGTGCGAGACCCTTGCTGTGCCTGATCTGGCGGCGCACCGTCATCTGATCGTGCTGAAAAAAACGTCATCGTAGAAAGAGGAACCCGCATGCACATTTTCGCCATCGCCAATCAGAAGGGTGGGGTCGGCAAGACCACCACGACGGTCAATCTGGCCGCTGCCCTAGCCGCCCAGGGGCAGCGCACCCTGCTGGTGGATCTCGATCCGCAGGGTAATGCCACGATGGGCAGTGGTGTCGATAAGCGTACCTTGCCGCAGTCGGTGTATCAGCTGCTGGTGGGGCTGGCACCGCTGGCCGAGGTGCGGGTCAGCTGTGCGGCCAAGTTTGATCTGCTGCCGGCCAATCGTGATCTGGCGGGTGCTGAAGTCGAGATGGTCGAATTGGAGCGGCGTGAAATGCGCCTCAAGGAAGCGTTGGCCGAATATGCCAGCGATTATGACTTTGTTCTGATCGATTGCCCGCCTTCGTTATCATTGCTGACACTCAACGGCTTGTGCGCGGCGCATGGCGTGATCATTCCGATGCAATGTGAATATTATGCGCTGGAAGGCCTGTCGGATCTGGTGAATACCATCAAGAAGGTGCATGCCAGCTTCAATCATGACCTGAAAATCATCGGTTTGCTGCGTGTGATGTTCGACAGCCGCGCTACGTTGGGACATCAGGTGTCGGCGGAGCTGGAGCAGCATTTCGGTGACAAGGTGTTCAAGACCATCATCCCGCGCAACGTGCGTTTGGCCGAGGCACCCAGCTACGGGATTCCCGGTGTGCTGTTCGACAAATCTTCGAAGGGTGCGCAGGCCTATCAGGCATTTGCCACTGAGATGATCGAACGGCACCGCTCGCTGTAACGCTGATGGTTATATCGATGTGCCCGTGCCGTGCCGCCGGGACAACAGAACGAACAACAAGGAGAAATGGTGTGAATCCACCAAGGAAAAAGGGACTGGGTCGCGGCCTGGGGGCGTTGCTCGATGCCGAGACTCAGCCAGAAAACATGCATCAGACGACCTTGTTGGTGACGCGCCTGCAGCCGGGCAAGTACCAGCCGCGCACGCGCATGGATGCGGATTCGCTCAATGAACTGGCGGCGTCCATCAAGGCCCAGGGTATCATGCAGCCGATCCTGGTGCGACCGATCGGTGGCGACAAATACGAAATCATCGCCGGTGAGCGTCGCTGGCGTGCCGCCCAGCTAGCGGGTGTCAGTGAGGTGCCGGTACTGGTGCGCGAGATTCCTGACGAGGCCACGCTGGCCATGTCGCTGATCGAAAACATCCAGCGGGAAAATCTCAACCCACTGGAAGAGGCGGCCGGCATCCAGCGTCTCGTCGATGAATTCGGTCTGAGTCATCAGCAGGCCGCCGACGCGGTGGGTCGTTCGCGTTCGGCGGCCTCCAACCTCCTGCGCCTGTTGCAGCTGGCCAAGCCAGTGCAGGAATGCTTGTTTTCTGGTGAGCTCGACATGGGGCATGCGCGCGCCTTGCTGCCGTTGTCGAAAGCCGATCAGGCGCGTCTGGCTGCGCTGGTCGTGCATAAGGGGCTGTCGGTACGCGAGACGGAAAAGCTCGTTCAGCGTGAATTGCACCCGACGGCAGAAAAAGTGACGACCAGTGGGCAAGCCGACCGCGATCTGCTGCGTCTGCAGGAGGAGCTGGCCGATACCCTGGGCGCCCCGGTCAAGCTGGTCACGAACCGCAAAGGCAGTGGCAACTTGACGATCAGTTTTGGCAGTCTGGAACAGCTGGAGGGGATCCTCGAGCACTTGCGTCCGGGGTCTGATGCGGTTTGAGCACAATCGATACACCGCGATACGCCGTGGTGCGTTGTCATTAAAAAAATCGTTACCGCCATTCCTTTGACTAATCGGTAAACCGCCCTTATAATCGCCGACTTTTCGTGCGGCGGGTCATTGCTGCAGTCGGGTGGTTGCCATGCTGAAGGTCGTGATGCTGCAACTGGCCGTTCTGCTGGTGGCTGCCGGGCTGGCTGGGGTATTTGCAGGGAAGGCCGGGTTGTTTTCTACGCTGTGGGGTGGATTGGCTTACCTGTTGCCCAACCTGGTCTTTGTCGTGCGCTTGAAGGTTGCGGCCGCCACAGGCCGTGCCAGTGGTATCGGCTTCCTTGTCGGCGAGTTTGGCAAGGTAGTGGCAACAATAGGAATTCTGGTGGCCGTACAGCAGTGGTATGCCGATGTGCAGTGGTGGTTCTTGCTCATCGGACTGTTTGCGGCGCTTAAGGCGAATTTGTTCGCATTCTTGGTAAAGACCTGACGAATATGGCAACCGGTCACGAAGCATCTGCGCCCTCGGCGTCCGAATACATCCAGCATCACCTGACCCACCTGAACAGTTCAGGTGAGGCGCAGAAGGCCATCATCGATTTTTCGCTGGCCAATCTTGACACGTTTGTTTTCTCGCTAGCCGTTGGTTTGGCGGCCATCTTCCTGATGTGGTCGGTGGCACGCAAGGTCACTTCCGGCGTGCCGGGTCGTTTGCAGGCGGCGCTGGAAATCGTCATGGAAATGGTTGATTCCCAGGCCAAGTCCATCGTTCATGGTGACCGCACCTTTATCGCACCGCTGGCCTTGACTGTCTTTGTCTGGGTGTTCTTCATGAACGCCCTCGATCTGCTGCCGCTCGACTTGTTGCCCCTCATCTGGCAGACCGCTTCCGGTAATCCGCACGCCTTCCTGCGCGTCGTGCCGTCGGCCGACCTCAATGGCACGCTCGGCATGTCGCTGGGTGTTTTGCTGCTGATGCTCTGGTACAGCGTCAAGATCAAAGGGATTGGTGGTTTCCTGCACGAACTGGTGGCAGCACCTTTCGGTGACAAGGTCATCCTGTACCCGGTGAATCTGCTGCTCAACCTGATCGAGTTCGCTGCCAAGGCACTGTCACTGGGCATGCGACTGTTCGGCAACATGTACGCTGGCGAGCTGATTTTCATGCTGATTGCGCTGCTCGGTGGTGTCGCCACGTGGTGGGGGATCGGCATGCATCTGATTCTCGGGGCGGTGTGGGCGATTTTCCACATCCTCATCATTACCCTGCAAGCTTTCATCTTCATGATGCTGACGCTGGTGTATATCGGTCAGGCGCATGAAGGTCATTGACCGTCCCCGCAGGAGTCATCCGGTTTTCGCAAGTCCGTAGCTTTTATCTGTAGCCCGTTTCAATCGTCATTCATCTTTTAATCAAGGAGTCATCATGGAACACATTCTCGGTTACGTTGCCCTGGCCGCCGGCCTGATCATCGGTCTGGGTGCGGTCGGTGCTTGTATCGGTATCGGCATCATGGGTTCGAAGTACCTCGAAGCATCGGCCCGTCAGCCCGAGCTGATGAACGCCCTGCAAACCAAAATGTTCCTGCTGGCCGGCCTGATCGACGCGGCCTTCCTGATCGGTGTCGGTATCGCGATGATGTTCGCCTTCGCCAACCCGTTCGTTCTTAAGTAATCGACTCCCTCAAGCCAATCAAACCGCTTTAAGGAGCGAAACCGTGAATCTGAACGCTACCCTGTTTGCTCAGCTCGGCGTGTTCTTCATTCTGGCGTGGTTCACGATGAAATTCGTGTGGCCGCCCATCATGAAGGCACTCGACGAGCGCGCGCAAAAGATTGCCGACGGACTGGCGGCTGCAGACAAGGCAAAGAGCGAGCTGGTGCACGCCGAGAAGAAGGTGGTCGACGAAATGCGCAAGGCGCGTGAATCGGCAACCGAGGTGCGTGCCGGTGCTGAAAAGCAGGGCTCGCAGCTGATCGAGGAAGCCCGGGCCGAAGCAGCGCGTATCGTTGCCCAGGCGCGTGAGGCTGCTGAAGCAGAAGCCACCGTTGCCGCCCAGCGTGCCAAGGAAGCCTTGCGTGAGCAGGTTGCCTTGCTGGCCGTTGCAGGTGCTGAACGCATCCTGCGCCGTGAAATCAATGCCCAGGTGCATGCCGATCTGCTGGCTAACCTGAAATCGGAGCTGTAATCCGCCATGGCCGAAAACGTCACCATCGCACGACCCTATGCCGAAGCGGCTTTTCAGCTGGCTCGGGATGAAAACGCGCTGGCCGGTTGGGCTGCGGCTCTTGAGCGCATGGTGGCCGTGGCAACTCATCCGGACATGGCCGTCTGCATCGATGATCCCCGGTTATTGCCGGCCCAGTTGACGAGCCTGTTTCAGGGGGTCGTGGGCGAAGGGCTGGCGGCCAGTCAGCAAAACTTCATCCGCGTTCTGGTCGATAACAGCCGTCTCGGTGTGCTGCCGGAAATCTGCACCCTGTTCGTCACCCTCAAGAATGCTCATGAGGGCAGCAAAAAGGCAGTGATTGCCTCGGCCTTTCCGGTCGATGCGGCAGCTCAACAACAACTCGTGGCCGATCTCGAACGCCGTTTTGCCTGCAAGATCCACGCCTCCGTCAGTGTCGATCCCGAACTGATCGGTGGTGTGTGCATCACGGTCGGCGATCAGGTCATCGACGCTTCGGTGCGCGGCAAGCTCGCCACCATGGCGACCGCGCTACAGAAATAGGAGTTTTGCAATGAATCTCAATCCCTCTGAAATCAGTGATCTGATCAAGAATCGGATCCAGAACCTGGGCCTGGCGGCCGAGGCCAAGACCGAAGGCACGGTCGTTTCCGTGACCGACGGCATCTGTCGCATTCACGGTTTGGCCGATGCGATGCAGGGCGAAATGCTGGAGTTCCCCGGCAACACCTTTGGTCTGGCACTCAACCTCGAGCGTGACTCCGTCGGCTCCGTAGTGCTGGGCGAGTACGAACACATCTCGGAAGGCGATACCGTCAAGTGTACGGGGCGCATTCTCGAAGTGCCGATCGGCCCGGAGCTGCTCGGCCGTGTCGTCAATGCACTGGGTGAGCCGATTGACGGCAAAGGCCCGATCAATGCCAAACTGACCGACAAGATCGAAAAGGTGGCACCGGGCGTCATCTGGCGTAAATCGGTGGACCAACCGGTGCAAACCGGCCTGAAGGCCATCGATTCGATGGTGCCGATTGGCCGCGGACAGCGTGAGCTGATCATCGGCGACCGTCAGACCGGGAAAACGGCCGTTGCGGTGGATGCGATCATCAACCAAAAAGGCCAGGACATGTTCTGTATCTACGTGGCGATCGGGCAAAAAGCCTCGACGATTGCCAACGTAGTCCGCAAGCTGACCGAAGCCGGGGCGATGGAATATACCGTCATCGTCGCTGCCTCCGCTTCCGAATCCGCCGCCATGCAGTTCCTCGCGCCGTACTCGGGCTGCACCATGGGCGAATACTTCCGTGATCGCGGACAAGATGCTCTGATCATCTATGACGATCTGACCAAGCAAGCCTGGGCTTACCGCCAAGTCTCGCTGCTGCTGCGTCGCCCGCCAGGCCGTGAAGCGTACCCCGGTGACGTGTTCTACCTGCACAGCCGTCTGCTCGAGCGTGCCGCACGCGTCAACGCCGAATACGTCGAGAAGTTCACCAACGGTGAAGTCAAGGGCAAGACGGGTTCGCTGACCGCCCTGCCGGTGATCGAAACTCAGGCCGGTGACGTGACCGCCTTCGTGCCGACCAACGTCATCTCGATTACTGACGGCCAGATATTCCTGGAAACGGATCTCTTCAACGCTGGTATCCGTCCCGCCATCAACGCCGGTATCTCGGTGTCGCGCGTCGGTGGTGCAGCACAAACCAAAGTCATCAAGAAGCTCGGTGGCGGTGTGCGTCTGGCACTGGCCCAGTTCCGCGAACTGGCGGCCTTCGCCCAGTTTGCTTCTGATCTGGATGAAGCCACCCGCAAGCAGCTGGAGCGTGGCCGTATGGTGACCGAGCTGATGAAGCAGGCCCAGTATTCGCCAATGAGCGTATCGGAAATGGCGGTGACGCTGTATTCCGTCGACAAGGGCTACTACGACGATGTCGATGTCAAGCGCGGCCTGGCTTTTGAAGCCGGCCTGATGGGCTATCTCAAGCAAAGCCATGCGGCCGTATTGGACAAGATCGAAACTTCCAAAGACCTCGACGGGGATACCGAAAAGGCTTTGGCGGCAGCGATTGCCTCGTTCAAGAAGACCTGGGCTTAAAACCCCTAGCCAGCCAGGAGCGGACCATGCCGAGCGGCAAGGAAATACGAAACAAGATCAAGAGCGTCCAAAACACGCGCAAGATCACCAAAGCCATGGAGATGGTGGCGGCATCCAAGATGCGCAAGGCACAAGAGCGCATGAAGGCATCCCGTCCCTATGGCGACAAGGTACGCTGCATCACGGCCAACCTGGCGCGTGCCAATTCGGAATACAAGCATCCCTTTCTGGCCAAACCGGGTGATATCCGTCGGGTTGGCCTGATTGTCGTTACCACCGACAAAGGGCTGTGCGGCGGTCTCAATACCAACATCCTGCGCCAGTCGATGAATCGCATGCGCGAGCTGGAGGGTGCGGGCGTCAAGGATATCCGGGTCACGACGATCGGCAACAAGGGGCTGGGTTTCATGCAGCGCCTGGGTGCCAACATCGTTTCCAAGGTAACCGGGCTGGGCGATACGCCGCATCTGGAAAAGCTGATCGGGCCGGTCAAGATCATGCTCGATGCCTTCCAGGCCGGTGAGCTCGATGTGGTTTATGTGGCGTATACCCGCTTCATCAACACCATGAAGCAGGAGCCGGTGATCGAGCAGTTGCTGCCGCTGACGGCGGACAAGCTGGAAGTCGAGAAGCAGCAGCATGGCTGGGATTATCTCTACGAGCCCGATGCCCAGGCGGTGATCGACGAGCTGCTGGTACGTTATGTCGAGGCACTGGTGTATCAGGCCGTGGCCGAGAACATGGCGTCCGAGCAATCGGCGCGGATGGTGGCCATGAAGGCCGCATCGGATAACGCAGGCAACGTCATCAACGAATTGCAGACGATCTACAACAAGACGCGTCAGGCGGCGATTACCAAGGAAATCTCGGAAATCGTCGGCGGCGCAGCAGCGGTTTGAGACTGCATCACTGATTAACGAATCTATTGTTTTGGGGAATGACGATGAGTCAAGGTGAAATCGTTCAGTGCATCGGCGCGGTGGTGGATGTCCAGTTCCAGCGCAACCAGATGCCCAAGGTCTATGACGCTCTGGTCATGGATGGTTCCGAGCTGACGCTCGAAGTGCAGCAGCAACTCGGTGACGGCGTGGTGCGTACTATCGCCCTAGGGTCTTCCGACGGTCTGCGCCGCGGCATGATGGTGCAAAACACCGGCAAACCGATTTCGGTACCGGTCGGCCAAGCCACGCTGGGTCGCATCATGGATGTGCTGGGTCGTCCCATCGACGAGGCGGGCGACATTGCCGCAGAATCCCTGCGCTCGATTCACCAGAAGGCTCCCAGGTTTGACGAGTTGGCACCTTCGCAGGAACTGCTCGAAACCGGCATCAAGGTGATCGATCTGGTTTGTCCGTTCGCCAAGGGCGGCAAGGTTGGCCTGTTCGGCGGCGCCGGCGTGGGCAAGACCGTGAACATGATGGAGCTCATCAACAACATCGCCAAGCAGCACGGTGGCTATTCCGTGTTTGCCGGCGTGGGCGAGCGTACCCGTGAGGGCAACGACTTCTACCACGAAATGAAAGACTCCAACGTGCTCGACAAGGTCTCCTTGGTCTATGGCCAGATGAACGAGCCGCCGGGCAACCGTCTGCGTGTCGCGCTGACCGGCCTGACCATGGCCGAAGCCTTCCGTGACGAAGGCCGTGACGTGCTGTTCTTCGTCGACAACATCTACCGCTACACCCTGGCCGGTACCGAAGTCTCCGCGCTGCTCGGTCGTATGCCTTCCGCCGTAGGCTATCAGCCGACGCTGGCCGAAGAAATGGGTCGTCTGCAAGAGCGCATCACCTCCACCAAGGTTGGTTCCATCACCTCGGTGCAGGCCGTCTATGTGCCGGCCGATGACTTGACCGACCCCAGCCCCGCCACCACCTTCGGCCACCTCGACGCTACCGTCGTGCTGTCGCGCGACATCGCCGCGCTGGGCATCTACCCGGCCGTCGACCCGCTTGACTCCACTTCGCGTCAGATCGACCCGAACGTCATCGGTGAGGAGCACTACAACACTACCCGTGCCGTGCAGCAAACCTTGCAACGTTACAAGGAACTGCGCGACATCATCGCCATTCTCGGCATGGACGAACTGGCCCCGGAGGACAAGCTGGCCGTGGCGCGTGCCCGTAAGATCCAGCGTTTCTTGTCGCAGCCCTTTACCGTCGCCGAAGTGTTCACCGGCTCGCCGGGCAAGTATGTGCCGCTGAAGGAAACCATCCGTGGTTTCAGGATGATTATCAACGGCGAGTGCGACCATCTGCCCGAGCAAGCCTTTTACATGGTCGGCACCATCGACGAAGCCTTCGAAAAGGCCAAGACGCTGCAATAAGATCGGCGCACTGACCTAAAACGGAGAAGCCAATGGCGATGACCATCCATGTAGACGTCGTCAGTGCCGAGGAGTCCATCTTCTCGGGGCTGGCCGAATTTGTCGCCCTGCCGGGCGAAGCCGGTGAACTGGGTATTCTGCCTGGTCACATGCCGCTCTTGACGCGCGTCAAGCCGGGGGCGGTGCGCCTCAAATTGCCGCAGCAGGATGCCGAAGAGCTGATTTTCGTGGCCGGTGGCATGCTTGAAGTCCAGCCCGGTCTGGTGACAGTGTTGGCCGATACAGCCATCCGCGGCAAGGACCTCGACGAGGCCAAGGCGCTGGATGCCAAGAAGCGTGCCGAAGAAGCCCTGTCGCAGCGCAGTTCTGAGCTCGATTACGCCCGCGCCCAGGCCGAACTGGCTGAGGCCATTGCCCAGATCGCCGCTATCCAGAAACTGCGCAAACGTTGATCCTGCGGTATCCGGAGTATCCGGAGTACCCGGAACCCGCTCTGATGGCCTGTTCATGGAGGTATTCAGCCTACCACTGGACAGGCCATCGGTTTTTGTTTTTCTGTCGCAGCAGAGGCTCTACACAGAGGGCAGACAGCCCGGGCGGAACATGGCATAGTGGCAGGCTCGCGGCGCTAGTTGCCTGTTGCGCGTTGTCTCATTTTTCGTAAAGGATGAACTCATGGCTGGCAAGAAAAACGCCCCCCCCGTCATCGACATCGGCATCAGCAAGAATGACCGCGAAAAGATTGCTCAGGGCCTGTCGACGTTGCTGGCGGACAGCTACACGCTGTACCTGATGACGCACAATTTCCACTGGAACGTCACCGGCCCTATGTTCAATACCCTGCACCAGATGTTCATGGTGCAATACACCGAACAGTGGAATGCACTGGACATCATTGCCGAACGCATCCGGGCACTGGGTGTGGCCGCACCGGGCACTTACAAGGAATTCGTCAAGCTCGCCTCGATCCGTGAGGTCGAAGGTGTGCCCAAGGCGACCGACATGATCCGTCACCTCGTGGCGGCACAGGAAGCCACGGCACGCACGGCGCGCAAGCTGTTTCCGTTGGTGGATGCGGCCAATGACCAGCCGACCGCCGACCTGCTGACCCAGCGTCTGGATGTGCACGAAAAGGCCGCCTGGATGCTGCGCAGCCTGCTCGAGGAATGAGCCTGCGACGGAGGCATTCTTCCTTGCCGGAGGCTGGCCGGGGATGAAAGAAGGCGTAGCCCGCGCAGCGGGCAAGAGGAACGCTGGTCACGTAGCGGCCCCGTTGCCCCGAGGCACCTTGTCTCAGGCCCTCATCCTGCGGGCTTCGCTGGCCATCATTGACCATGATGGTTTGACCGGACTGACGGTGCGCAAGCTGGCCGATCAGCTCGGAGTGTCGGCCATGGCAATCTACCGTCATTACCGCAACAAGGCCGAAATCGAGCGTGATCTCGTTGATCTGGTGGTCGGCGATTATGACGTGGCCAACCATGAGGAAGCGGACTGGCGTGAGTGGCTGTACGTCACCTATGCCGGCATGCGTGCTGCCTTGTGCGCTCATCCTGGTGTCATGCCACTGCTGGACAATGCGTCTTACCAGGGCGGCCGGGCGCTGGCGGTGATGGAGCGCATTTTGCAGGAGCTGTCACGTGCCGGCCTGACGGCAGAACAGTCGGCGCGGTTGTTTCACCTGCTGATGGCCAACATGATTGGTTCCGTTGTGCTGATGAATGAGGAATCCCGCCGTCTCGTTGCCTTTGGTGCGACATCTGCCCGGCCGCTGCCGGCAACGTCACGCAAGCTGAGTTTCGAGCAGGTATCGTTGAGCGCTTTTCCTCATATCGCCGAGCTGGCACCGCACCTGGTGGCCCTGTCGGAAGCCAGCCGTTTTCGCGACAGCGTGATGCTGATCATCGATGCTGTCACGGCGCGGCGCTGAGCTGTCGGCGGTTTTTCCTGCAGCCTACAACCGCTGGTAACGTCCGCCAGGCAAGGGCGCGATCTGACCGGTCAGTTCGAGTTGCAGCAGGGTTGCCAGCACGACTTCTGCCGTCAGCTGGCTGCGTTCGACCAGAACATCGATGGTGCAGGGGTCGTGTCCCAGGGCATGGAACAAGGCCAGGGCTGTGGCATCTTCTGGCGGGGTGTGCGCCTCGCCTTGAACCGCAGGTGGTGCCTCCGCAGTAACGGCCAGCCGGGACAGATCGAGCTCTTCGAGTACATCCTGGGCGGATTCGACCAGTTTCGCCCCCTGTTTGATGAGCTGGTGGCAGCCTTTGGCCAGCGGCGAGTGGATGGAGCCGGGAATGGCGAAGACTTCACGGCCGACTTCGCTGGCCAGCCGGGCGGTGATGAGCGAGCCACTGCGGGCGGCGGCTTCAACGACCAGACAACCCAGGCTGAGGCCGGCAATGAGACGGTTGCGACGCGGAAAATTACCGGCCAGTGCCGGGGTGGCCAGCGGAAACTCACTGAGGATGAGACCATGCTGTGCAATCTGGCGTGCCAGCTCCTGGTTGCGTGCCGGATAGATGCGGTCAGCACCGGTACCGATCACGGCGATGGTCGAGCCCAGTTGTTTGCCGGCCGCCGACAGAGCACCCTGATGCGCGGCGGTGTCGATGCCCAGGGCCAGACCGCTGACGACGGTCAGGCCGGCCTCGGCAAAGGCGCTGGCAAAGGCGCTGGCGTTACTTAGGCCTTGCGGTGTGGCGTTGCGGCTGCCGACGATGGCCAGCGCCGGGCGGTTGAGCAGCTCGATGCGCCCCTTGGCATAGAGCAGGACAGGCGGATCATCGCTGCGCAGCAAGGCTTGCGGATAGGCCGCATCCGCCAGGGTCAGGAGATGATTGCCGGGAATTTGTGCCCATTGCAGGCTCAGATCGATCTGGCGCTGCAATTTGTCTTCATCATCGGGGGTCAGCAACTGGCGAACCTGAGATTCCGTGATGACCTTGCGCAGGCTGGCCGGGTGGGCGGCAAAAATGGCTTCCGGCAAACCGAAGGTGGCCAGCAGAAGGCGCTGGCTGTCACCACCGATGCCACGGCTCAGGGTCAGCCGCAGCCAGGCGGTCAGAGTGGGTTCCTCGTGTGCCATGCGCGCCGTTTCTGTGGACGAATGCAGCGGCTTCAGGGTGTGGTGGCGGTGTCGCCGACGATCACCGGGCGAGAGACATTCATCACTAGTGCATAGGAAACACGGTCGAAGACACGGAAGACGAAGACCAGCCCGTAACGCTCGTCCGGCAGGCGGTAGGATTCCTTCTTGTCCTGAAAGCGGTTGCTCACCATCGTTCCGGCACGCGACAGGGCGAGTACATGGCCAACTTCGAGACCATCCCGGGCACCGCGGGAGAGCGTGATGATGGCGTGGCTGGCACCTTCTTCGAGGGCACCATAAACGGACATGACGCGGCTGCTGATGGGTTGATCCGGGGTGTGTGGCAGATAATTGATGATGGCGGGGGCGGGAACGGGAACGAGCCGGTCATTGAGGCCGATTTCCTGGGTGGAATTGAGGATTTCCAGGGTGGCAGGTTCGCCGGGGCGAATGAGCCGGGCCGCGCCGAGATAGAAGGCTTCATGACCCAGGATCTGCTGGTTTTCCGGGTCGATGAGCGACCGACCGGGGCGGTAGACCTGCCAGACCGTAGCGGTATCGCCGATGCCGGTGGCGTAGACCGTGTTGCCCGCACCGACGACCACACGGTCTTCCTGGGTGGCGATGATGCGGGCGGCCTGATCGAGTGCGCCGGCTTCGATCACCAGCGGTCGCGCCAGGAAGGGCTCGATGGCTTTGGGGGGGATGGCAGGGATGGCCGACCGGTTGTCGGTAGCAAGCACTTTGGGCGAGAGCTTGACGGTGCTGGCGTCATTTCCTTCCAGCGGGTTGCCGATACGCAGGCGTGGCGTGGCACCGCTGCGGTCGAGATAAACCACCTGGCCGGGATAGATGCGGTGTGGATTCTTGATCTCGTGACGATTGAGTTGCCAGAGCTCCGGCCAGCGGTAGGGCTGTTTGAGGAACAGGGCAGCCAGACCCCAGAGGGTGTCTCCAGGGACGACGATGTGACGATCCGGAGCACTGGCGGACAGTTCCAGGGGCTCGGCGGGTGCCGACTTTTCCTTGGGCATGATGGGGTCGGGGCGCACGCAACCACCGGCCATGATGCAGGCGGGTTCTGTCGCAGCAGTCAGGGGCAGGGTAAAACAAGTCAGGAGCAGTGCGGATATAATGTGTCGCTTCGTGGTTTGGATCATCATATTCACCTTGGGAAAGGATGCAGCTAGGGATCTCACCAACCGCACCAGCTGTGTCTGGCACGCGATTTTGCATCCAAAGACATTATCCGGCAATCATTTCCAGTAATCATTTCAACGGACAGTTTCAGACTGTCGTAGTAACGTTTCATCGAGACGACATGGCCTTGCTTCCCATCCTCCGTTACCCGGATCCGCGTTTGCATACGCGGGCCAAAAAAATCGAGCTGGCGCAGATCGACGAAGATATGCGCCAGCTCGTTGCCGACATGGCTGAAACCATGTACGCCGCGCCGGGGATCGGCCTGGCGGCAACCCAGGTGGATCGTCACATCCAGTTGGTGGTCATCGACGTTTCCGAGGACAAAACACAGCTACAGACCTTCATCAACCCGGAAATCCTGTCGTGCGATGGTGAATGCGAAGGCGAGGAAGGTTGCCTGTCGGTGCCCGGGGTGTATGAGTCGGTTACGCGCAGTGCCCAGGTCCGGATCCGTGCCCTGGGGCTCGACGGCCAGCCTTTCGAGCTGGAGACGGAAGGCTTGCTGGCCATTTGTCTCCAGCACGAGATCGATCATCTGCAAGGCAAGGTGTTTGTCGAATACCTCTCGCGCCTCAAACAGGATCGCATCAAGACCCGCCTCAACAAGCAGGTCAAACATCACGAGCGCGTCGTCGCCTGACGGACATGAAGCTGATTTTTGCCGGTACGCCGGAATTTGCCGCACAGGCACTGTCGGCGCTGATCGCTGCCGGACATGAAATCGTGTTGGTGCTTACTCAGCCGGACAGGCCATCCGGGCGTGGTATGCAGTTGACGCCTAGTGCAGTCAAACAGCAGGCGATGGCGCATGCCATCGAGGTTTATCAACCAGAAAAGCTCAAGGATGCTGCCAGCCATGAACCGATCCGCCAGGCGGTGGCGGCCGGTGCCGAGGTGATGGTCGTGGCGGCTTACGGCCTGATCCTGCCACAGGCGGTGCTGGATCTGTCGCCGCGTGGCTGCATCAACATCCATGCCTCGCTGCTCCCCCGCTGGCGTGGTGCGGCACCGATCCAGCGTGCCATCGAAGCCGGCGATGCCGAAACCGGCATCACGATCATGCAGATGGATGCCGGCCTCGATACCGGTGCGATGCTCACTCAGGAAGCCTTGCCCATCATGGCCGATGATACCGCGGCCAGCCTGCACGACCGGCTCGCCGCACAAGGGGCGCGGCTCATCGTCGATGCCCTGCTCCAGCTTGACAAGTTAGTCCCCACTCCGCAGCCAGACGATGGCGTGACGTATGCGGCCAAAATCACCAGGCATGAGGCCGGGATTGACTGGCAGCAGCCGGCAGACCTCATTGCTCGCCGTGTGCGTGCCTTCAACCCCTTCCCGGGTGCCACCGCTACGCTCGACGGCACGCTGCTCAAGATCTGGCAGGCCGGGCCGGTGGCCGGCCAGGGGATGCCGGGTACGGTGCTGGTGGTGGATAGCGTGGGCATCCTCGTTGCCTGTGGTCAGGGTGCCTTGCGTCTGGGCGTGCTGCAAAAGCCGGGCGGCAAGCGTCTGGCTGTGCGGGACTTCCTCGCCGGCTTTACCCTGGAAGCCGGGGCACGCTTTTACCCTTGAACCTTTTATACTGCGCCCCCTGATCCCCTTATCGGCTACGGTACCCTGCATGACCATCAAATCCGACAAATGGATCCGCCGCATGGTGGAAGCCCACAACATGATCGAGCCCTTCGAATCCGGTCAGGTGCGCGAGGTCGACGGCCGGCGCATCGTTTCCTACGGGACATCGAGTTACGGTTACGACATCCGTTGCTCGAACGAATTCAAGCTGTTTACCAACATCAACAGCACCATCGTCGATCCAAAGAATTTCGACCAGAATTCTTTTGTCGAGGTAACGGCCGATTACTGCATCATTCCGCCCAATTCCTTCGCCCTGGCGCGTACCGTCGAGTATTTCCGCATTCCGCGCAATGTCCTGACGGTTTGCCTTGGCAAGAGCACGTATGCGCGCTGCGGCATCATCGTCAACGTCACGCCCTTCGAGCCGGAATGGGAAGGCTATGTCACCCTGGAGTTCTCCAATACCACACCGTTGCCGGCCAAGATCTATGCCGGTGAAGGCTGCGCCCAGGTGCTGTTTTTCGAATCCGATGAGGTCTGCGAGACCTCCTACAAGGATCGCGGCGGCAAATACCAGGGCCAGGTCGGCGTGACCTTGCCCAAGATCTAGTGAGGCGTTAGGAGCGAGGGGTGATGTGTTCCGTGCATGCTGAATCCACTTCTTGTTCCCGAACCTTCATGTCGCTGTTCAGGTCTGTGGGTGGCGAAGCGCAGGGTTGCCGTTCGCCCCGCGCCTGCTTTCCATTCCTCCCTTTTCACTCCTCACGGTTTCCGCCATGAAATTTCGCTTTCCTGTCGTCATCATTGACGAAGATTTCCGCTCCGAAAATACCTCCGGTCTGGGAATCCGGGCGCTGGCCAAGGCCATCGAGGATGAAGGCATGGAAGTGCTGGGGGCAACCAGTTACGGCGATCTATCCTCATTTGCCCAGCAGCAAAGCCGCGCCTCGGCTTTCATCCTGTCGATCGACGACGAGGAACTGGCCAATGAGCCCGAGGAAACCATCAACGAGCTGCGTGCCTTCGTCGAAGAGATCCGCTACAAGAACGCCGAGATTCCGATTTTCCTGCATGGCGAGACGCGCACCAGTCGTCACATTCCGAACGACATCCTGCGCGAGCTGCATGGCTTCATCCACATGTTCGAGGACACGCCGGAATTCATCGCCCGCAATGTCAAGCGCGAAGCCCGTGCCTATCTCGATTCCCTGCCGCCGCCCTTTTTCCGCGCCCTGACACACTATGCCGCCGACGGCTCCTACTCCTGGCACTGTCCGGGGCATTCGGGGGGCGTGGCCTTCCTGAAGAGCCCGGTTGGTCAGATGTTCCACCAGTTCTTCGGCGAGAACATGCTGCGTGCCGATGTCTGCAATGCCGTCGAGGAGCTCGGCCAGCTGCTCGACCACACCGGCCCGGTGGCTGCCTCCGAGCGTAATGCCGCACGCATCTTTAATTGCGACCATCTCTACTTCGTCACCAACGGCACGTCCACCTCCAACAAGATCGTCTGGCACTCGACGGTGGCACCGGGCGACATCGTGGTGGTCGACCGCAACTGTCACAAGTCGGTACTTCACTCCATCATCATGACCGGGGCGATACCCGTGTTCCTGATGCCGACGCGCAACAATTTCGGCATCATCGGGCCGATCCCCAAGGAAGAGTTCAGCTGGAAGAACATCCAGATGAAAATCGCCGCCAATCCCTTCGCCAGCGACAAGAATGCCAAGCCGCGCGTGCTCACCATCACCCAGAGCACTTATGACGGCATTCTTTACAACGTCGAGGAAATCAAGGAAATGCTCGACGGCAAG
>JAGOSV010000039.1 GCA_018062105.1 Sterolibacterium sp. | reverse complement strand
CCCCTCACCCCTCACCCCTCACCCCTCACCCCTCACCCCTCACCCAGCAACCAGTGCTCACAAGGTAGCCCTGCCCGCTGGCGGGTGACGATATGCTCGAATGCCTGCTCGAGATGGCGGGCGGTGCGGGCCGTATCGAACAGCGGACAATGCAGCCGCTGCGCCTGCAAGCGTGCCCGCAGCGCGCCCAGCCGTGGTGAATCTTCTGCCAGCGCCACGGCCATATCTTCATATTCCTGCGGCGTCTGGCACACCAGCTCCGGCAGGCCGGCCGCCTTCAGCAGGCTGGCCGCCACCCGTGACGGAAAGCCGTTGCCGGGCAAAGTCAGCACCGGCAGCCCTGCCCACAGCGCATCGCTGGCCGTCGTGTGGGCATTGAACGGCCGCGTATCGAGAAACAGGTCGGCCAGCCGGTGCCGCGCCAGATGTTGCGCCAGGCCAGCAGGCCCGACAGATGCAGCGCCTCGGCATGATCCGGCGCCTCCCGCAGGATATCCAGACACAGCGCCACCGCCGCTTCATGCGCCCCGTCACGATGCAAGGCCGCCGCACGCTCGAAACGCGTCTGGGTCAAGTCACCACACTCCGTGATTCATGGGGGCGCGGGCAAGGCCATCACCCGCGCATTTTTACCCGCCCCATCCAACATCCGGTCATCATGCCACCGGTGCGGAATCAGGAGGGCTGCGGCGGTCAATCCGACAATGTTGGTGTAATCCAGATTGCTGATACCGGTCAGAGTGGCGATCTGGGTGGCGCTGATGGTGCCAGAATTATTTGCGACCAGGAATATCTGGACAGAAAAGTCGGTACCGCTGTCAAGGCGGCAGACGATGCCTTACCAGAGTTGCCCACCGAGATGCCGGGCATGGAACAGGCCATACACGCCGAAACCCAGCACCAGCAGGCCGAAAAAGAGGCGCACGGTGTGTGCCCGGCTCAGGGCACGCAATTTTTGCAGGAACAGCCCGGCCACCGTCGCACGCTTGACGCAGGCATGGGTTTCAGACGGACTCATGACCGGCGCCGCGCCCAAGGCGGCATAAGTCCAGTGCTGCGGTGGATGCGCCGCCACCTTCAGCAACACCAGCAAATCCTGCGGTTTGAGTTCCATTGGTTCAGCCTATTCGCTATTCACGAATGACGAACATGCCTACAAAACATGCAGCCTGCAAGCCGGTGGGCGTGACCTTTTCATGTTACTTGCGTCCGAACGTCGATCTTGCCAGTCACCAGTCACGGCTGCGGAAATCAGGGCTGTGCGGCGTTCTCGTTCTTTGAGGAGATCAATGCGGGGATGCAGGGATGTCGTGAGGCCATCATGGCCAGGCGAATGGCAACGAGCCGGTACACCCGAACTGCTGGTCGGGTATGTGCCGGCTTGCTGTCATCCGGACCTTGAGAGGTCTTGATGGGCTCGGGTATGGCTCAGCGTGACTGGGCGTGGGGGCTGAAGTATTCGCCAACAGTGGTGCGGAAGGCGACGTTCAGGCGATTCCAGCCGTTGATGGCGATGATGGCCAGGGTGAGGTCGACTAGTGATTTTTCGTCGAAATGAGCACGCGCCTCGTGGTATGCCTCATCCGGCACGTCCTGCCCTGCCAGCTTCGTCACGGCCTCGGTCCAGGCCAGCGCTGCCCGTTCGCGCGGCGTGTAACAGGGGGCATCACGCCAGACGGGCAGTAGGTAGAGACGCTGCTCGGTTTCGCCCAGGGCGCGGGCATCCTTGCTGTGCATGTCGAGACACCAGGCGCAGCCGTTGAGCTGCGAGGCGCGGGATTTGACCAGTTCCAGCAGCGCGGTTTCCAGACCACTCTGGCGCACCTGCTGTTCGAGTTGCAGCATGGCTTTGAAGGCGGCGGGAGAGGCGGTCTGGTAATCGAGACGTTGTTCCATGAAGGGCTCCTGGGCAGTTGAGATTCAAACCTGTGGATTGACCCGAGGCAGATTGGCGTGCAGCTTGTTGAGGGCGTTCAAATAAGCCTTGGCGGAAGCGACGACGATGTCGGTGTCCGCACCCTGGCCATTCACGATGCGCCCGCCCTTGCCCAGGCGCACGGTGACTTCGCCTTGCGCGTCCGTCCCTGTGGTGATGCTGTTGACGGAATAGAGTTGCAAATCCGCACCGCTTTGCGCCACGCTCTCGATGGCCTTGAAGGCGGCATCGACCGGGCCGCTGCCGTGGGCCTGCACTTCATGTTCAATACCACCGACCACCAGGGTAATGCTGGCACTGGGGGTTTCGCCCGTGGCGGAATGGAATTGTGCGTAGGCCAGCCGGTAGTGTTCCTGTTCGGGGGTGACGGTTTCGTCGCCGACCAGGGCGTAGAGGTCTTCGTCATAGATGTCGCGCTTCTTGTCGGCCAGCTCCTTGAAACGGGAAAAGGCGGCATTGAGGGCTTCGTCACCCGCCAGATCGATGCCCAGCTCCTTGAGACGCGATTTGAAGGCGCTGCGCCCGGAGAGCTTGCCGAGGGTCAAACGGTTGGTTGTCCAGCCGACATCTTCGGCACGCATGATTTCGTAGGTTTCGCGGTGCTTGAGCACGCCGTCCTGATGGATGCCGGATTCGTGGGCAAAGGCATTGGCACCGACAATGGCCTTGTTGGGCTGGACGGGGTAGCCGGTGATCTGCGAGACGAGGCGGGAGGCCGGGACGATCTGCGTGGCATCGATGCGGGTGTCGCAGGTAAACAGGTCGCCCCGGGTTCGCACGGCCATGACGACTTCTTCGAGCGAGGCATTGCCCGCCCGTTCACCCAGGCCGTTGATGGTGCATTCGACCTGCCGCGCACCGGCCAGCACGGCCGAGAGCGAGTTAGCCACGGCCAGACCGAGGTCGTTATGGCAGTGTGTCGACCAGATGACCTTGTCGGAGTTGGGCACGTTTTCGATCAGCTTGCGGATGCGCTCACCCCACAGCTCGGGAATGCTGTAGCCGACGGTATCAGGGACGTTGATGGTCTTTGCGCCGGCCTGGATGACGGCTTCGAACACCCGACAGAGGAAGTCGAAATCGGAACGCACCGCGTCTTCGGCGGAAAACTCGACATCGTCGGTGTATTGCCGCGCCAGCTTGACGGCAGCGATGGCGGCTTCGACAACCTGATCCGGCTGCATGCGCAGCTTCTTTTCCATATGGATCGGGCTGGTGGCGATGAAGGTGTGGATACGCCCGGAACGCGCCGGCTGGATGGCCTCTCCGGCACGCCGCACGTCGTTTTCATTGGCCCGCGCCAGGCCGCAGACGGTGGATTCCTGGATCGCGGCGGCGATGGTGCGTACCGATTCAAAATCCCCCGGGGAGGCGGCGGGAAAGCCGGCTTCGATGACGTCGACACGCAGCTTTTCGAGCTGCCGGGCAATACGCAACTTTTCTTCGCGCGTCATGGAGGCGCCGGGGCTTTGCTCGCCATCGCGCAAGGTGGTATCAAAAATCGTCAAATGCTGTTTTTTCATGGGAAGCTCCCTGCAATGCAATACCAAAACAAGGCCGGCAACGCGCAAAAACGCTGCCGACTGCTCAAAATCGAAAACCGAAAACCGAATTGTGGGTAGGGGGTATTTAGCGCGCGCGGCGCAGCAGGGGGCGCAGCTTGGAAGCACGCGCCCGGCTCGCCAGCAGTACGCCGGAGAGCATGAGGAACAAGGCCGAGAAAGCGATCGTCGTCATCATGGGTCAAATATATCGGCATCGCGGCGCGTGCGTCAAGCGCTTCTGCCGTTTTTTTCTCCACTGCCCCGACGCATCCAGCGCCAGGAAAACATCGCATAACCAGACAGGGCATACACCAGAAAGAGCGCAAACATGGCACCCTCCGGGTAGCTGGAAATCAGGGCAAAAGCCAGGGCAATGGCGACCACAAAAAAGAAGGGGACGCTGCGCCGCAGGTTGATGTCCTTGCCACTCCAGTAGGGGATGTTGCTGACCATGGTGACACCGGCAAAGATGGTGGCGATACAGGCATACCAGCGGGCTTCCTCGCCGCTATAACCAAGGTCGTGCAGCAGCCAGACCAGACCGGCCACCAGCGCCGCCGCTGCCGGGCTGGGCAGGCCCTGAAAGTAGCGTTTGTCGACGGTGCCGATGTTGGTGTTGAAGCGTGCCAGCCGCAGGGCAGCACCGGCACAGTAAATAAACGCCGCCGCCCAGCCCAGCTTGCCCATGCCCTTCAACGCCCATTCATAGGCCACCAGCGAGGGCGCGGCCCCGAAAGACACCATGTCGGACAGCGAATCGTATTCGGCACCAAAGGCACTTTGTGTATGCGTCAGTCTGGCCACCCGGCCATCCAGTCCATCCAGCACCATGGCTACGAAAATGGCGACGGCCGAATACTCGAACTGGCCATTCATGGCCTGGACGATGGCATAAAAACCGGCGAACAATGCTCCGGTGGTGAGCAAATTGGGCAGCAAATAAATACCACGCCGCCGCAGCTCCGGATTCATCAAGGATTTGCGATGGCGCGGAAAGGGCATGGCTGTGCCGGTCTCAGGGCAATTCGGCCAGTACGGTCGATGAGGCCCGTACCTTCTCGCCGATCACCACCTTGACCCGCGCCTGCGGCGGCAGATAAAGATCGACACGGGAGCCAAACCGGATAAAGCCGTAACGCTGGCCGCGTGTCAGCGTGGCACCGGCTTCGACGTAACACAGGATGCGCCGGGCAATCAGCCCGGCTACCTGGACACAGGTGACATCCTGGCCGGTCGTGGTGTGCAGCCACAGGGCATTGCGCTCATTCTCGGTCGAGGCCTTGTCGAGATCAGCATTGATGAACTTGCCGGGGTGGTACCAGCATTGCCGAACGTCACCATCAACCGGGCTGCGGTTGGAATGAACGTTGAAGACGTTCATGAACACGCTGACCTTCAGCGCGTCACGATTCAGCCAGGGATCACGCACCGGCTCGATGACGACGATGCGCCCGTCGGCCGGCGACAAAACACTTTTGGCATCGCCAGGAATGTGCCGGGGTGGGTCGCGAAAAAACTGGACGCAGAAGATGAAGGCCAGCCAGGGCAGCAAAGCCCACGCCCAACCCGCGAACACCTGCGTCACCAGTGCCGCGACCAGCGTCGCAGCAATGAACGGCCAGCCCTCGCGGGCAATGATGGGATGAGGATACGCCATATACCGGAGCGGGAAACGAAGCACCGGGAATCCCCGTCACGCCTCGCCCCCGCCCCTCACTCCTTGCGGATGCTTAATTTTTCGTCTGGTCAACCAGCTTGTTCTTCTTGATCCAGGGCATCATGTCGCGCAGCTTGCCGCCGACGACCTCGATCGGATGCACCGCATTCAGGCGACGACGGGCGGTCATCTCTGGATAGTTGGTGCGGCCTTCGAGGATGAACTGCTTGGCGTAGTTGCCGTTCTGGATGTTCTTCAGACATTCGCGCATCGCTTCACGCGCCTGGCTGTTGATGACCTGCGGGCCAGTGACGTATTCGCCGTATTCGGCGTTGTTGGAGATCGAGTAGTTCATGTTGGCGATGCCGCCTTCGTACATCAGGTCGACAATCAGCTTGAGCTCGTGCAGGCACTCGAAATACGCCATCTCCGGCGCGTAGCCCGCCTCGACCAGTGTCTCGAAACCAGCCTTGACCAGCTCGACTGCGCCGCCACACAGCACGGCCTGTTCACCGAACAGATCAGTTTCGGTCTCTTCACGGAAATTCGTTTCGATGACCCCGCCCTTGGTGCCCCCGTTGGCGGCGGCATACGACAGGGCGATATCCTTGGCCTTGCCCGATTGGTCTTGATACACAGCAATCAGGGTCGGTACACCACCGCCCTTGAGGTATTCGGAACGCACGGTATGGCCGGGGCCCTTGGGAGCAACCATGATGACATCCACATCGTCACGCGGCACGACCTGGTTGTAATGCACGTTGAAGCCGTGGGCAAACGCCAGGGCGGCACCTTTCTTCATGTTGCCGGCGATTTCATCGTTGTAGACCTGCGGAATATTCTCGTCCGGCAGCAGGATCATCACGACATCGGCATTCTTGACGGCAGCAGCGACTTCCTCAACCTTCAGGCCAGCGGCCTCGGCTTTCTTCCAGGAAGCACCGCTCTTGCGCAGGCCGACGGTGACATTCACGCCGGATTCCTTGAGATTCAGCGCATGAGCATGGCCTTGCGAGCCATAACCGACGATGGTGACCTGCTTGCCCTTGATGAGGGAGAGATCGGCATCCTTGTCGTAATAAACCTTCATTGTTTTCCTTTCAAATTCGTGAGGCGTAGGGGTAAAGAGGGAGAAACGGGAAGCAGGGAGCAAAAAGACAAGAGACCGACAAGAAACAGATGGCGCACGCAGGGAGCGCCCTCCCCGCACACCGTGCTTCCCGCCGGGTCAAATCTTGAGTATCCGGTCGCCGCGGCCGATGCCGCACACGCCAGTGCGTACCGTTTCAAGGATCAGACTACGGTCGATGGCCTGCAGGAAGGCATCGAGCTTGACACCATCACCTGTCAGTTCGATGACATAGCTGGATTCGGTGACATCGACAATATGGCCGCGAAAGATGTCCGACATGCGCTTCATCTCTTCGCGATCCTTGCCCGTGGCACGCACCTTGACCAGCATCAGCTCACGCTCGATGTGCGGCGCTTCGGAAAGATCAACAACCTTGACGATGTCGATCAGCTTGTTGAGCTGCTTGGTGATCTGCTCGATCACGTCATCCGAGCCGGTGCTGACAATGGTCATGCGCGACAGGGTTGGATCTTCGGTCGGCGCGACGGTGAGCGACTCGATGTTGTAGGCGCGCGCCGAGAAAAGTCCGGAGACGCGAGACAGCGCGCCGGCTTCGTTTTCGATGAGGATGGAAATAATGTGTCGCATGAATGGAATCTCTTGCTTCGCTTGTTCGCTTACAGTTCTTCGGCCAGGATCATTTCGGACAAGCCCTTGCCCGCCGCTACCATGGGGAAGACATTGGCCGTCTGGTCGGTGTAGAAATTCAGGAACACCAGATCGTTCTTGTGCGTGGTGAAGGCTTCACGCAGCGCCGACTCGACATCTTCCGGCTTCTCAATGTGCATGCCGACATGGCCATAGGCCTCGGCCAGCTTGACGAAATCCGGCAGGGCATCGACATAGGATTCCGAATAGCGGTTGCCGTGGAACATCTCCTGCCACTGACGCACCATGCCCAGATAGCGATTGTTGAGGTTGATGATCTTGATCGGCAAACGGAACTGCTTGCAGGTCGACAGCTCCTGGATGTTCATCTGGATCGAGGCTTCCCCCGTCACACAGGCAACGGTGGCCTTGGGGTTGGCAAAACGCGCGCCCATCGCCGCCGGCAGGCCAAAACCCATGGTGCCCAGACCACCGGAGTTGATCCAGCGGCGCGGCTTGTCGAATTTGTAATACTGCGCCGCCCACATCTGGTGCTGACCGACATCAGAGGTGACGATGGCATCACCCCCCGTCACTTCGTAGAGTTTCTCGATGACGAACTGCGGCATGATGAGCTTGCTGCCCTGCTTGTACTTGAGGCATTTCTTCGAGCGCCAGCCTTCGATGTCCTTCCACCAAGCCGCCAGCGCCTTTTCATTCGGCCGCGTGTCACTCGCCTCCAGCTGCTTTTGCATGTCGTCCAGCACATCGGGCAGATTGCCGACGATGGGTACATCCACTTTGACGCGCTTGGAAATCGACGAAGGGTCGATGTCGATGTGGATGATCTTGCGCTGAACCGCAGCAAAATTCTCCGGATTACCAATGACGCGATCATCAAACCGGGCACCCACCGCCAGCAGCACGTCACAGTTCTGCATGGCCATGTTGGCTTCCACCGTGCCATGCATGCCCAGCATGCCCAGGGATTGCCGGTCTGTCGCCGGATAGCCACCCAGCCCCATCAGGGTATTGGTGATCGGAAATCCGAGCGCTTTTGTGAGCCGGATCAGTTTCTCGGCAGCATCAGACAGGATGACCCCGCCGCCGGCGTAAATCATCGGCCGTTTGGCATCCATCAGGAGCTGCAGCGCCTTCTTGATCTGCCCTGCATGTCCCTTGATCACCGGGTTGTACGAACGCATGCTGACGCTCTTGGGATAGGCGTATTCACACTTCTGTGCCGAGACATCTTTGGGAATATCCACCAGCACCGGGCCAGGCCGCCCCGTCCGGGCAATGTAGAAAGCCTTTTTGATGGTCACCGCCAGATCCTCGACATTCCGGACCAGGAAGTTGTGCTTGACACAGGGGCGCGTGATACCCACGGTATCGGCCTCCTGGAACGCATCCTGACCGATGTAATACGTCGGCACCTGGCCGGTGATGACGACCATCGGGATCGAGTCCATATAGGCCGTGGCAATGCCGGTCACGGCATTGGTGACCCCAGGCCCGGAAGTGACCAGGCAAACCCCCGTCCTCTGCGAGGAGCGCGAGTAAGCATCGGCCGCATGTACCGCCGCCTGTTCGTGGCGGACAAGAATGTGTTTGATCTTGTCTTGCTTGAACAACTCGTCGTAAAGAAACAACACTGCGCCGCCAGGATAGCCGAAGATATAATCGACCTTCTCTTCCTGCAAGCACTTGATGACAATTTCTGCACCCGTCAAAAGCATCTCGATTCTCGCTACCGTGATAATCGTAAAACGTGCAACATTACTGGCTGGCGCAGATTTGGTCAAGGCATTACGTCGGCAAGGTCTTTATCAAAGTGAGCCAAAGCTGACAAAACGGGAACAATCGCGGTAATCTGCCCGACTTTGCCGCCCCCCCTCCCCCGTCATTCACCCTCCGCCCGCCGAGGCTCACCCTGGCTACCCGCACCGAACTTTCCGACTTCCTCATTGACGTCGAACGCCGCGCCCTCAGGCAGGCATTGTTTGCCGTGCGTGATGAGGAACACGCACTCGACATCGTGCAGGACGCGATGCTCAAACTGTCCGAGCATTATGGGGATCGGCCGGCCAATGAATTGCCGATGCTGTTCCAGCGCATCCTGCAAAACACCATCCGCGATTTTTACCGCCGCCAGAAAGTCCGTTCGCTTTGGACCACCCTGCTGTCCGCCCTGACGCCGGGCAGCAATGGCAATGGCAACAATGACCATGACGATGAGCACGATCCGCTCGATACCATGATCGTCGAAAACAACCCCATCCCACGCCCGGAAACCCAGCTGGAACAATCACAAGTCATTGCTATCATTGAAAAGGAGATTGAAAAGCTGCCGCCACGTCAACGCGAAGCCTTCCTCATGCGTTACTGGGAGGACATGGATATCGCCACCACGGCCGATGCCATGGGTTGTACGGAGGGCAGCGTCAAAACACACTGTTCGCGCGCCACGCATACACTTGCAACGGCGCTCCGTCTGAAAGGAATTGAACCATGAGCAACGACAACGCCCTGCACGATGAACAGCTGTTTGCCCACAAGCTGAAGCACCACCTCGACCATGGCGCGGATCGCCTGAATGCCCTGACCCTCAACAAGCTCATGCTCGCCCGGCAGCACGCGCTGTCACATCAGCGTGTGGCTGTGACTGCCCTCAGCCTGGCCGGTGCCGGCCACTTCGTTCAGGGCACCCTGATGCCACGCGCCCGGGTCATGCTGGCGCTGCTGGCGCTGACCACCGGCGTTCTGGGGACCTACTACTGGAACGAACTGCAGCAAACCGAAGAAAACGAAGAAATCGACAGTGCCTTGCTGGCGGACGACCTGCCGATCAATGCCTACCTGGATCATGGCTTTCATACATGGCTAGAACAACCTACCTCCGCCGCCTCATCGCTACAGGAATAAGCCTGCTCCTGGCCTTGATCGTTCTGCTGCCGCAGCCTGCCGCAGCCGTCATCGTTCTGCCGCTGTCCGAACCCGTCTGGGCAGACCTAACCCCCAGACAACGCGAAATCCTGCAACCCCTGGCCAATGAATGGGATGATCTGGACGGCTTTCGCCGCAAAAAGTGGCTGGGCATCGCCCAGCGCTACCCCAGCATGGGGTTCGACGAACAGCAACGTGTCCAGCGCCGCATGAAAGACTGGGTGAAGCTCAGCCCCACCGAACGCAAACAGGTGCGCGAACGCTACAAAGACTTGCAGAAGGCTCCGCCAGAGCAACGCGCTGTCGTCAAGCAAAAATGGCAGGAATACAAAGAGTTACCTGATACCGAGAAGGATCGCCTGCGCCAGCAGGCGCGTACACAGGCGCAGACACGCAACCCCCTTCAATCCAAATCCGCCACGCCTGGCAAACCAGCCGCCGCTGCAACAGCTACCCCGGCACCGCTGGCACCGCCGACGGCCGGCTCGGCACCGGCACTTCCCGGCAGCCCCATCTCGCCCGCCATCTCGCCCGCCGCAACCACCGCCGTAACCCCTCCTTCCCCCGGTGCGCCCCCCGCGCCCGCAGCCCCTGCCGGCCCGGCTGTCTCCTCCGGCGCTCCTGCTTCCTCTTATCCCGCCTCGCCATGACTTCGTGCTGGGTACTGAGTCCTGAGTCCTGAATCCTGAATCCTGAATCCTGAATCCTGAATCATGACAGAGAGGCTCGCCCCGGGGTTGCCGCGCCGCCTGGCCAGCATGGTCTATGAACTGTTGCTGTTGCTGGCCGTAGTCGCCGCTCTGGTGTTGCTGCCGCACACCCTCTACGCCATGCATGCTCAGACCGCCGCCCCCACCTGGCTGCTGCAAGCCCATCTGACCGCGGTTCTGGCCGGTTATTTCATCGGCTTTTGGCACCTGGGCCAGACACTGGCCATGAAAACCTGGAAATTCTGCCTGCGCGACGCTTCGACGGGCGGTCGGGTCAGCATGGCGCGTGCAGCCCTGCGCCATCTGCTGGCCTGGCTCTCACTGGGGCTTGCCGGTCTGGGCGTGCTTTGGGCCTTGTTCGATCGTCACGGACAATTTCTGCATGACCGCCTTGCCGGCACCTGCCTGATACCCGTCAGCGACGCTCTACCCACCACAGCATCCCGCCGGCCGCCAGCAGGAACATCCCGCTTGGCGTAATGGCTGACCAAAATGGCGGCCAGTCATTGATCGCCCCCAAGCTGGAAAACAGGCCGTTCAGCATGTGAAAGGCGATGCCCAGCATGATGCCGGCAAAAACCTTGATGCTGACTGCCCCCATGCGATCCTGCATATAGGCAAAAGGCAGCGCCAACGACATCATCACCAGCACCGCCAGCGGATAAATCAACTTCTTCCACAAGGCGGTTTCATAGCGCTGCGTCTTTTGCCGGTTTTCCTGAAGGTGGCGAATGTATTGCCAGAGGTTGATGAGGGACATCCGCTCCGGTACCACCATCAGCACCGACAGGATGTCCGGCGTCAGTGCCGAATGCCAGACCAGACCTGGAATGCGCTGCACTTCGGTATGCTCACCCGTAAAGGTCGTCTGCACGACATTGCTCAACTGCCAGCCCTGCGGCGCGCGATACTCACCACGCTCCGCCTCGCTGATCGAGCGCAGCTGATGGTGCTCGTCAAAACGATAAATCTTCACTCCGCGCAGCCGGGTGTCCGGCAGCACATCCTGCACATTGACAAAACTGGCCTCATCCTTGACCCACAGGCCGGAGCGAAACTCTTGCGCCACCATGGCACTGGTGGCCTTCAGGCGCAACTGCTGGGCTGCGTGCTCGGCTGGCGGCGCGATGAACTCACCCATCAGGAAAATCAAGGCTGCCAGCCACAGGCCCAACTTGAACAAAGTCAGCAGCAAATCTCGCGTAGACAAACCGGAAGTACGCAATACTGTGATTTCCGAATGTCGCGCCAGCTGGGTCAGCGCATATAGCGAGCCGATCAGGACGGCAATCGGAAACAGCTCATAACTGCGTCCTGGCAAGGTCAGCAACACAAAACCCACGGCATGCTGCAGCTGATACCCGCCCCGACCAACCCCTTCGAGCTCGTGAATCAGGTCGAAAAAAGAAAACAGCATCAGGAAAGCCAGCAGCACGAGCCCCGTACCCAGGTAGATTTCACGCGCCAGATAACGCTCATACGTCTTCAGCGCCACGACAGCCGTCCCCAGGAAAACACCACCAGCCGCTGCGAAAACAGCAGCAGCAACAGAACGAACATGAAGACATGAACCGCACAGCAACCAACGGCAAAGCCCAGCTTGCCCTGGCCCACCCAAGCCTGGCTGATACTGATCATATTGCTATAGAGCATGTAGGTCAGCAGGGCAAAAATCAGGTTATTGGTACGTCCCGCCCGCGGATTGACGAACGATAACGGGATGGCCAGCAGCACCAGATTGAGCGCAGCCAGCGGGATACCGATCCGCCACACTACCTCGGCCAGATTCTGGGGGAGCGGGTTTTGCAGCAGTTGCATGAAGCCCAAGGTTTTCGGTGTTTCGACCAACCCCTGAGACTCCCGTGTTTCAACGCGCACCGCATAACGCTCGAACTCCATCACCCGGTAATCTGCCTGCCCCGGCAACCCTTCATAACGACGGCCATGCTCCATCACCAGAAAATGATCGCCATTGGGCATGATCTGCTGAAAGCCCTGCGCCGCTACCATCACCCCCAGGCGGCCATGCTGCACTGAACTGACAAAAATATTCCTGACGCGATGCTCGTCGCCGGCCACGGCCTCGACAAAAAAGACCCGATCCGCCGATGCCGATTCCCGGAAACTTCCCGGAGCCACCTGTGCCACATCGCTGCGGTTCTTCATCTTCTGGCGGAATTCAGCACTCTTTTGCAACGCCCAGGGAGAAAGGAACATGGACAGCACCGCCACCAGCAACACCACCGGCAGGGCAAATGTCAGCACCGGGCGAACCCAGGCCGTCAGCGGCAGGCCGCTGGAAAACCACACCAGCATTTCCGAATCCCGGTACGCGCGCGACAATGACAGCAGCACGGAAACAAACAAGGTGAGCGACAGCAATACCGGCAGGTAGTTGATGGCGGCAAACCCCAGCAGGGCGACCACTGCCTCGGAAGCCAGCTTGCCGCCTGCGGCCTCGGCCAGCAGGCGGATCAGCTGGGTGGTCAGCAGGATGGAAAACAACGCGACGAATACCGCCACCGATGTCCGGGCAAATTCGCGCAAGGCCGCACGCTGGTAAATCATGTCGTTTTTTGACTGCGCATGACAAATCTAGGGATAATCACAAGATTGGATTGCAGGATTTTTCAGGATTTGCCCGACATGCGCAGTTTGTAGTGCGCAGCCAGGTTCCGCATCTGCGGCAAGGCTCCGGTCTGGTGCGCCAATCAACAAGAAAGAACGAACACAAACGAGCACAAACGGGCACAAACCCAAACACGTCAGCAGACAAGCGAGCAACCCATCCACCGCGGCCACCACCATGTAACCGCGCAGCCAGGACAGCCCAGCAACCCCCCGTCAACAATGACCCTGGCAACAAATGACGACAAGGAGCGAAACGATGGAATTTAGCATAAAAAGTGGCACCCCCGAAAAACAGCGCACTGCCTGTGTCGTCGTCGGCGTGTTCGAATCGCGCAAACTCTCCGTTCCCGGCGAAATTCTCAACAAGGCCAGTAAACAATACATTTCAGACCTGCTGCGCCGGGGCGACATGGAAGGCAAGGCCGGCACCACGCTGCTGCTGCACGACGTCCCCGGCACCCTGTGTGACCGTGTCCTGCTGGTCGGCCTGGGGCGCGAAAAAGAGTTCCACGAAAAGGAATATCGCGATGCCATCGCCCTGAGCGTGCGCACCCTCAATGAAACCGGGGCCTTCGATGCCACTCTCACGCTCACCGAACTATCCCTGCGCAAGCGGAGCCTGACCTGGCGCATCCGCCAGGCCGTCCTGATCGTCTTTGAAACCCTCTACCGTTTCGACCGCTTCAAGTCGGAAAAATCAGAGGTGCGCCGCCCCTTGCGCAAGCTCACCCTGTCCGTGGAAAGCCGCTCCGACCTGAACGATGCCGAAGAAGCCCTCAAGCAAGGTCAGGCAATTGCCGCCGGCATAGCCCTGACCAAAGACCTTGGCAACCTGCCGGGCAACGTCTGCACCCCAACCTATCTGGCCGAGCAAGCCCTCGAACTCGGCCGCGAACTCCCGCTCAAGGTTGAAGTGCTGGAGCGCGCCGATATGGAGCAACTTGGCATGGGCTCCCTGTTGGCGGTTGCCCGGGGCACCCATCAACCACCCAAGCTGCTCGTCCTGAAACATGAAGGCGGCAGCCCGGAAGAAGCACCCGTCGTTCTCGTCGGCAAAGGCATCACCTTCGACAGCGGCGGCATCTCGCTCAAGCCCGGCCCGGAAATGGACGAGATGAAGTACGACATGTGCGGCGCTGCCAGTGTCCTTGGCACCATGAAAACCATCGCTCGGCTGGGACTCAGGTTAAACGTCATCGGCATCATCCCAACCACCGAAAACATGCCCGGCGGCAATGCCACCCGGCCGGGCGACATCGTCACCTCGATGTCCGGCCAAACCATCGAAATCCTCAATACCGATGCCGAAGGTCGCCTGATTCTCTGTGATGCCCTGACCTACGCCGAGCGCTTCAATCCTTCCTGTGTCGTCGATATCGCCACCCTGACCGGTGCCTGCGTCATTGCCCTGGGCCATGTGGCCAGCGGCCTGCTGGCCAACAACGACGCTCTCGCCCGTCAGCTGCTGCAAGCCGGCCAAAGCGCCTACGACCGCGCCTGGCAGCTCCCCCTGTGGGAAGATTATCAGGAACAGCTCAAGAGTCCTTTTGCGGATATGGCCAACATCGGTGGGCGCGCCGCGGGCACCGTCACAGCCGCCTGCTTCCTTGCCCGCTTCACCAAAAAATACCATTGGGCCCACCTGGACATCGCCGGCACAGCCTGGAAATCCGGCGAAAAGAAAGGTGCCACCGGCCGGCCAGTACCCCTGCTGACGCACTTCCTGTTCGCCCGCGCCGGCCTGGCGGTCGACTGAGCCACCTTGCCAGACACCATGACGCACGTTCTGTTCTGTCACGGTGCAGAAGATCGCCTGCTGGCCACTACGCGCTGGCTGCTGCAGGCTGTCGCCACTTCTGCCCATCTGCCGCCAGTCTGCGCCACCCTCTACCTGCCCGATGACGCGCAGGCGCAGCAACTGGGCGCGCTGCTCTGGTCACTCGAACCGGGCAGCTTCCTTCCCCATTGCCCGGCCGATGCCCCTCTGGCCGACCAGACGCCGCTGCTCATCGCCCGAAGCGCGCAAGAACTCGAACGCAGCCCACGCACCGATCTCCTGATCAATCTCACCGACGAACTGCCGCCGCACCTCGGACGGTTCACGCAGCTCGTCGAAATCGTCAGCCAGGATGCCCAACAACGCGAGCAGGCCCGCGAGCGGGTACGCCACTACCGCGAACACCAGCACCCGGTTCAATTCCGTGACCTGCAACAGGACCCTTTCCCCTCATGAGCCCACGTGACCCGCTGTTCGATCAGGCCGATGCCCTGATGAGCAAGCGCAAACGCAAATCCGCACACGCCGCCAAAACCCGCCGTGAGCCCCGTATCGAACCTGCCCTGGCATCCACTGCCCCCGAGCCGGCTCCAGCAGCAGAAATACGAGCGGAAATACGCACGGAGCTACCGGAAGCAGAAGCCGCACAGGAATCCGTACACAAAAGCGAAAACCGGCACGACGGCATCCCTGATGATGTCCCCCCTGATGATGTCCCATTACTCACCGACATCATCACCAACCCATCTACCGCAACCACCCCCACGGAAGCCGCCAATGCCCTGTTCGAGCACTGGCTGGCCGAGCATCTGCCTCACCTCGTTGCCACCGCCCTGGCCGACAGCAGCGCCCAGTTGAGCACCCGGATCACCGACCAGCTACGCACCGGATGGCAGCAGTTCCTCGCTCAGCCAGGAAAGACACCCGTCGACAAATAGCGGTCGCCACGGTCGCACACGATGGAGACAATGACGGCGTTCTCGACCCGGGCAGCCACGCGCAAAGCCACTGCCAGTGCGCCACCGGAAGAAATACCGGCAAAAATCCCTTCCTCCGCCGCCAGCCGTCGCGTGCAGTCTTCCGCCGCTGCCTGGCTGACCGACTCGATACGATCCACCCGTCCAGGCTCGAAGATTTTAGGCAAATAAGCCTGCGGCCATTTGCGGATACCGGGGATTTGCGCGCCATCCTCAGGCTGGCAGCCAATAATCTCGACCTGCGGATTCTGCTCTTTGAGGTAGCGCGAAACCCCCATGATGGTGCCCGTCGTCCCCATGCTGCTGACGAAATGGGTGATGCTGCCCTGCGTTCCCTGCCAGATTTCCGGCCCGGTGCCCCGATAATGCGCCGCCGGATTATCCGGATTGGAAAATTGATCGAGGATGGTGCCGCACCCCTCGGCCCGCAGTTTTTCTGCGAAATCCCGGGCCGCCTCCATGCCCCCGGTGCGTGGCGTGAGAACCAGCTCGGCACCGAATGCACGCATACTCTGGCGACGCTCGACACTCTGGTTTTCCGGCATGACCAGGATCATGCGATAACCACGCACGGCTGCCGCCATCGCCAGGGCAATGCCCGTATTACCGCTGGTCGCCTCGATCAGGGTATCACCCGGCCGGATTTCACCACGCGCCTCTGCGCCAAGAATCATCGACAGCGCCGGCCGATCCTTGACCGAGCCCGCCGGATTGTGACCCTCGAGCTTGACCAACAGCCGATTGTTGCGGCGCTCGTTATCCATCCCTGGGATGCGCTGCAGCCGTACCAGCGGCGTACCGCCAACATAATGTTCCAGTGTATCGATGAGATGCTCCCTGCCTGATCAGCGACCGCTCGCGGCACCGCCGCATGCGCTTGCTTCCCTCACCAGAGGGGGCGTGGATTATTGCAGCTTTTCACGAAGGCATGGGTAACCGATACGGAACCTTCTCCCGATGCAGGTACAATTCCGTATTTTCCTGCCTGCTTCAACTTGGTTGCCATGAGCATTTCCATCAAAACTCCGGAAGAAATCGAAAAAATGCGGCTGGCCGGCCGGTTGTGCGGTGAGGTACTGGACTACATCACACCTCATGTCCAACCCGGCGTTACCACCGAAGAACTTGACCGCCTGTGCCATGACTACATGGTTCATGTTCAGGACTGCATTCCTGCGCCGCTCAATTACGCTCCTTCAGGCTATTCGCCCTACCCGAAATCGATCTGCACCTCGATCAACCACCAGATTTGCCACGGCATCCCCAATGACCGCCCGCTAAAAAAAGGGGATATCGTCAATATCGACGTCACCACCATCAAGGATGGTTTTCACGGTGACAGCAGCCGCATGTTTCTCGTCGGCGGTGAAGAAGCCGCCTCCATCATCGCCCGCCGTCTGTGCAAGATCACCTATGAATGCCTCTGGCTGGGTATCAGCAAAGTACGCCCTGGTGCGCGTCTGGGTGATATCGGTGCGGTCATCCAGAAACACGCTGAAAGCAACGGCTTCTCGGTGGTGCGCGAATTCTGCGGCCACGGCATCGGCAGCCAGTTTCACGAAGACCCGCAGGTGATGCACTATGGCAAGGCCGGCACAGGTATCGAAATCGAGCCCGGAATGATCTTCACCATCGAGCCCATGATCAATGCCGGCAAGGCTGCCATTTCAGCACTCAATGACGGCTGGACCATCGTCACCCGCGACCGCAGCCTGTCAGCACAGTGGGAACACACCATCCTGGTCACCCAGACCGGCCACGAAATCCTGACCCTCTCGGCTGGGGCTCCGGCCAAGCCGGCAACCATCGCCTGAGCTGATTCCATGCTCCACCAGGAAACCCAGGCTCTACGTGTACGTCTGCAAGAAGGACAGGATCGGCTGCGCGCCCGCTACGAACGCACCAGCAATGCTGCCGCCCTGCTGCAGGGTCGCAGCGCCCTGATCGACACCCTGCTGCGCGATATCTGGCAGCAATGCGCCCTGTCCCCCACCCTTGCTCTGCTGGCCGTGGGCGGCTATGGACGCGGCGAGCTCTACCCTGCCTCGGACATCGACCTGCTCATCTTGCTGCCCGATGACGCCGGCACGACTCATGACGAAAAGATCACCGCACTGATCGGCCTGCTCTGGGACATCGGCCTCGATGTCGGCCACAGCGTACGCACACTCGACGAGTGCCGTACAGAAGCTACACGCGACCTCACAGTACAAACCAACCTGCTTGAAGCACGCCTGCTGGCCGGCAGCCGCCATGCCTTCGGTGCCTTTGAGCGCGCCCTGCAGCCCCTGCTCGACGTTGCCACCTTCTTCAAGGCCAAGCGGCTGGAACAACAGGAACGGCACAGCCGCCATGACGATACGGCCTTCAGCCTGGAGCCCAACTGCAAGGAAAGCCCAGGCGGGCTGCGTGACCTGCAAACCATCCTGTGGATTGCCCGCGCAGCACGCCTCGGCCAGAGCTGGCACGATCTGGTCGAACACGACCTGATCACCGCGCAGGAAGCTGGACAACTGGAGCGCTGCGAACGTCTGCTGCACCACATCCGCATCCGCCTGCATTATCAAACCAAGCGGCATGAAGACCGGCTGCTCTTCGACCACCAAGAGGCCCTGGCCGCCGCCTTCGGCATCACCGCTGCCCCTCCCAAGCGCCCCGCCGAACGGCTGATGCAGCGCTATTACCGCAATGCCAAACTCGTCGGCCAGCTCAACACCCTGCTACTACAAACCCTGGGCGAGCACCTGTTCCCCACGCAACAGGCACTGCCCATCCACATCGACCGGCAATTCCAGATGCGACGCGAACGGCTTGATGTGCGCGACGAACAGGTTTTTCAGGAAGATCCAGCCGCCCTGCTGCGCTGCTTCCTGCTACTGCAACAACGCTCCGAACTGAAAGGACTGACCGCACGCACCCTGCGTGCCCTGTGGCGTGCCCGTCACGTCATCGACAGTTCCTTCCGCCGCAACCCGGAACATCGCGCCCTGTTCCTGTCGCTCTTCCAGCAAAAACGCGGCATCGTGCATGAATTGCGGCGCATGAACCAGTACGACATTCTCGGCCTCTATCTGCCGGCCTTCGGCAAGATCGTCGGCCTGATGCAGCATGACCTGTTCCACGCCTACACCGTCGATCAGCACATCATGCAGGTCGTCCGCAACCTGCGGCGCTTCACCATGCCGGAATTCGCCCATGAACACCCCCTGTGCACCCGGCTGATTGCCGGCTTCGAACGCCACTGGCTGCTCTACATCGCTGCCCTGTTTCATGACATTGCCAAGGGTCGCGGCGGCGACCACTCACGACTGGGCGCCATCGAAGCCCGGCGCTTCTGCAATGACCACGACCTGTCAGAAGAAGACAGCGAACTCATCTGTTTTCTCGTCGAACAGCATCTAACCCTGTCTTCCGTTGCCCAGAAACAGGACTTGGCCGATCCCGACGTCATTGCCAGCTTTGCCCATGTCGTCCGGACAGAACGCCATCTCGTGGCACTCTACCTGCTGACCGTCGCCGACATCTGCGGTACCAGCCCGACCGTCTGGAACAACTGGAAAGGCAAATTGCTGGCCGATCTCTTCAGCGCCACACGCCACCTGCTGAGCGGTACGGCCACACAGCAACCCCAGGGTATCGGCAAACGCCAGGAAGAAGCCCGCAGCCTGCTGCGGCTGAAAGGACTGCGCCCCGGCATCGAGGAGCCCTTCTGGAAACGACTCGATACCGCCTATTTCATGCGCCACGATGCCGACGAAATTGCCTGGCATGCCCACACCCTGTACCACCGCCCCGATGCCACACAAGCTGTCGTCAAAGCCCGCCTCACCCGCATCAGTGAAGGCCTGCAAGTCATGGTCTATGTGGCGGACCAGCCGCAACTGTTCGCCCGGCTCTGTGGCTTTTTCGGTCGGCTGGGCTATTCCATCGTCGATGCCAAAATCCACACCACGAGCAACGGCTACGCCCTGGACAGCTTCATCCTGATCGACCCGTCGCACCAGCTACCCTATCGCGACATGATCGGCCTGATCGAACATGACCTGGTCGACCATCTCGAACAACACCCGCCACTGGAGCCGCCCCGCAAGGCACGTATCTCCCGCCAGCTACGTCATTTCCCGATCACCCCGGAAATCGATCTGCACCCGGATGGCAGTGGCCGCTACCACATCCTGTCCATCGTTGCCGCCGACCGCCCCGGCCTGCTCTATGCCATCGCCCTGACGCTCTCGCGCCATGACATCGTGTTGCATACCGCCAAAATCGCCACTCTCGGCGAACGTGCCGAAGATACCTTCCTGCTGAGCGGTTCAGAGCTTGGTAAAACGGCCACCCTCATTCCCCTGGAGCAGGAACTGCTGCACAACCTGCAGCCCTGAGCCTCGCTAACCCCCTGTATCTGCCGTAGATACAGCAGAGCCCGCACAAAAGATACGCCCGGCCTCGGCCGCATCAAGCAGTTGCCACTGCCCCTCGGGTAAACCCGCCAGCCTCAGCCCACCCACGGCCTGCCGCTCCAGCGTGGTCACATGGTTCCCTATGGCAGCAAACATGCGCCGCACCTGGTGGTAACGGCCTTCATACAAGGTTACGAGCACCTCACGCTGTCCGAACACCTCCAGGGTCGCCGGTGCCAGCGGCTCCGTCTCTCCTTCGAGCAGCAATGTCCCGGCAGCAAAAACAGCCGCCTCGTCCCCACGCAGATTCTCCGCCAGAGTTGCCCGATACACCTTGCCCACCCGGGACTTTGGCGCAATGACCCGATGCAGCAAGGCACCATCGTCTGTCAGCAGCAATAACCCGGATGTCTCACGATCGAGACGTCCGATGGTCGACAACGCTGGCTTGCGACAGCGGAAACGCTCGGGCAACAGGTCATATACCAGCCGCCCCGGGTCTTTCGTCGAACAGGTGTAGCCAACCGGCTTATGGAGCATCAGCACCATGCCTGGTGCCGGATCCGCGGGCTCATCATCAATACGCAGCGCCGCATAAGCGGCACGATCGGCCAGATCGATACTGTCATCACTATCAAAAACCTGTCCCGCCCATCCACTCACCCAGCCGTTATCCAGCATGCGGGTCACCTCACGGCGGCTGCCATAGCCCAGATTGGCCAGCAGCTTGACCAGTTTCACCATTGTTTTACCTTCACTCACCGGACAGCCTCGATCACCTTGTATCCCTGTTCATCACAAATCTGCCGCAGCCGCCGGAAGTGGCGCTGTAACGTCTGCTCATACGGCAGATGACGATTGGCAACCAGCCAGAACCGCCCTCCTTCACGCAAACCGCGTGCTGCCGCCACCAGAAATGCCTGGCCAATTTCCGGCGCATCGCTGCGTCCCTGATGAAATGGTGGATTGCTGACGATAAAGTCATAACAGCCCGCCTTGGGCAACCCTGCCGTCACATCATGCCAATGAAATTCCGCCGTCAATCCTGGCGATCCAGAAACTGCCCCAGCATTTGCCCCGGGTAATGAGGCGACTTGTATCGACAGATTTTGCCGTGCCAATTCCAGCGCCCGCGCTTCCGCCTCATACAGATCCAGCACGCGAACCGCCGGACAGCGCCGCGCCACCTCGACGGCAAGATAACCATACCCCGCCCCCAGGTCTGCCCCCCGTCCGGCCAGGTCTACCGGCAAACAACGCGCCAGCAGTGCCGAAGCGGGATCGACATGCGCCCGGGAAAACAAACCGGGGCGCGTCAGCAAATGCCCCCCCTGCCCATCCGAAATCCGCTGCGGCGTATCCAGTGCCCTCCAGTCCGCCCGCAGGCCAGCATCTCCGCGGGTGGCATCCACCACTGCCCAGAACACCCGGCACTTGCGTCGCGACAGACTCTGGACATCGCCCGCCAGACGCGCCAGATCGGCTTCACCGCTGCGTGCCCCTTCGTTATTGGCCTGACAGGCCATCAATATCCCACCGTCCAGCGTCTGTTGCCAGGCCTGTGCCAGCAAGGTACGCGCCTCATCACGATAGCGTGGCAACAACAGCAGCACCAGCGACCAGCGCCGCTGTTGCCATTCTCCGGAAGCCAGGCAGCGTGCCCCCGCCCGTTGCAAGGCATCGGCATACGGCTTGAAGGTCTGACTGCAATACAGACCAGGCCGGAGACATTCCTGTCCTACAGCATCAGCCGCGCCTGGCCTTGCCCGCAGAAACAGAACCTCACCACTTTGTGGCCAGGCAAGATGCGCTGTCGCAAAAGGAGAGAACAGGGTCGCGACGACCTCATCCACATCAGCCATGCCAGAGAACCCTCTGCAACCGCCTCAATCGCTCAGGGTATCCAGCGCCCGCGCCAGATTCTGCACCGTACGTTCCACATGGCGCAGCTTGTCCAGCCCGAACAAACCAATACGGAAAGTCTTGAACCCCTCTGGCTCATCACAGGCCAGCGGCACACCAGCAGCAGACTGCACCCCTGCCCGGGCAAATTTTCTGCCGTTATGCACCTCGTCATCCCAGGTGTAGCTGACAACAACTCCAGGTGCCTCGAAGCCCGGCGCGGCCACGCTCTTGTAGCCTCGCTGCCGTAACAATTCGCGCACCTGCTGCCCCAACTCCAACTGCTCGACACGCAACCTATCGAAGCCATACTCGAACATATCCACCATCACATCCCGCAAGACCCGCAAGGCATCCGTCGGCAGAGTGGTGTAATAAGCATGGCCACCCCGCTCATAACTGAGCATGATGTCCAGCCACTTGCGCAGATCCAGAGCAAAGCTGCTGCTGTTCGTATCCTCCAGGCGTGCCCGGGCACGCGGCGAGAGCATGACCAAGCCACAACAGGCCGGTGCCGACCAGCCCTTTTGCGGTGCGCTGACGAGGATATCTACGTCGCATTGCGTCATATCCACCCAGACCGTACCCGAGGCAATGCAATCAAGCACCATCATGCCGCCCACCTCATGCACGGCTGCCGCCATCTGGCGGATGTAGCCCTCCGGTAACATGATGCCCGAAGCCGTCTCAACATGCGCTGCAAACACCAGGTCCGGCTTGAATGTCCGGATTTCGGCTAGCACCTCATCGATGGGCGGTGGCGCAAAAAATGCCTCGGCGCCCGCTTCGACGGGGCGTGCCTTCAGTACCCGCTCGGCAGCAGGGATACTGCCCGCAGCAAAAATCTGTGACCAGCGGTAACTGAACCAGCCATTGCGCACCACCAGACAGCGCTTGCCCTGGGCAAACTGGCGTGCCACGGCCTCCATGCCAAAGCTGCCACTACCGGGTAGCACAATTGCCGTCTGGGCACCATACGCCACCTTCAGTGCGGCGGAAATATCACGCATCACCTGCTGGAAAGACTGCGACATGTGATTCAGGGCACGGTCCGTATAGACCACCGAATATTCCAACAGACCATCAGGATCGACATCGGGCAACAGAGCGGGCATCGTGGTCTCCTCGCAAACAGCAAGAATTTCAGGGAAGGACGTGAAGGACGGGAAAGCAGAAACACAAAGATACCGGCAAAAACCCTAGCCTCAGACAATTCCGGCGATTTTCGATATTTAGAAACGCCAAAGCCCTCTTTCGAGGGCTTTGGTGTGGTGTTGGGAGTCTGGCGCTGACCTACTTTCTCACCCGGAGTGGGCAATATCATTGGCGCGGAGGTGT
>JAGOSV010000038.1 GCA_018062105.1 Sterolibacterium sp. | reverse complement strand
CTGCTGCTGCCCATCTTGCGCACGGCCGACCAGTCGATGCCCTGCTGGAAGCGGTCGGACAGGTCGACTTCGACGATGGTCGCTTCGATCAGTACCTGACGGCGGGCGCTGCTGAGGATGCCTTCGAGGAATTCGCGGATTTTTTCGTGCTGACGTGCCGTGGCGCGGATGCTGACGAGGCCGCTTTCGGCATTGACGATAACTGAGGCGGCTTCACGGAAGGTGGTGCGCCGGACGACGGAGGTGCCTTGCTGGGTCAGCTGCGCGGGCAGCGGTTCGCTGCGGGCGGTGCGGCCGGTCGTGGTGGTGGTCGTGGCTGGCTGGCCGGGCTGGGGGACGGCGGTCTGCTGGCCGCTTTGCTCGGTGATGGTTTCGCTCGAACCTTCCGGCAGAATCTTGTCGGTTTCGCGCAGCAGGTCGCGCAGGTTGGCCACTAGAGTTTCCCAGAAGCGGTTGTTGCTGGTGTTGGTGACGGTGGTGGTGGAGGCATTGTTGCCGCTGCTTCCACCGCCGCTGCCTCCTCCTCCGGGTGAGGTGCCGGAAGCGCCGAGATTGGTCGAGGTGCTGACCGTGCTCTGGGCATTGCGCAGGATGTTGGGGTAGTCGATGCGGTAGTTTTTCAGGAACGGGGTGTCGGGCAGGATGGAGAGATTCTTGCCGCTGAATTCGTAGCGCATGTCGACCTGGCTGGCGATGCGGTCGAGAATTTCCGGCAGGGTCTGATCGAGCACGTTCATGGTGACCGTGCCCTTGATGTCGGGGTGAACGTCGATATTGACCTTGGCATCGCGTGCCAGGGCGAACAGCAGGGATTGCACTTCGATGTTATGCACGACGACGCTGTAGAGCTCAGGTTTGGCCTGGGGTCTGGGGGTGGGCGGCAGGGGCGGCAGGGTGGCGAATTCGGGTGGGCTGCCGGTGGTGGCCGGCGGCGGGAGGAGATGATGGTCGGATGGGGCTGTGGGTGGGCTGGCGCAGCCGGCCAGCGCAACCAGGAGAGGCAGCATGGCCAGCCAGCAAAGGCGGGCGCCGCCGGGGGGCAGCGCAGCAGGAATTGCAGGGATGGGTGCGGGCAGGCTCATGATGCGACGAACATAAATGATTCAGGTGTGAAGCAACCGGTGATTATGACGGGCTGCGTGGTCGGACACAATGGCCGTAAAGTGCCGGATGAGGTGAGCAGAGAGGGTTGTTCCGGGGGGTGGGCTGCCGACAGGAGGGGCGCAGCATCGCGCAGCCGGTAGCCGGCCAGCAGGAGTAGCAGGGCCAGTGTCAGGATGAGGGCAGCAATGGCGGCGAATTTTAGGCCAGGAGACAGTGTTCGCGGCGTGGTCGATAGGTTGGGGGATAGTTCGCGCAGGGCGCTCTGGACGTGGGTGCGGGCAACTTGCCGGGCATTTCCGGCATAGGCGGCCAGCAGTGATTTGTCGGCCAGCAGGTTGATGCGTCGGGCACGTCCGCCGGAGGATTTCAGCAGCAGGCCAAGGGCGCTGCGGCTGAACAGGTGGCTACCGCGCCAGCCGGCGATACGCAGGCGATGGTCGATGTAGGCCTGGCCATCATCGCGCGAAAAAGGGGTGAGCTCGAAGCGGTGGATGACGCGGTCGCGTACCTGGCGCAGGCGGGGCTCGGCCAGCAGGGTGTCGAGCTCCGGCTGGCCGAAGAGCAGGATGTTGACCAGCTTGTGCTGGCCGGTTTCGATGTTGGACAGCAGACGAACTTCTTCCAGTGATTCGGCCGGCATGGCGTGGGCCTCGTCGATGACCAGCAGGACGCGCTCGCCATTGGCATGGCGACGCAGAAGCTCCTGATGCAGGGCCGCCAGCTTGCTTTCGATGGAGTCCGGCAGTTCGCCCATGCCCAGGTCGCGGCCGATGGCGCTGAGAATTTCGTCGCGGCTGAAGCAGGGGTTGGCGAGGTAGACGGTGGTGATTCCGTCAGGCAGGGCGGCCAGCATCTGACGGGCCAGCAGGGTTTTGCCGCTGCCGACCTCGGCCACCACGATGACGATGCCTTCATCATGGCAGGCAACATGCAGCAGGGCTTGCAGCAGCTCGCCGCGCTTGCTGCCGGAGAAGAAATAATCGGTGTCTGCCGTGATCTGGAAAGGCGGTTTTTCCAGGCTGAAATGTTGTTGATAGAGCAGGGACACGGTGTTTTTCCGGTAGGTCAGCGACGTTGGCCAAAGCCCAGATAACGATCATCGAGACGGGCCAGCAGCACCGGTCCGTTGTCGACATCGGGGGCGGAGTAGACCGGCCTGGGCAGGCGCAGCGCCAGCTTGGCCGGCATGATGACTTCGATGTCGACGCGGCGGTTGGTGCGGCGGCCGTCGGCGGTGTCATTGGAGGCGATGAAGCAGCGGGTGCAGTAGGTCGCCTTGAGTTTTTTGCGCGCCACACCTTCGTGGACAAAGGCGCTCAGTACGGTTGTGGCGCGGGCCTTGGCCAGCCGACGGTTTTCTTCCCGGTTGCCGGAGCTGTCGGTGCGGCCACGAACATTGACGCGTTCGGCTTTTTTCGCCAGCGGCACGATTTCGGCGAAGGCCTGGTGTCCTTTAGGCCCGAGGCGGGTCATCGAGACGGCGAAGGGGATGACACGCTGCACCGAGGCCAGTTCGCCGTCGAGCTTGAGCGCCGGGGCAGCGGCCTGGGATGGAGTGCTGTGGGGGCGGGGTGCCGGGCTGGCCTGGGCTGTCTGGGTGGTGGCGGGCTTGTGGGCGGCAGGTGGGGTTGCCGGGGCTGCCTGCGCTGCCGAGGCCACGGTCTTGCTGGGTGTCTGGGTCTGGGTGGCTGGTGGGGGGCTTGGGGCTTTACCAGTTTTTTCGGCTTTTTTGTTTTTGTCCTTGATGGCAGCGGTTGTGGCTGCGGGCGCGGCGGCAGAGGAGGGTGCCGGGGTTGTGCTGGCTGCGGCAGCCAGTTGCAGCGGGGCGTGGCTGGGCACAGGTGGTGCGGCGGTGGCAGTGGTGGCAGCGGTGGGTACGGCAGGATGGTTGGCCGTGTCGCTGGCGGGGGTTGTTGCAGGCGGCTGATGTTCGGTCTGGGGCTGGGTAGGTTGGGTGTGAGCGGCACTGGCCAGCGCGGGCGGGGTGGCGGGGGTTGGGGCGTGGCTCCGGGTGGCGTTGTAGGCCCAGACGGCGCTGCCGACCAGTACCAGGGCTGCCAGACCACCAACCAGAGGCAGACGGCGCGTCCGGGCTGGGGGGGCTTCTTCCTGCACCCAGTCGTGGGCGAGCGGCACGGCTTCGGGCAGGTGGGCCAGGGCTTGTCGGACATGCGGCTTGTCGACTTGTGCGGCATCTTCCGCAGCAGCGGCTTGCAGTGCCAGGTCGGCCAGCAGGTTGATGCGTAGGGCACGACCGCTGGAGTCCTTGCTGATCAGGTCGAGTGCCGCTTCGGTGAAGAGGGGCTCGCCTTGCCTGCCGGAGGTGGCCAGACGGTAGTCGATGTAGGCGGCGACTTCGGCCCGTGAGAACGGGGTCAGGTCGAAACGCGGGGCATGATCGTCCTGGATGCGCCGCAGGCGGGGATCCGTCAGCAGGGTGTCGAGCCCGGGCTGACCGATCAGCACCAGGCCGGCCAGGGTGTCCTGGGGCTCGGGATGGAGCAGGGCGATGACTTCTTCGAGGGATTCAGCCGGCAGGGTGTGCGCTTCGTCGATGATGAGCAGCGGCCGCTGGCCATGCGCACGTTGTTCGCGCAGCGCTTGCTGGAGTGCGAAACGTTTGGTGTCACTGTCGGCGGACAGGTCGGTCAGACGCAGTTCGCTGCCCAGGGCATCGAGCAGGTCGTCGCGTCCTAGACAGGGGAAGCTCAGCAGCAGGGGCTTGATGTCTTCCGGCAGACGGCGTGCCAGCTGCCGTGCCAGCAGGGTTTTGCCACAGCCGATGTCGGCTACAACGATGCTGCCTGGGTGTTCAGAGTGTTTGGCCGCTTGCAGCAGTGCATCGAGAATTTCACCTGCCCGGCTGTCTGCGAAGAAGTAGTCCGGGTCGGGCCTGACCTGAAAAGGAGGGCGGGTCAGTCCGAAATGTTCCAGATAGGCAGTGGTCATGGTCGATCCTGGTTCGTGCAAGGGCGAGGGAGAGAAGGGGCGGCGTGGTTGGCGAGGCAGGGGCTGTGTCGTAGAGAACGCCGGTAAGGGAAACCTTTGGGGAAGTAGGGCATCAGGCAGATTATGCGCGCGAAACGCTCCCGGCCGTGGCGGGAGAGGCGCGGATGAGCGAGGGGAAAAGGCCGGTACTTCGCAGTATCTTTAGGGTTTAAGGCTCTGACATAATAACAAACCTATTCACCGTCAATCGGGAGCGGTTCGTTCATGGCAAAGCTGCGCAAAGTGTGGGGATGGCTGGGTGTGTGCGTGAGCGCACTGGTTTTGTCGGCTTGTCTGGGAGGCGGCTCGGGAGATGTCGGTACGGGAGGGAGTAGCGGAACGGGGACGCCCAGTGTGACTTTGGCTCTGGGCAGTGCCTTGCCGGTGACGGCAGCCAACGGGGTGACGGCCGTGAGCTACGGGACGCCGGCTTATCTCATGGCGACGGTGCGCAATGAGCGCGGCGCGCCTGTTGCCAACACTGTGGTTAGTTTTGCCACCGCCGGTTCGATGCTGGTGTTCGAGGCGGCCACGGCCCTGACGGACAGCAACGGCGTGGCCTCTGTCCGTATCAATGCAGTGGATCAAAGCACGGTGGGGGCGACCACGGTCAGCGCCAGTGTCAGCCTGCCACCGGCTGCGGGCAGTACGGACAGTACGGCGAGCTATGTCAGTGCACCGCTGGGAGTGGCCGTCAATAGTGCCGGGACGAGTGTGCCGTCGGTGACCTTGAGTCTGGTGGCGGGCTTGCCAGCCACCGGCACGAATGGCGTGTCTGCTGTCAGCTGGGGCAGCCCGGTGTATGCCGTGGTCACGCTCAGGGCGGCCAATGGCGCGCCGGTTGCCAATACGGTGGTGAGCTTTGCCATTGCCGGTTCTTCCGCTGGCTCTGCTGGCTCCGGCGGCTCCGGCGCTACGTCTGCGGCGATGGTGGTATTCAACCCCGCTTCGGCTACCGCCTTGACCGATGCTTATGGTGTTGCTTCGATCCGTATCGAAGCGGCCAGCCGGACGCTGGCCGGAGCCACGAGCGTGACCGCCAGTGCCAGCATGGCCACAGCGGCCGGTGGTTCAACGACCCAGGTCAGCTACACCAGTGCGGCGCGTGGTCTGGCCGTCAATACGCTGGCACCGCAGACGGCGACCGGGCCAGCCGTGACCCTGGCATTGGTGACGGGGCTGCCGGAGAGTGGTACGAACCAGACGGCAGCAGTCAGTTATGGCAGCCCGGTGTATGCCGTGGCAACGATTCGAGATGAGCTGGGGGCACCGGTAGCTGGCAGTGTGGTCAGTTTTGCATCTGCCAGCACGGCGCTGCTGACGTTCACCCCGTCTTCTGCCACAGCACTGACGGACAGCAGCGGCAAGGCCAGCGTGCGTCTGGATGCAGTCAGTGCGGCCTCTGCCGGGGCAACGACCCTGACGGCGGCGACCAGCCTGGCCGGCAGCAGTGGCAGCACCACCTACACCAGCCCGCCTCTGGGCGTGGCGGTGAATGCGGCGACGGTTAGCCTGGGGACGCCGACCCTGGGGCAATCCATCATCTCGGCTTATGGCAGCACGGTCGTGACGGTGCCGGTACGCATCAATGGTGCGGCCACGACGGCACCGATAGCGGTCAGTTTCTCTTCATCCTGCAGCAGCAGCGGCAAGGCCAGCCTGAGCAGCCCGGTACTGGCGATCAATGGCGTGGCTACCACCACCTACCAGGACAACAACTGCGGCGCGGCCGCAGACACCATCACGGCTGCGGTCGGTGCGGCAACCGCCAGCACTACCGTGTCCGTTGCCCTGCCAGCGGCCAATAATCTGCAGTTCGTGGCAGCCAGTCCCACCACTATTGGCATCAAGGGCGGCGGGGCGGCACTGGCCCAGTCTGCTGTGGTCAAGTTCAAGGTGGTGGATGCGGCCGGCAACGGCAAATCCGGCGTGTCAGTCAGCTTTGGCCTGCTGCCGGCCAATGCGGCAGGCGGTATTACCCTGACACCGGCTGCGGCCGTCTCCGATGTCAACGGCGAGGTGGCCACGACGATCAGCTCTGGTACGGTACCAACGCCGGTTTCGGTGGTGGCCAGCCTGACTGGAGTGGCCGGTGTGGTCAGTCAGTCCAATGTCCTGACCATCGCTACCGGACTGCCGGCACAGAATGGCTTTTCGCTGTCGGTGCAGACGTCCAACATCGAAGGCTGGTCGTATGACGGTGTCGGTACGACTTTGATGGTTATCGCTTCTGACCGCATGGGCAATCCGGTGCCCAATGGCACGGCCATCAATTTCATTGCCGAAGGTGGGCAGATCACGCCGTCCTGTACCACCACGGCGGGCACCTGTTCGGTGACCTTCAAGAGTGCCCAGTACCGGCCACAGGGCGAAATCACCACGGCCCAGCCCCAGGGCGCGGTAGCAGCCGTCGATGGCAGCGGGAGCCCCATCACCGACAGCGGCGGCACCCCGCTGTTCGTGCAGAATGGCCGGGTGACGGTGCTGGCTTATACCGTGGGCGAGATAAGCTTCATCGATGCCAATGGCAACAATATTTATGACACAGGAGAAACCTTCTACGATCTTGGCGATCCGTATGTCGATGCCAATGAAACCGGCGTGTGGGATTCCAGTCCGACCCAGCCCAATCTGCGTGAGCAATACCTGAATTTTGCACCGGCCAGCACGCCGGTGGCCTGCCTGACGCGCAATGTCAATGGCGGAACGGCCGCATTACCGGCGGATTACGCCAGTGCGCTGAGCCGGGAAAATACCTGTGGCGGCATCTGGGGCAAGGCTTATGTGCGGCGCAGCCGGGTCATCGTGCTGTCGGGTTCGTCGCCCAAGCTGTCGCAGACCAACTTTGCCATGGGCAGCCGTTGCACACGGACGTTTGGTTTTTGGTTGATGGACCGTAACAACAATCCCATGCCGGCTGGTACGCAGGTGACGGTCGGAACGAGTAGCGTGACGTACACGGAGCCGGCCTCAACGCCGGCAGCAGCGACGCTGACGGTATCTGGCACGCCGGTGGAGGATTCCAGCCATGCTGGCGGGACGCGCCTGGGGGTGACCGTTGATGGCGGCAGCGCCTGTACCGGGACGGGTACTTATCCGGCAGGAACGGCTGAGTTGCTGGTCAAGACACCGCAGGGCGTGCAAAGCTCGGTGTATGTGACCGTGAATTGAGCGTCACGACAGCACAGGAGCCGAGCGCAGGAGGGGGATCGTTCGCAGAAAGCCGAGGATCAGCAGGAGGATCCCGGCAGCGGCCAGCCCCAGGCCTGCGCTCTGATCGAGAGCCAGCAGCCAGCCCCCGGCGACCATCAGTGCGCTGCGCATGGCGGCCCACTGGCCGAGGCTGGCACGGACTTCCTCATGCCAGGCACGTTGCGGGCCGGGGCGCAGCCAGACGGGTAGCAGCTGGCTGACGGTGCCGCTTACCAGTGGTAGCAAAAAGGCCAGCAGGAAGGCCGGCAGGAGCAGGCCGGCGTCGAGCAGGCCGGCGGCGTGGCCACAGGCCAGCAGCAGCAGACCGATCAGGCCCAGGGCAGCCAGAGTCAGCGTGGTGGCCGCCGCAGAGCCAGACCACAGACGCCGGGCGTAGCGGCGTTGCCAGTGCAGCAGCATGCGCAGTGGCGGAATCAGGTAGAGCGCAACTCCGGGCAGGCTGAGCAAAGGAGCGATGGCTGCCCCCAGGGCGATCAGCAGGGTGCCGGCCAGGGCGAATTTCAGATCGGCACCTGGTCGCAATCGTTGTGCGGCCTGCGGGTCGGGCTGGGTAAGGGTGGTGGGTAGCAGTACCTGCAAGGTGCCCAGGGCGGTCAGGCCAACGAAGCCCAGCAGGTTGAGATGTAGATGCAGTAGGCGCAAGGCGCGGTAGTGGGCCGGCCAGACATTCATCAGCGGCACGGCCAGTAGAGCCAGGCCCAGGCAGAGCAGGGCCGCGACATACCAGTACAGCCCCGGATGTGGCTGGCCAACGGTGTGACGGCGGCGCAGCTCGATCCAGACCAGCAGGGCAGCGGTGGCGGAAAAAGCCAGCAGGAAGGCCAGATGGCGCGGAGCCGGGCCGGGTAGATCGCCAGACAAGCTGCCGATCAGGAGAACAGCCGCCAGCCAGGCAAGCAGCGGAACGAGGGACAGGGTGTGTGGCAGGGTGGCCCGGCTGCGGGTGAGTACCGGGACGAAATGGCTCATGGCCGCCAGAATCAGCGGCAGGATGCCCAGTCCCAGGGCGACATGGGTGAGAGCCGGACGCGGCCAGTCCGGAGCCATTGCCGGCCATAGCCCGCCGGCAGCGGCCGCCATCATGATGAGGGCATTGATGGCGAACAGCGGCAGGACGGGCATGGGGTGACGGTGAGGCGCTTACTTCTTGATGAAGTCGATGACGATTTCGCCAGGGACGCGCTGCTGGTAGAGGATTTCGACCTGGGCGCCATAGCGCTGATTGAGCTGGTTGAGCAGCGGAATGGGATCGTGGTCGTTGCAAAAGCGCATGGTCTCGCCCGGCATCAGGGCATCGAGTGCGCCGAAGATGGCAGCGTGACGAAAGCGCTTGGCAATGCCGCGAGCGTCAAACGGGTAGAGGGCGGAAGGGTCGGTGTGGTTGCAGGCCATGATCAGTCCTTTGCTGGGTTGAAAAGGCGCAAATTATGAGCTTAAAAAACTGCATGTGCAATACATGTTTGTTGGCTGGCGACTTGGGGTGTCATGGTGGGGCGGTCGGAATGGTGGCCGGAATGAGATGGGCTGGTTCAGTATTCGCGCAGCAGGATCAGCTCGCTTTCGGCATGGCGCAGCCGCAGCGAGAGGGCGCGGGCCAGGGCCATGACGAGGTTGAGCGCCAGTTTTTTGTGTTCTTCGGCGATGCTGTAGAACTGCTCGCGTGACAGGGCATAGACATCGGTATCGGTCAGGGCGATGGCGTCGTTGTCGTGGGGGTTGTTGTCGAGAAAGGCCAGGCTGCCGAAGAAATCGCCCCGCCCGAAGCTGGCGACATGGCGCATCCGGCCAGCGCCCAGCGGGGCGAAGATACGTACCGCACCACGGCGGATCCAGAAGACTTCATGGCCGGCCTCGCCGCGGGCGTAGATGGTTTCACCGGCCTTGTAGTGGCGTTGCGTCATGCGGCTTTCGAGGTCCTTGAGGGTTTCATCCTTGCGTTTGTGGAAGAGCTCCATTTCTTGCAATTGCATTAGAGGTTCGTCCTGCGCGGGGGTGTCGTGGTCACCCAGCAGCCGGTCCTCGACCCACTCGATGGCGTCATTCAATTCGTCAAAACGCAGGATGCCGGTTGTTTCATGATCGCTGCCGGACAGGGGCAGCACGCCGGTCTGTTCGAGGAATTCGCGCAGGTTGCGACCATTGGGCAGGCGCTCGGCGACACCGCTGAGCAGCAGCAAGCCGCTGTGTTCTTGCAGGATGTCACGGATGTTGCGCAGCATCTGGGCGGCGGTGACATCGAGTGATTGGACACGGCGGAAGTCGAGCACGACATAGCTGCGGGTGGCTAGCTCGGGTTCGATGTGGGTGTAGAGCTTGCGCGTGGTGCCGAAGAACAGGCTGCCTTGCAGCTCGAAGATGACGGCTTGGTCGCCTTTCTGGGCGAGGATCTGGCGTTCGGTTTCCGGGCGGTGCCAGGTGGAGGAGGTCTGGTTGGCGTAGATTTTGTGGTGGATGACGGAGCTGCCAGTCTGTTCGCGCACGAAGAGGAAGACGGCCAGCGCCACGCCGATACCGGTGGCGGCGATCAGGCCGTTATTGACAGCCACCAGGACGACGGCCAGGACAACGATGAAATCGAGTACGGTGGCGCTGGATTCGATGAAACGCAGCGGCTCCCGGTCGATCATGCGCAGGCCGATCATTAGCAGGATGCCGGCCAGGGCGGCCACCGGCAGCCAGGCCATCAGCGAGCCCAGCAACAGGGCGGCAATCAGCGACAGCAGGCCGGCCAGGATGCCGGAGACGCGGCTTTGTGCGCCGCTGGTGAGATTGATCAGTGTCGGCCCGGAGGTGCCGGAGCCGGGCATGCCGCCCAGTGCGGCCGACAGGGTGTTGGCCAGTCCCTGGGCGATCAGCTCGCGGTTGGGGTTGTGGCGGCTGCGTGTCAGTTGGTCGAGCATGACGCTGGTCTTGAGGGTGTCGATGGACAGCAGGATGGCGAGGGTCAGTGCGTTGCCGAACAGGGCCGCTACCTGGCCCAGCGGCAGGCCGCCGAGATTGCGCCAGCGTTCGCCCAGACCGGCCAGATGGAGTTCTGTGGCGGCACCGAGCGGGCCGATGACCAGTGGGTTGTTGTCTACTTCGAGCAGGGCGGGGTTCTGGCTGGCCAGGGCGAAGTAGGTGAGCACGCCGGCCAGGATGCCGAGGATGACACCGGGAATCTTGCGGGTCAGCCGCGGTGCGATGAGGCTGACCACGATGGTGACGGCCGCAATGGTGAGGCTGTGCATATCCCAGGTCCAGGGCCTTAGCAGCGGCTGGTACCAGGGGGTGCCAGCCTGGGTGCCGAGTAATTTGGGTAGCTGGCTGGTGATGATGATGACGCCGACAGCGCTGAGATAGCCGCTGGCGACGGGATAAGGAATGTAGTTGATGAGGCGGCCGAGCTTGGCCAGACCGAAGAGGATCTGTACGAGGCCGCTGAGGATGCCCAGCATGGCCAGCAGTAGCAGGATGGTTTCCGGAGGGGTGCCTTGTTGCAGCAGCTCGACGGTGAAGGCGGCCAGCACGGCAGCGGCCGGGGCGCAGGGGGCGCTGACCAGTCGCTCGGTGCCGCCGAACAGGGCCGCCACCAGGCCGATGACGGCAGCACCGATCATGCCGGCCAGGGCACCGGTAGCGACATGGCTGGTGCCCAGGAGGGCGTAGATGCTGACACCGAAGGCGATGGATGAGGGCAGGGCTACCAGCATGGCGGCCAGGGCACCCCAGAAATCACCGGCATGATGGCCGCGCGGATCGAGGAAATGGCGCAGGCGCAGGGTGGGTGATACCGGGGGGCTGCCGGCATCTTGCGGAGCTGTCGGTGAGGTGGGGTTCATGGTTGCAGGCCGTGTTCGAAGCGCTGGCCCTGGTAGTTGAAGATCATGCCGTCGGGGGTGATCTGTTCCAGGCGCAATTCCGGCATCAGGGTGTCGCCTTCGTGCAGCATGCGGTCATTGATGAAGACGAAGCGTTTTGCCGGGGTTTTCGAGTAGGCATGTGCTGCAATCGAGAGCTTGGGCAACTGGGCTTGCAGGGGGGCGGGCAGCTCGTCGAGGCGGGGCAATGGGGCTGCTGGAGCGATCGGGGCAGTGGCTGTCTGCGTCGTAGAATGAGGCGCGGCGTGGCGGGCAGAGGCGGTGGCAATGGCAATGGCCGGGGAGGAGGGCGCTGGCGAGGGCGCAGAAGGCGTGGTCTGGGCAGGGGGCGGAGTGATGATGGTGGAGGTAGGCAGGGGCGGTGGGGATTGCGCTGGTTCCGGGTGGGTTACCGGGTAGAGCAGGCCGAGTGCCACGCCGGTAGTCAGCAGCAGCAGGGCAGCCAGCACGATGAGCAGGCGGGGGGGCGAGCGATGTACGGGTTCCGGGCCACTGGCCGACAGGAGCGGAGCCCCGCTTTGGGACAGGCGCATCTGCTCGGATTTGCGCAGGGCGTCGAGGATGAAGGACATGGCGCAGGTTCTTGTCGGGCGGGGTCAGTGGGCCGGAAGGCGGGAAGTGGCCAACAGGATGAGTGCCAGCAACAGGGCAATGAGGAGAAAAGAGAAGAGAGCTGGTCGGGGCTGGGGCAGCCAGCGAGTCAGGGCGGGGGGCAGACGATTGCGGCGTGGCCGGCCAGGCAGCACTTCGCGGGCAGCCTGCAACAGGGTGGTGCGGTCGACCTGGTCTTTGCCTTGGGCGTAGGCGCCCAGCAAGGCACGGTCGCACAGAACATTGATGAGGCGGGGCACACCACCGCTGAGGCGGTACAGCAGGCCGTGTAACGCCGGGGGAATCAGGGGGCGCTGGCTGCCGGCAATGGCCAGCCGGTGTTGTAGATAGGCCCGGATTTCATCTTGTGACAGTGGCTCGAGGTGGTAGCGGGCGACGATGCGCTGGGCTAGCTGGGTCAGGCCGGGGCGAGCCAGCAGGCTGGCCAGCTCGGGCTGGCCGATCAGGATGATTTGCAACAGCTTGCGCTGGTTTGTTTCCAGGTTGGTCAGCAGACGCATCTGTTCGAGTACGTCGGGGGCGAGGTTCTGGGCTTCGTCGATGATCAGCACGTTGCTGCGTCCCTGGGCGTGGCTGGCGAGCAGATAGGCGTTGATACGGTCGATGAAGTTCTTGATGCTGGTTTCGTCGGCCGGGCAGTCGATGCCGAACTCGTGACAGATGGTGGCCAGCAGTTCGGTGACGGACAGTTTGGGATTGAAGATGTAGGCGACGGCGCAGTGTTCTGGAATCTGTTCAAGCAGGCAGCGGCAGACGGTGGTCTTGCCGGCACCGATGGCACCTGTCAGCAGGACGAAGCCTCCCTCGCCACGGATGCCGTAGAGCAGGTGTGCCAGTGCTTCCTGATGGCGCTGGCTCAGGTAGAGATAGCGCGGGTTGGGCGCAATCGAGAAGGGCGGCTCGGTGAGCTGGAAGTACGAGAGGTACATGCGGTACATGCAGTCAATGCGGCACGAAACGGTACGGAAGCGCCGGCAGGCAGCGGCACCACCGTCAGGGTACGGCGGATTATAGGCGTTGTGCGGAGGCGTTCTTTGGCGTGTCGCGGCGTGGGAGGCTGCCATGGTGTGCGTTGCTGTCGGCGCTGGAGTGGCACTGATCGTGGCGCTGGAGTTGTTTGACCCTGATGGCGGACGGCTTTTATAATCCGACGTTTATCCGGATCGGGAAGTTTTGGCATGCGTACCAAGCTTGTTGCGGGCAACTGGAAGATGCACGGTAGTCTGGCGGCCAATCAGGCTTTGCTGGGGGCGGTGGTGTCCGGGTTGGTGGCGCATCCGCCGCGTGCCGAGGTGGCGGTGTGTGTTCCTTTTCCCTATCTGGCGCAGGCGCAGGCTTTGCTGACGGGCAGCCCATTGGCTTGGGGAGCACAAACAGTGTCCGAACAGGCGCAGGGTGCTTATACCGGCGAGGTGTCGGCTTCGATGCTGCTGGAATTCGGCTGCCGCTATGTGCTGGTCGGGCATTCCGAGCGACGGGCGCTGTATGGCGAAACTGATGCGGCCGTGGCCGCCCGGTTCAAGACGGCGCTGGCGGCTGGTTTGACACCGGTGCTGTGTGTCGGCGAGACGCTGGCTGAACGTGAGGCGGGGCAGATGAGCACAGTGGTGACCCGCCAGCTCGAAGCGGTGATGAATAGCTCCGGTGTTGCGGCACTGGGGCGGGCAGTGGTGGCTTATGAGCCGGTGTGGGCGATAGGCACTGGCAAGACGGCTACACCACAGCAGGCGCAGGAAGTGCATGCACTGATCCGGGCGCGTGTGGCGACCGGGGATGCGTCGGTGGCGCAGCAGTTGCAGATTCTGTACGGCGGCAGCGTCAAGCCGGGGAATGCGCAGGAGCTGTTTGCCATGCCGGATATCGATGGTGGATTGATTGGTGGTGCCGCGCTGGTGGCGGCGGATTTTTTGGCCATTTGCGCGGCAGCCTGAGCCTGTGTTGTGCTGGATCAGGGTTGCCGGATTCGTGGTTCCATGTTTGTTTGGGAAAGATAAGGGAAGTCTAAATGCATGATTTTTTGTATCCGCTGGCGCTGACGGTGCATCTGTTGGTGGGACTGACCATCATTGGTCTGGTGTTGTTGCAGCATGGCAAGGGGGCCGACATGGGCGCGGCATTTGGCGGCGGCGCTTCAGGCAGTCTGTTCGGTGCGACAGGCTCGGCCAATTTCCTGTCGCGCACGACGGCCGTTCTGGCGGCCGTCTTTTTCATGACCAGTCTGGGTTTGAGCTACATGGCGACGAATCGCGCCAAACCCGCTGCCAGTGTGCTGGATGTGGCCAAGGGGGCAGCCGCCCCGGTTTCTGCCCCGGCAACCACGGGTGCCCCGGCGGCAGCGGGCGCTGCAACCCCGGCAGCACCGGCATCCGCCCCGGCCCCGGATTCCAAGGCCGGCGACATTCCGAAGTAAGGTCGGCAGCCTCAGTCTGACGGGTTGGAATATAAAAATTTGCTGTTCCCTCCATTGAAAAACGTTATAGGAGTCGTATAATCTTCTGCTTCGATCGGAGTGTCTGGGTCGCAGGGTGGCAAGGTGGTTTTGGCTTGCCCGACGGTCTGGCAGGAGCGATCAGGAACAAATTGCCGACGTGGTGAAATTGGTAGACACGCTATCTTGAGGGGGTAGTGGCGAGAGCCGTGTGAGTTCGAGTCTCACCGTCGGCACCAGTGTTAGGGAAATTGCAGAAGCATCGCATCGTCTCGTCGAGGGTCTCGTCGTGGCGGTGCAGTAGGTTGCAGGGTTGGAATATGCCGACTGCCGGCTTTGAGGGCAGGTCGGCAGGTGGGGTTCCTGGTCATCGTTTCGTCGTTGCCAGGGCCGGCGGTCAGTGCAAGCGCGGTAGTCATGCTCATGCTCATGCTAGAAAATTACCTTCCTGTCTTTATTTTCATCCTTCTTGGTCTGGTCATGGGCGTGGTTCCCGTCCTGCTGGGCTGGCTCATGGGGCCGCAGCGCCCCTACGCAGAAAAGCTCTCGCCTTACGAGTGCGGCTTTGTGGCCTTCGAGGATGCCCGCATCAAGTTCGATGTGCGCTACTACCTCATCGCCATCATTTTCATTTTGTTCGATCTGGAAATCGCCTTCCTTTTTCCATGGGCGGTCATTTTCAAGGAGATCGTGGCAACCGAATCGATCAAGCTCTTTGGTTTTGTCGAGATGCTGGTGTTTCTTGGCATTCTCCTGGTGGGCTATGTCTATGCCTGGGCCAAGGGCGCGCTGGACTGGGAGTAAGGTGGGGTCATGGGAATTGAAGGGGTTTTGCAGGAAGGTTTTGTCACCACGTCGCTGGACAAGCTGATCAACTGGTCGCGTACCGGTTCCATGTGGCCGATGACCTTCGGTCTGGCCTGTTGTGCCATCGAGATGATGCATGCGGCGGCGTCGCGCTACGACATGGACCGCTTCGGCGTAATGTTCCGGCCCAGTCCGCGTCAGTCGGATGTCATGATCGTGGCCGGTACGCTGTGCAACAAGATGGCGCCGGCATTGCGCAAGGTGTATGACCAGATGTCCGAGCCGCGCTGGGTGATTTCCATGGGTTCCTGCGCCAATGGTGGCGGCTATTACCACTATTCCTATTCCGTGGTGCGCGGCTGTGATCGCATCGTGCCGGTCGATGTCTATGTGCCGGGCTGTCCGCCGACGGCCGAGGCGTTGCTCTACGGCATCCTGCAGCTGCAAAACAAGATACACCGGACGAATACCATCGCCCGGGCCTGATCATTTTTATTTGTCATTGCCATGAGCGCCAAGCTGGACAAGCTGAAACAGAATTTGCAATATGCGCTGGGGCGTCGTATCGCTTCGCTGGTCGAGGCGCGTGACGAGCTGACACTGGAGGTGGCTGCGGGGGATTACCTGCAGGTGGCACGCCTCCTGCGCGACAACGCCGATCTGCATTTTGAGCAGATGATCGATCTGTGCGGGGTCGATTATTCGGCTTATGGTGAAGGAACGTCGGCTGCCTGGCAGGGGCGGCGTTTCGCTGCCGTGACGCATCTCATGTCGGTTCGTCACAACTGGCGTCTGCGGCTGCGGGTATTTGCCGAGGATGATGGTTATCCGGTGGTCGATTCGCTGGTCAATCTCTGGCACAACGTCAATTGGTTCGAGCGCGAGGCGTTTGACCTGTACGGCATCCTGTTTGCCGGTCACCCGGATCTGCGTCGCATCCTGACCGATTATGGCTTCATTGGTCATCCCTTCCGCAAGGACTTTCCGGTGTCCGGTTATGTCGAGATGATCTACGACGCCGAGCAGCAGCGTGTCGTCTATCAGCCGGTGACCATCGAGCGGCGCGAAGTGACACCGCGCATCCTCCGTGAGGAAAACTACGGTCAAACCGGGGCGACTGGGGCAACTGGGGCGAATTGACGATCATGAGTGAAATCCGTAATTACACCCTGAACTTCGGCCCGCAGCATCCCGCCGCCCACGGCGTGCTGCGCCTGGTGCTGGAGCTCGATGGCGAGGTCATCGTCCGTGCCGATCCGCATATCGGTCTGCTGCACCGGGCGACCGAGAAACTTGCCGAGCAGAAGACCTGGGTGCAGGCATTGCCGTATATGGATCGCCTCGACTACACGCCGGTGCTGGTCAATGAGCACCCCTATGTCATGGCCATCGAGCGGCTGCTGGGGATCGAGGTGCCGCTGCGTGCCCAGTACATCCGCGTGCTGTTCGACGAGATCACCCGTATTCACAACCATTTGTTGAGCATCGGCACCCACGCGCTGGACGTCGGTGCGATGGCCATGGTGCTCTACACCTTCCGTGAGCGTGAAGACATTTTTGACATGATGGAAGCGGTGACCGGGGCGCGCATGCACGGTGCGTATTACCGTCCGGGTGGGGTTTATCGTGATCTGCCCGAGCAGATGCCGCGTTATGAGGCCAACCGCTTCAAGTCTGCCGAAGATGTGAAGCGCCTCAACGAAGCACGCAGTGGCTCCCTGCTCGATTTTATCGAGGATTTTTGCAACCGCTTCCCGCGCTTCGTTGACGAATACGAAACCTTGCTGACCGACAACCGCATCTGGAAGCAGCGTCTGGTTGGCATCGGTGTGGTGACGCCCGAGCGTGCCATCCAGCTGGGCTTTACCGGAGCGATGCTGCGCGGCTCCGGTGTCGAATGGGATTTGCGCAAGAAGCAGCCTTACGAAGTTTATGACCGCATGACCTTCGATATTCCGGTTGGTAAAACGGGCGACAGTTATGACCGTTATCTGGTGCGCATGGAAGAAATGCGTCAGTCGACGCGCATCGTCCGGCAATGTGTCGATTGGCTGCGGCAGAATCCCGGCCCGGTCATCACTGACAATCACAAGGTGGCACCGCCGGCACGCGAAAAAATGAAGTACGGTATGGAAGAGCTGATTCATCACTTCAAGCTCTTCAGTGAAGGTATTCATGTTCCGGCGGGTGAGGTATATGCCGGCATCGAGCATCCCAAGGGAGAGATGGGGGTCTATCTGATCTCCGACGGTGCCAACAAACCGTATCGCGTCAAGCTGCGCGCGGCAGGCTTCAATCACCTGGCAGCGATGGACGAGATGGCCAGGGGACACATGATTGCCGATGCCGTGACCATCATCGGCACGATGGATATCGTGTTTGGCGAAGTGGATAGGTGATCAAGTAAGCCATGCTGAGTGAAGACGTAACCCGGAAGATCGACCGCGAGGTCGCCAAATATCCTGCAGACCAGAAGCAGTCGGCCGTCATGGCGGCGCTGGCTATCGTGCAGGAAGTGCGCGGCTGGCTGTCGCAGGAGTCACTGCTGGAAGTGGCGCAGTATCTCGATATGCCAGCCATGGCCGTGCATGAAGTGGCTTCCTTCTACAACATGTACGAATTGAAGCCAGTCGGCAAATTCAAGCTGACGGTGTGCACCAATCTGCCTTGCGCCTTGTCGGGCGGGGTGCATGTGGCGGACTATCTCAAGCAGAAACTCGGCATCGAGTTCAACGAGACCACGGCGGATGGCCTGTATACCCTCAAGGAGGGCGAGTGCATGGGGGCATGTGGCGATGCGCCGGTGCTGCTGATGAACAACCACACCATGTGCAGTTTCATGACCGAAACGGAAATTGACAAACTTCTGGCAGAACTGAAGGCGAAGGCATCATGAGTTTTCAGCCCATACTCATGGCCGGCATCGACCCGAAGACCGGCGACCAGCACTGGCATCTCGAAGATTATGTCCAGCGTGGCGGCTATGCGGCGCTGAAGAAGATCATCGCCGAGAAGATTACGCCGGATGCCATCATCGACGAGCTGAAGAAATCCGTGCTGCGTGGCCGCGGTGGTGCCGGCTTCCCGACCGGTCTCAAGTGGAGCTTCATGCCGAAGAACTACAACGGCGAAAAGTATCTGTGCTGCAACTCCGATGAGGGCGAGCCGGGAACCTTCAAGGATCGTGACATCCTGCGCTATAACCCGCACTCCGTCATCGAAGGCATGATCATCGGTGCCTATGTGATGGGTGCTGTGCGCGGCTACAACTACATCCACGGCGAAGTCTGGGATATTTACAAGCGTTTCGAGGCGGCTCTGGATGAGGCGCGTGCGGCCGGCTTTCTGGGACAGAACATCCTCGGCTCCGGCTTCGGTTTCGAGCTGTTCGCCCACCACGGCTACGGTGCCTATGTTTGCGGTGAAGAAACCGGCTTGCTCGAATCCATCGAAGGCAAGAAGGGACAGCCGCGCTACAAGCCGCCCTTCCCGGCGGGTTTCGGTCTGTATGGCAAGCCGACCACTATCAACAACACCGAGACTTTCGCGGCGGTGCCGTGGATCATCGTTCATGGTGGTGAGAAATACCTTGAGCTGGGCAAGCCGAACAACGGTGGTACCAAGCTGTTTTCAGTGTCTGGCCACGTCAACAAGCCGGGTGTGTATGAGATTCCACTGGGGACGCCCTTTCCGGTGCTGCTCGAAATGTGCGGCGGCATGCGTAACGGGGCGAATCTGAAGGCCGTCATTCCGGGCGGCTCGTCGGCACCGGTTCTGCCGGCCGAAATCATGATGGACAGCACCATGGATTATGACTCCATCGCCAAGGCCGGCTCCATGCTGGGCTCGGGGGCGGTGATCGTCATGGATGAGTCGGTGTGCATGGTTAAGGCGCTGGAACGGCTGTCCTACTTCTATTTCGAGGAATCCTGTGGCCAATGTACGCCCTGCCGCGAAGGTACCGGCTGGCTGTACCGTGTCGTGCATCGCATCGAGCATGGTCTGGGGCGTCAGGAAGATCTCGATCTTCTGATGAGCGTGACGGAAAACATCATGGGGCGCACCATCTGTGCGCTGGGTGATGCCGCCGCCATGCCGGTACGCGGCTTCCTCAAGCACTACAAGAACGAATTCGAGTACCACATCGAGAACAAGAAATGCCTGGTAGCGCCGGAAGTCCAGCGCGCAGGCAGCCGGATCTATGTGAGGCCGTCATGCTAGAAATCGAAATCGACGGCAAGACGCTGCAGGTCGCCGAAGGCAGCACCGTCATTGAAGCCGCGCAGCAGCTCGGTACCTATATTCCGCACTTCTGCTATCACAAGAAGCTGTCGATTGCCGCCAACTGCCGCATGTGCTTGGTGCAGGTCGAAAAGGCACCCAAGCCCATGCCGGCCTGTGCCACGCCGGTGACTAATGGCATGAAGGTATTTACCCATTCCGATCTGGCCGTCAAGGCGCAGAAAGGGGTGATGGAATTCCTGCTCATCAACCATCCGCTCGACTGCCCGATCTGCGATCAGGGTGGTGAATGTCAGCTGCAGGATTTGGCGGTTGGTTATGGTTGCAGTGGCACGCGCTATGACGAAGAAAAGCGTGTGGTGGTGAACAAGAACCTTGGCCCGCTGGTCAATACCGACATGACGCGCTGCATTCATTGCACGCGCTGTGTCCGTTTCACCCAGGAAATCGCCGGCCGGATGGAGCTGGGTCAGGCCAATCGTGGCGAGCATGCCGAGATCATGCCCTTCATCGAAGGGGCGATCGAGTCCGAGCTGTCCGGTAATATCATCGACCTATGCCCGGTCGGTGCGCTGACTTCCAAGCCGTTCCGTTTTTCGGCCCGCACCTGGGAGCTGGCACGGCGCAAGTCGATCAGCCCGCACGATGGTTTGGGCAGTAACCTGATCGTCCAGGTCAAGCATGACCGGGTCATGCGGGTGTTGCCGCAGGACAATGAGGATATCAACGAATGCTGGTTGTCCGACAAGGATCGTTTCTCCTATGAGGGACTGAACTCCACTGAGCGCCTGACTCGTCCGATGCTCAAGCATGGCGGCGAGTGGCACGAAGTCGATTGGGCGCGGGCACTGGATTATGTGGCGCATGCCTTCCGCGACATTGCCAAAACACACGGCGGCGCGGCCGTCGGCACGCTGGCGGCACCGCAGGCAACGCTGGAAGAACTGTATCTGGCGCAAAAATTGATGCGTGGTTTGGGCGGCAGCATCGATGCCCGTCTGCGTCAGAGTGATTTTTCGCTCGATGGCAAGCGTCAGGGTGCACCCTGGCTGGGCATGAAGATTGCCGAAGTGTCGGCACTCGACCGCGTGCTGGTGGTCGGCAGCTTCCTGCGCAAGGAGCATCCGCTACTGGCCCAGCGCCTGCGCCAGTCCGCCAAGCGCGGTGCTGAGGTTTCCCTGCTGCATGTGACGGATGACGACAATCTCATCAGGCTGCAGGGCAAGGCGGTTGTTGCGCCCTCGCAGCTGCCTGATTTGCTGGCTCAGGTCGTCAAGGCTGCGGCTGAGCAAAAAGGAATTGCGGTCGAGGCAGATCTGGCGGCGGTGACTGTCGGTACCGAAGCACAGCGCATTGCCGCAAGTCTGCTGTCTGGTCGTGAAGGAGCGGCGGCGGTGTTCCTCGGCAATTTCGCCCAGCAGCACGCTGAGGCGGCCACCTTGCATGTTCTGGCACAGCAACTGGCACGCATCATCGGGGCACGGCTGGGTTATCTGGGTGAGGCTGCCAACAGCGTCGGGGCATATGTGGCCGGAGCGACGGCGCAGGCCGGTGGCCTGAATACCGCACAGATGCTGGCGCAGCCGCTCAAAGGTTATCTGCTGCTGCATGCCGAGCCGGAGCTCGATTGCGCCCAGCCGCAGCCGGCACTGGCGGCCTTGCGCCAGGCCGCCACGGTGGTCGTCCTGTCGCCGTTCAAATCGGCCGCCGCCCTGGACTATGCGGATGTGCTGTTGCCGGTGGCGCCCTTTACGGAAACATCGGGCAGCTTCGTGAATACCGAAGGCCGGGTGCAGAGTTTCAATGCCGTCGTCAAGCCGTTGGGCGAAACCCGGCCGGCCTGGAAGGTGTTGCGCGTGCTCGGCAATCTGCTGTCGCTGGAAGGCTTCGAGCAGGACAGCAGCGAAGATGTGCGGGCGGAAGCATTGACAGGAATATCGGCTGAAACGAAGGCGCCGGAGTTCGTGGGTACATTGTTGAACAACACGGTGGCCGGTGTTGCGCTGACCTTGCCGGCGGCTGCTACGGGAACGTCGCTGGAGCGTATTGCCGAAGTGCCGCCTTATGCTGCGGATGCCTTGGTGCGGCGAGCGGCAAGTCTGCAAAAGACCCGGGATGCGGTATCGCCGGCCGCCCGGATGTCAGCCGCCACCCTGGAAAAACTCGGTGTGCAGGCCGGACAAGCCGTCAAGGTTCGTCAGGGAACGGCCGCCATCACACTGACGGCGCAGGCGGATGTGACAGTGCCGGTGGGCTGTGTGCGACTGGCCGCAGCACACCCGGTCACGGCGGCGCTGGCTTCCATGAGCGGCCGCCTTGAAGTGGAGCGTGCATGATGGAAGTGCTGAGCATGATTCCCGAGTTGCTGGGCCCGTTCTGGCCGGCGGTGTGGACGCTGATCAAGATCATCGGCGTGCTGGTGCCGCTGCTGCTGGCCGTGGCTTACATGACCTATGCCGAGCGCAAGATACTGGCCTACATGCATGTACGGATCGGCCCCAATCGCATCGGGCCGGTCGGCCTGTTGCAGCCGTTTGCCGATGCCTTGAAGATGATCTTCAAGGAAGTCATCCTGCCAACCAAGGCCAACAAGACGCTGTTCATCGTTGGCCCCATCATGGCCTTTGCGCCGGCACTGGCGATCTGGGCAGCGGTACCGTTTTCCGATGGTTATGTGCTGGCCAACATGGATGCCGGTGTGCTCTACATCCTGGCGATTTCCTCGGTCGGAGTATATGGCGCAGTCATCGCCGGCTGGTCGTCGAACTCCAAATATGCCTTCCTTGGTGCGATGCGCATGGCGGCACAGATGGTGTCCTATGAAATCGCCATGGGCTTCGCGCTGGTGTGCGTGCTGATGATTTCGGCCAGTCTCAACCTGACCGACATCGTGCATGCCCAGGGCAAGGGCATGCTGGCGCATACCCCGGTGCAGTTCCTGTCCTGGAACTGGTTGCCGCTCTTGCCGATGTTCCTGGTCTATCTCATCTCCGGTGTGGCCGAGACCAACCGTTCGCCGTTCGATGTGGTTGAGGGCGAGTCTGAAATCGTGGCCGGTCACATGATCGAATATTCGGGCATGACCTTCGCGCTGTTCTTCCTCGCTGAATACGCCAACATGGTGCTGGTGTCGATGATGACGGCCATTTTCTTCCTCGGTGGCTGGCTCTCGCCCTTCAGCTTCCTGCCGGATGGCTTCTTCTGGCTGGCAATAAAGACGGCGGCGCTGCTGTTCGGTTTCCTCTGGTACCGCGCCACGTTCCCGCGCTATCGTTATGACCAGATCATGCGTCTGGGCTGGAAAGTGTTCGTGCCGTTGTGCATGGCCTGGGTTCTGGTGGTAGGCATCTGGATGATGTCGCCGCTCAACATCTGGAAGTGATGTCATGGGTGCATTGAAACAATTTGTCAGCAGTTTGTTCCTGACGGAACTGCGCGCCGGGATGGCTGTGACCTGGCGTTACCTCTGGTCGCCCAAGATCACGATCCAGTACCCGGAAGAAAAAACGCCGCAAGGCAATCGTTTCCGTGGTCTGCATGCCTTGCGCCGCTATCCGAATGGCGAAGAGCGCTGCATTGCTTGCAAGCTGTGTGAAGCCGCCTGTCCGGCCATGGCCATCACCATCGAAGCCGCCGAGCGCGAGGATGGTTCGCGGCGCACCACGCGCTATGACATCGATCTGACCAAGTGCATCTTCTGCGGCTATTGCGAGGAAGCCTGTCCGGTCGATGCCATCGTGCAGACGCGTATCTACGAGTATCACGGTGAGGCACGCGGCGATCTTTACTACACCAAGCAGATGCTGCTGGCGGTGGGCGACAAGAATGAAGCCCAGATTGCCAGGGATCGCGAACAGGACGCCAAATACCGGTAAGGAGCGAAGGCAGCGAGGGAACACTTCGCTTGCTAAAAAACATGGACTTCAAAAGCGCAATTTTTTATTTCCTGTCGGCAGTCATGCTCTTTGCTGCGGTGCGTGTGATTACCGCCCGCAACCCGGTGCATGCCGTGCTGTTTCTGGTGCTGGCCTTCTTCAATGCCAGTGGAATCTGGATGCTGCTGCAGGCGGAGTTTCTCGCCATTGCCCTGGTCATGGTGTATGTCGGGGCGGTGATGGTGCTGTTCCTGTTCGTGGTGATGATGCTCGATGTGGATATTGCCCGGTTGCGTGAAGGCTTCTGGAATTATTTGCCGCTGGGCGCTGCCATCGGCTTTTTCATGGTGCTGGAGATGGCGGTGGTACTGGGTGGGCGTTATTTCTCGACCGATGTGCTGCCGACGCCAGCAGATCCTGGTGCGGGCTTCAGCAATACCAAGGCGCTGGGGCGTCTGCTGTTTACCGATTACGTCTATCCCTTCGAGCTGGCTTCGGTTGTGTTGCTGGTGGCCATCGTCGCTGCCATTCTGATCAATCAGCGTCGTCGCGG
>JAGOSV010000107.1 GCA_018062105.1 Sterolibacterium sp. | reverse complement strand
AGAATGCCGTCGGCGGGATTGCCGAAATCATCAATGTGCCGGGGCTCGTCAATGTGGACTTCGAGGACGTGCGCACGGTGATGGGCGAAATGGGCAAGGCCATGATGGGGTCAGCGACGGCTTCGGGTGTGGATCGTGCCCGCATCGCTGCGGAGCGTGCTGTGGCCAGCCCGTTGCTGGAAGGCATCGAGCTGTCGGGTGCCAAGGGGGTGCTGGTGAACATCACTGCCAGCCAGTCGCTGGGTCTGCGCGAAGTCAAGGAGGTCATGAATACCATCCGTACCTATGCCGCTCCGGATGCCGCCACTTTCTTTGGCGCGGTGTGCGAGGAAGGCATGGGCGATGAGCTGCGCGTGACCGTGGTGGCCACAGGACTGGGCAGCGTGGCCAAGCGCCAGTCCAAGCCGGAAATCAGCGTCGTGCCGACTTTGCGGACGGGGACGGACAACATTGCGTATGACGCTCTGCCGGCTCAGGAGCTGGATGGTCTGCCACCGGTCTTCCAGACCGGTCGTGCGGCCCGCAATGCGGCAGTTGATGACCTGCGTTCCAGCGGGGTCGAGAAATATGACATTCCGGCTTTTCTGCGCCGCCAGGCGGATTGAGCGGGGGCAAGGAATCGCAGGAAAGAAGGGAAACAGAGGGGCGGGAAGCCGCAGCGATCCTTCGCATGGAGGAGTATGGCCGCTGGTTGTGTTTTCCGGCATCTTCTTGCGCACCCCTGCGTGCAGGTGGGGCAGGGGGGGCATGTTAGAATTCCCCGATTCGACATGACGTATTCATTGATTCATCATGCTCAAGCAGCGTACGCTCAAAACCCTGATTCGCGCCACCGGTGTGGGTCTGCACAGCGGAGACAAGGTCACCATCGTCCTGCGGCCGGCCGCCCCGGATACGGGCATCGTGTTCCGGCGGGTCGACCTGCCGGAGCCGGTTGAGCTGCGCGCGGACCCTTTTACGGTCGGCGACACCCGTCTGGCTTCATGCCTGGAGGTGAATGGGGCGCGGATTGCCACCATCGAACATCTGATGTCGGCTCTGGCCGGGCTCGGCATTGACAACCTGTATGTCGATGTGGATGCGGCTGAATTGCCCATCATGGACGGCAGTGCGGCTCCGTTCATTTTCCTGTTGCGTTCGGCCGGTATCGAGGAACAGAAGGCAGCCAAGCGTTTTTTGCGTGTGCGTAAGCCAGTGGAAGTCCGAGAGGGCGACAAGTGGGCGCGGCTCGAGCCTTTTGAGGGCTTCCGGCTGACGTTCTCGATTGCCTTCAATCATCCGGCGGTGGCCCAGACCGGCACCCAGGTGACGGTGGACTTTGCCGAGCATTCCTACGAGCGTGAGGTGGCGCGTGCCCGCACTTTTGGCTTCATGCAGGATGTCGAGTTCATGCGTGATCAGGGGCTGGCCCTGGGGGGCAGCCTGGAGAACGCCATCGTCATGGATGAGTACCGGGTTCTGAATGCCGACGGTCTGCGCTTTGCCGATGAGTTTGCCAAGCACAAGCTGCTTGATGCCATCGGTGACCTGTACATTGCCGGGCATCCGCTCTTGGCGGCGTTTTCGGCACACAAATCCGGTCACGCCCTCAACAATCAGCTGCTGCGTGCCCTGTTGTCCGATGAAACGGCCTGGGAGTTCGTGCGCTACGAGCGGCTGGAGGAGGCTCCACTGGCCGTGTCCCGGCTGTATCCGCAGGCCGCCTGAGCGGCGCGGGCGCAAACGTGCTGCTGCTGCGCATCGTCGGTCTGCTGGTGGTCATGGCCATTGCCGGTGGCATCCTGGCTTATCTGGTGACTACCGATCGCCGTTACCTGCGGCTGGCCGGGCGGGTGACGAAATATGCGTTGATTTTCGTGTTGGTGGTGTTGCTGCTGCTGGCTGCGGAACGTCTGATCGTGCTGTAGCCATGCGGCGGATGCTTCCTGCATCTGTCAGTAGTGTGCCGTAACCCCGAGGGTCATCAGGCTCACATCGGCGCTGCCGGTCAGGTTGTTGTCCCCCACCTTGCTGAAGCGCTCGTATTCGGCACGTGCCCCGAGGATTTCATTGAAGCGGTATTGCACGCCCAGCCCGTACTGCGGACGCCATTTGTAGCCGCTGGTATTGCTGCGGGTACCAAAGGGGACGCTGCCGCTGTCCTGGGTGGAAATCTTGGCGTGGATGATGCCCAGCTTGCCAAAGCCCGACCAGCGCTCATTCAGTCGCAGGATGCCGACCCCGGCCACGTTCCAGCCATTGGCGCGTGCCGTGCGCTGGGCATACAGCGGGCCCATGTTGGCGGTAAAGCCGATCTGCCCGACTTGCATCGTGCCGCCCACGGCATAGGAATAGACGCTGCGGTAGGTGGCCTTGCCCAGATCGACATAGCCGCCCTCGACGGCCCAGTTGGGGGTGAATTCATGGCCCAGCTGCAGCTTGAATCCACCGTTGCCGCTGGAGACATCCGAGCTCAGTTCGGACAGGGTGGGAACCGTGACTTTCATCAGCCGGTCGTTGCTGGCGCGCAGGTCCGAGGCATCGATTTTCGAGCGCCCGACGGAGGCCACCACGTAGATGTCACTGGCCATCTCAAGAGCCTGGGCGGCTCCGGACAGCGTCAGAAGCACGGCCGCAGCGGCAGGAAGGGGGGTACGGATCAGGCGCTTGAGATTCGGATTCATCCAGTGCTCCACATGTTGGGCTTTGTGCGGTACGCGTCAGACGGCAGTTCAACCTGCTGATTCTAGCATTGGTTCCGTTTCTCCCCGGGGGCGGACAAACAATCAGGCAATCAGATAACCCGACAATCCGGGTAAAATCACGCGCTTTACTTGGCCATCGTTTCCTCACTCCGGTGAGGAATGGAAATGGCTCATTTTTCTCCTGATACCCATGACCTGTGCTCAACTCATCGATGGCAACGCTTTGTCCACCTCCGTGCGCGAACAGCTGGCCGGGCGTGCCGCCGCACTCAAGACCCGGGGGGTGACACCCTGCCTGGCGGTTTTGCTGGTTGGTGAAGACCCGGCCTCGGCGGTGTATGTCCGCAACAAGGTCAATGCTTGCGAGAAGGCAGGCATTCGTTCGCTGAAGGATGTCTATCCGGTCGATGTGGCGCCGGCCGAGGTGCTGGCCCGGATTGCTGCGCTGAATGCCGATCCGGCGGTGCATGGCATCCTCGTCCAGCTGCCTCTGCCCAAACAGTTCGATAGTGCCGAAGTACTCGAAGCCATTGCGGCGGAGAAGGATGTCGATGGCTTTCATGCCGAGAACGTCGGTGCCCTGGTGCAAGGGACGCCACGCTTCATTCCCTGCACACCCTATGGTGTGATGAAGATGCTCGAGTCGGCCGGGGTGCCGCTGAAGGGCGCGGAGGCTGTCATCGTCGGGCGCAGCAACATCGTCGGCAAGCCGATGGCCATGTTGCTGCTGCAAGCCGGTTGTACGGTCACGGTCTGCCATTCGCAGACGCGCGATCTGGCCTTCCATACCCGCCGCGCCGACATTCTGGTGGCCGCCGTTGGCCGGGCGAAGATGATTACTGGCGACATGATCAAGCCGGGGGCAACGGTGATCGATGTCGGCATCAACCGGCTGCCTGCCGAAGAAGGTGGCAAGCTGTGTGGTGATGTGGATTTTGCTTCGGCCAGCCAGGTTGCCGGGCAGCTCACGCCCGTGCCGGGTGGGGTCGGGCCGATGACCATCACCATGCTGCTGGCCAATACCATCGAAGCGGCTGAGCGCACTGCCCCTTGAACCCCCCTTTTTGAAGGATACGAAACATGGCAAATACTCCCGTCGTCGGCATCGTCATGGGTTCTGACAGTGACTGGCCGGTGCTGCGCGCGGCCGGCGTGACACTCAAAGAATTCGGTATACCCTACGAAGCCCGTGTGCTGTCGGCACACCGCACGCCGGATGAGGCGATCGATTACGCTGCCACGGCCGCCGATCGTGGCCTCAAGGTGTTGATCGGTGCGGCCGGTGCGGCAGCGCATCTGGCGGGTGTGCTGGCCGCCAAGACGACCCTGCCGGTGCTGGCGGTGCCGATGCCTTCCAAACATTTGCAGGGGCTCGATTCGCTTCTGTCGATGGTGCAGATGCCCGGCGGCATTCCGGTGGCCACCTTCGCCATCGGTGAGGCCGGCGCGACCAATGCCGCGCTCTTTGCCATCTCGATGCTGGCCCTCAACGATGCCGACATTGCTGCCCGGCTCACCGATTTTCGTGGCCGTCAGAAGGCCAAGGTACTCGCCAAGACGCTGGATTTGCCGTGATGTCGCTTGGGCGTGACCTCGAACGTGCGGTCGCGCTGTTGCAGGCCGGCGAGCTGGTCGCCTTCCCTACCGAGACGGTGTATGGCCTGGGGGCGGATGCTTCAAATCCGCAGGCGGTGGCCAAAATCTTTGCCGCCAAGGAGCGCCCGGCCGATCACCCGCTGATCGTTCATTTGCCGGGAGCGGATGTTCTGGCGCACTGGGCATGCGAGATTCCGGACACGGCGTATCGTCTGGCGGCGGCCTTCTGGCCCGGGCCGCTGACCTTGATCCTCAAGCGGCACGAGCGTGTGCCACAGGAAGTGACGGGTGGGCAGGAGACCATCGGCCTGCGGGTGCCGGATCATCGTCTGGCATTGGCGTTGCTGCGCGCCTTTGATGAGGCGGAAGGTGGGCGGGGCGTTGGTATTGCAGCGCCCTCGGCCAACCGCTTTGGTCGCATCAGCCCGACCCAGGCGGCGCATGTGCGCGAGGAATTGGGGGCGCGCGTGGCACTGATTCTCGACGGCGGGCCTTGCGCGGTAGGGATCGAATCGACCATCGTCGATCTGTCTGCAGGTACGCCGCGCATCTTGCGCCCTGGTGTCCTGTCTGCGGCTGCCCTGGCGCAAGTGCTGGGGCAGCCGGTGGTGGTGGCCAGTGGCAGTGCCGTATCGCAAGTGGCGTCGCCCCGGGTATCCGGTAGTCTTGCGGCGCACTATGCGCCACGCATTCCACTACGTCTGGTGGCCGGTGCTGCACTCATCGAGACTTTGCAGCAGGTGACCCGGGATGGCCGGCGTTGCTTCGTCCTGGCGCATGGTGTGCCGCTGCCGGCAAGCCTGCCGGCGGGTGCATCGTGGCAGGGCATGGCGCCTGATGCGGCGGGGTATGCCCATGATCTATATACCCGGCTGCGGCAGGCCGATCAGGGATCATTCGATCTCATTCTGGTCGAGCAAGTGTCTGCCACAGATGAAACCTGGCGTGCCGTGGCGGATCGTTTGGCGCGCGCTGCCTGTGGTTCGGGCAATGCGGAGCAGGGGCGGGATGCCGGATCGTCTTAGCTTGCCGGTCCAATGGCCGCGGCGGCATGACGGCCGGCGCGCCGCCCACTGAACAGGCAATCCGCCAGGGACAGGCCGCTGATGTAGGTGTGGGCGCACAGGCCGACGGCATTACGACCGGCGGCGTAGAGATTGGTGATGGGCTGAGCCCGAGCATCGAGCACCTGGCCACTGTCTTCGGCCACGCTCAAGCCCCCCAGGGTCAGGGTGGGGCAAGGAAATTTCGAGCCGATGCTGATGTCGATGGCGTAGAACGGGCCGGTTTCGATGGGTACGCAGTATTTTTCCGGCTTGGCGTATTCATCGGCCTGCCGTTGGGCGATGCGCTGGTTGTAATGTTGCAGGGTTTGTTCGAGGGCGGCTGCCGGCAGGCCGATCTTGCCGGCCAGCGCGCTCAGGCTGGCCGCCTTGCGGGTGCAGCGGAAGATGTACATCCAGCCCATCATTTTCTGTACCGGTGCCAGCGTGGCATCGCTGCGCAACTGCTGGCGAGCGTCTTGCATCAACGCTTCGTCGAGGATCAGCCAGCCACGTCCCTGGCTCTTTTCGAGCAGGTCATCCGCTACGGTGGCACCGTAGAGCGCCTCATTGCACCTGGCCCTTATACACATCT
>JAGOSV010000037.1 GCA_018062105.1 Sterolibacterium sp. | reverse complement strand
TACGCGCTCCTTCCAGCAAACCCGGCGCAATCCCTTCCACCTTCGATTCATTCAGCATTCAATGACTCCTTTTTCAAACACGATTTAACCCCAAATTCGTGTCCAGAAAAATCGGGGGCGGTTCAGGTGTAGTCCGGATTGGCCTGGCGATATTGCTTCCAGTAGCCCGGATGCTCGTTTCGCCACTGCTCGATCTTTTGTGGTTCGTTGCCTTGATAGTCAGCGTCGACCTGTCTCTTTTCCTCCAGCCAGCGCCGACGACGCTCACGTTGGCATTCCGGAGATGAGCAGTAGGTTTGATTCGGTACTTTTGGGTGAGGTTGAAACGCCTTGCCACAGGCTTTGCATTGCTTGGTCATGATGCACTCCATTCAAAGATTGAAATGGAACGTGCGTGACCGGACCGCCTTCGGCCGGGAAGGGTGCTACCGGGTGGGCGTGTTCTTACACGCCCGTTCCGACTCATCGGGTCAGACGTCAATCACCCGATGTTCCGCAACACTACGGGATAATTCGATGAAATGGGTGTAATCGGGCGTGAGAATGGTTTTCTTCTTTATTGGGTGTAAATGGGTGTAGTATTGGCTCATGCTGAAAACTGACTCCATTCAGATCACCATGGAGATCTTGAGCCTCATTGCCAAGATCGACGAGTTCAAGGGCGCTTGGCGTGCCTTGGGTACGCTTGCGCCAGACCGCCTGTCGGCTCTGCGCCGCGTGGCCACCATCGAGAGCATCGGCTCCTCCACCCGCATCGAGGGCAGCAAGCTGTCCGATCGGGAGGTGGAACAGCTCCTGACGAATCTGGAGATAAAATCCTTCGCCACCCGCGATGAGCAGGAAGTGGCTGGCTATGCTGAGCTGATGGATTTGGTGTTCTCCTCGTGGCAGGACATCCCGTTCACCGAGAATCACATCAAGCAGTTGCACCAGATCCTGCTGCGCCACAGCGAGAAGGACACCTGGCATCGCGGTAACTACAAAACCAACTCGAACAGTGTCGCTGCGTTCGACGAAAACGGCGCGCAGATCGGTATCGTGTTTCAGACCGCGTCACCCTTCGATACGCCGCGCCTGATGACGGAACTGGTGACCTGGGCAAACCAGGAGCGAGAGACTGCCCGACTGCATCCACTGCTGATCATCGCCCTGTGCGTCGTCGTATTCTTGGAGATCCATCCCTTCCAGGATGGCAACGGGCGCCTTTCCCGGGTACTGACCACGCTCCTGCTCCTGCAGACCGGGTACGCCTACCTGCCCTACAGTTCGTTGGAAAGCGTGATCGAACACAGCAAGGAAGCCTACTACCTGGCGCTGCGTCAAACCCAAGGCACGATCCGCACGGAATCACCGAACTGGCAGCCGTGGCTGGTGTTCTTTCTGCGGTCTTTGGCCGAGCAGATGCGGCGTCTGGAAAAGAAGGTCGAGCGTGAGAAGATCGTGCTGGCGGCCATGCCTGAACTGCAGCTACAGATCGTCGAGTTTGCCCGCGAACATGGTCGTGTCACGATTGGTGAAGCGATCAAGCTGACCAGCGCCAGCCGCAATACGTTGAAGCAGCATTTCCGTACCTTGGTCGAACGTGGCACACTGAACCAGCACGGCAGTGGCCGAGGGGTTTGGTATGACCTGCGCTAAAACGCTCTAAACGGCGACGGCCTTGCCGGTGGATGACATGAGGCATGCGGACTCATACTCTTCGATATCGACAAGGCGGTAGAGCACACGACCGCAGAGTTTCAGATATTTGGGGCCGATCCCTTCGGTTCGCCAGCGTTCAAGTGTTGCCTCGCTGACATCCCAGCGCTTGGCGAGGTTTCGTTGGTTGAAATGAATGATTTCCATGCAGGACTCCGAACGGGTTGGTGGGAGTCCATGAAGGCGCTGTTCCGTTCCAAAGCCAAGTTAGCCATTGGCAACGATGTGGGTTTGGGTTCGACTGCGGGATTCGGATTCGAATTGCGCCATGATTGTTGATGCAACAACACATCGCATTTGATAGACTTGCGGCTGGACAGGCATCTTTCCGCGAATGTTCTAAGCAGCATTTGCAAGTAAGAATGCACTGAGTTGGTGGAGTTTGGCGGGAGTTGCCGCCCCACCGCCAGCAATACTCAAAAAACCCGCACGGCTACAAGCTTTGCGGGTTTTTTTGCTTTTTCCTACCCGCATTCCTACTCACACCGCCCCGAAAAATGAACGGAGTGAACGGGGTATACCTCTCGTCTGCTGTGCCGCTCATCTCGCAATGCGGCCCAAGCCTTCCGGCCGCCGATTCATCAGCCCAAGCCGTTGCCGCAGCAACCTGCAGCAGTGCTCATTAGCCCCAGTTGGCCACAATAGCAAGTTGTTCGGTAGTAAACTACGCGCCATCAAACACCAAGCCCCTGAACACTCAGGGGCTTTTTTTCATGTTTGTGCGGCTGCATGGTGGCCTGAAGCCCGCACCCCATGCGCACAACGTTCCTCATGTCCCGGATGTTCCTGCCTGTCCCGCCCACCTGACCTATCCGCTGAACCCGCTGCCGCGCTGAGGCACCACCAGGCTTAAAGCACCGCTAGGCATCACCAAGAACCACCAGCACTCTCATGGCATCCCGTAAATTCAGCCCACTGACACCGCTGCACCGGGCACTGGCCATCAGCTTGCTGCTGCATCTGGCCGTGCTCTCGCTGCAATTCGGGCTACCAGGCAAAGGGCAGCCTTCCTCCGGCTGGGTCTGGGGCGCACGCAGTGCCCACCTTCCCACACCGTCGCCGCCACCTGCACCACCGACGCTGCATCTCGAACTGCGTACCGCGCCGCAAGAAGCCGTCGCTCAGCCCAGCGCGCCGCTGCCAATGACTACACCGCTGGCCAATACCACTGCCGCCCCCCGCCGCCCGAGCCCGCCAACGCCCAGCGCCTTCACGGTGCAGCTACGCAAACCACCGCCCCCTGCCCCGCCGCGTGTTGCCCAGCCCCCTGCCCCGCCCCAGGCACGCCGCAGCCAAAGCGCCCGGCGCGGCGTGGCCCTGCTCAGCGTGCGCAAGAAAAACCACCCGGACACCTGGCGCATCACCACCCCGGAAACCAGCAAGGATCTCAGCGGACGCAGCCCGCTGGCACACTCGGCCGCCCCGCAGACCACCCTGCCGGATCCGCTCGCTCCGGCCAACCCGACGACCTCGCCACCACCCGCCGCCACCGTCATCAACCCCCAACCCGAGCGTAAGGTGGAAACCCCGCCCGCCAACGAGGAGGCCGAACGGCTGCAACGCCAGCTGGCCGAACGGGCGGCACAGGAGAAAGTCGCCGCCCAGAACCTGCAACGGCAACGGGACGAAGAACAGGCTCGTGCCCGGGCGCAAGCCGAAGAAGCACAACGCCAGGCCGAGCGCCAAGCCGAACGTGCCGCCCTGGCACGGCAAAGTGCCGAAGAAGAAGCGCAGGCCACCGCAGAGCAGCAACAGGCACAAGCGCGGGCCGAAGCCCAGCAGCAGCAACGCAAACAGGAGCAGGCACGCCGGGAAGCGGAACAGCAGGCCGCAGAACGTGTCCAGGCCGAAGCGCAAAAACAGCGGCTGGCCGAACGGGCGGCACGACAAGCCGAAGAGCAGCGTCGCCAGGCCGAGGAAGCCCAGGCACGCGCCCAGGCCGAGGCTGCTGCCCAGGAAGCCCGCCAGCAACAAGCGGCAGCGCAAGCGGCCCAAGCTGCCCAAGCTGCACAATCTGCCCAGGCCACCAGGACACCGACCACCGCCGGCAGCACCTCTGCCAACGCCACCTCAGCCCCGGCTCCGCGCACCGCTTCGGCCAGCGGCCGCTCACTGGCCGACCAGGCGCTGGCGATGGCACGCAGTGGCCTGCCGCTGCGCCCGCCGGTCGATGTCGACACCCTGGCCCAGGGCTCGCGGCGCAACATCCTTGGCCGTAATCCCGCCGATGTGCAACTGTCCTTCTATAGCGACAGCTGGACACAAAAGGTCGAGCGCCTGTCGCGCGTCAATTACCCGCGTCTGTCCCGCAACCGCGCCTATGGCTCGCTGGTGGTTTCCGTCACCATCCGCCATGACGGCAGCCTGGTGGCGGTACATGTCCTGAAAAGCAGCGGCAGCGCCGAAATCGACGAAGCCGCCCGCCGCCTGATCGCCCTGTGCGCCCCTTTCGCGGCCTTTCCGCCCGATCTGCGCCGCCTTCACGACACCCTGGAAATCACCCGCACCCTGAGCTTCCCCGAACAGCCACCGCTCATCATCAGCCAGTAACAAACACAAGAATCTACTTTGATTTTTGTGATAGTGCCCACTCACATTACCAGCCCCCCACGCGTCCCAGACCACCATAGTCCGCGCCGTAGTCCGTCTGGATGATGAGCTAAACAGGGGTACATGCTAGAGTCAGTCCGTTTACCGTTGGTGTTTGCATGGGCGTTTGTATGATCATTTGCATGGTCATTTGCATGGTCGTTTGCATGGTCGTTTGATAAGCGCCATTTGATGACACCAATTTGTGTTCGCACACATCAACAATCCAATCAACTTCAAGCAAAGAGGAGCATGCAATGAGCGAGCTGGATGGCAAGGTTGCAATCATCACCGGTGCCGGTGCCGGTCTGGGCCGTGAACACGCCCTGTGTCTGGCGAAAATGGGCGCCCGCGTGGTGATCAATGATCTGGGCGGCTCGCCCGCCGGTGAAGAAGCGGCGCACAACGTCGTTGCCGAGATCAAGGCGCTGGGCGGCCAGGCCGTGGCGCATTTCGGTGATTGCGCCGACTGGGGCAAGACCGAGGCTCTGTTCAAGACCGCCATCGACACCTTCGGCGATCTCAACATCCTGGTGAATAACGCCGGCTTCTGCCGCGATGCCATGCTGTTCAACATGTCCGAGCAGGATTTCGACGCCGTTGTCCGTGTGCACCTCAAGGGGCATTTCTGCAATATGCGCCACGCTGCCAAATACTGGCGCGACAAGGCCAAGGCCGACAACGCCCCGGTTTATGGCCGCCTGATCAGCACCTCCTCCGAGGCCTTCCTGTTCGGCTCCGTCGGCCAGCCCAACTACGCCGCCGCCAAGGCCGGCATCGTTGCGATGACGATGGGTGCGGCACAAGCCCTGTTCAAGTCGGGCGTGACTGCCAACGTCATCTGCCCGCGCGCACGCACCGCGATGACCTCCACCGGCCCGATCGCCGCGATGTTCGAAAAGCCCGAAACCGGCTTCGACTACTTCGCCCCCGAGCACATCAGCCCGCTCGTCGGCTATCTGGCCAGTCCGCGTGCGGCCAATGTTTCCGGCGAAGTGTTCGTCGTCTGGGGCAAGCAGATTTCCGTCGTCCAGCGCCCCACCGTCGGCCCGAATTTCGACAGCACCGAAGCCTGGTCGGTCGATGGCGTGGCCCAACACCTGGGCGACTACTTCGCCAAGCGCACCCCGGTCAAGGACGGTTTTGCCGTCCCGGCCATGTAAGGATAAGGAGAACCCTCATGCAAAAGGTCAAAATCGATGACATGGCCGGCCTGCAAGGGCTGATCAGCGAAGAATGGGGTGGCTTCAGCAACCCGTTCGAAGTCACCCAGAGCATCATCAACCAGTTCGCCGAGCTCACCGGCGACAAGTATTTCCTGCACGTCGACCCCGAAGCGGCCAAAAACAGCCCTTTTGGCACGACCATCGCCCATGGCTTCCTGACGCTCGCGCTGATGCCGCAAATGAAGGTGCCTGACACCTTCGAAATCACCGACTTCAAGTTCATGATGAACTACGGCTCGAACAAGCTGCGTTTCGTCGGGGCCGTCCCCTCGGGCAGCAATATCCACATGCGCAGCCGCGTGGTCAAGGTTGAAGCGGCCAAGGGCGGCATCGAACTGACGCGCGAATTCGCCATTCACGTCATCGGCTCGGAAAAGCCAGCCGTTTTGTACGAAATGATCATTCGTTATATGTAACAGCCAACGACAAGTGTTGGTTGTCATTCCCGCGCAGGCGGGAATCCATGGGTCCCCGCCTGCGCGGGGACGACGTGCGACAGGCGCCAACACTCTCCCGTTTCGCCTTCAACTATTCAAAGGAATGCACTATGCGTGAAGCAGTCATCGTCGATGCCATCCGTTCCCCGATTGCACGCGGCAAGCAGGTCGTCGGCGAACTCTCCGGCGTTCATCCCGTCATCCTGCTCTCCAAGCTGCTCGACAGCCTGGTCACCCGTAATGGTCTCAAGCACGCCGACGTCGAACAGGTCATCGCCGGTTGCGTGACGCAAGCCGGTGAACAGTCCAACAACCTGGCGCGTAATGCCTGGCTGTGGCTCAACAAAGGCTTTTCGACCGGGGCGACCACCGTCGATTCACAGTGTGGCTCAGCCCAGCAGGCCAACGCCATGATCTCCGCCATGATCCAGGGCGGCTCGCTCGATGTCGGCATCGCCTGCGGTGTTGAGTCCATGAGCCGTGTCGGCCTGGGCATGAACGTCATGAGTGGCCCCGGCTACTTCCACCCGGAAGGCTGGCCTTATGACATGACGCGCGAGCAATTCACCAGCGTCGAGCGCATGGTCAAGAAGCGTGGCCTGAAGCGCGAAGACATCGACTTCTTCGCCTTTGAATCGCAGCGCCGTGCCGCCGCCGCCTGGGAAGCCGGCCATTTCAACCGCGAAATCCTGCCGATCGAAGCTCCCATCCTCGGCGAAGATGGCCAGCCCACCGGCCAGACCCGTATGGTCACCCGTGACCAGGGCCCGCGCCCGACCACGCTGGAAGGCCTGGCCGGTTTGAGAACCCTGCAGGAAGGCGGCACCACCACCGCCGGTAACGCCTCGCAGATCTCCGACGGCGCGGCTGCCATCCTCTGGATGAGCAAGGAAAAGGCGCAAGCCCTCGGCCTCAAGCCGCGCGCCCGCATCATCTCCGACGTCTGCGTCGGCACCGACCCCTACTATCTGCTCGACGGCCCGGTCGATGCGACGGAACTGATCCTGAAGAAGTCGAAGATGTCGATGAAGGATTTCGATATCATCGAAATCAACGAAGCCTTCGCCACGGTCGTCCTCTCGTGGGCCAGCGTGTACAACCCCGACATGAGCAAGGTGAACGTCAATGGCGGCGCGATTGCCCTGGGCCACCCCGTCGGCTCGACCGGCACGCGCCTGATCGTCACCGCCCTGCACGAACTCGAGCGCACCGGCAAGCAGACCGCCTTCATCACCATGTGTTGCGGCGCGGCCGTCGGCACCGGCACCATCATCGAGCGGCTGTAAGACCTTCGTACCAGCACAGCGCGCCGGGCTTTTTGTCCGGCGCGCTGTTTTTTTTTGCGGCGGCGAGTGTTGCTCATGCCGCCCGTACAGTCGATGAAATACCTTGCTGCGGGGGCAGGCTACAGATGGAAATCACCAGCGGCTTCGGGCTGGTAAAGCACTTTCCCGATCCGAATGCGCCGGGTTCTGTTGGCCATCCGCCAGTCGAAGACATCGCCCTCCTTGTAGCCCAATATCGCAGTACCCATGTCTGAGCAAACCGAAAACTTCCCGGCGCGGTCATCTGCATCCTCGGGAAAGACCAGCGCCACTTCCATTTCCTCGCCATCCAGCTGCACCAGGGCTCTGGAGTTCATCGTGACAACATCCTGCGCCACCTGCCGGGAACCGACGACGATGGCACGCTCGATCTCGTGCTCCAGTTCGAAGACATCCGATGAGTCTTCAAGCACGAGCAGGTTTCTGAGCCGGCTGTCGTCGAATTCGGTGATATGGATATCGGTGGTCTGCTCTGCGGGGGTTTCGCGCAGACGTCGGAGGTAATGCTCGAAGGTCATGACCAGGGACTTCTGGCCCAGTGTCTGACTTTCCAGCAGGAAGCCACAGCGCTGAAAAGCCTTTTGTGAGCGGGTGTTGTCCACATGAATTCTGGCGATGAGCTTTTCAGCCCGCATATCAAAGAAGGCGAGTTTCATACCTTCACGGATGACACTGGCGCCAAGCCTGCGACCCCAGTTGTCGCGGTCGCCGATGACCAGCACAATTTCACAATCTGAACCTGTCTTGACGAGGCGAACGAACCCCACCGGCACATCGTGCTGGTCATAGGCCATGAAGAACCGCCCGCCTTGGTTAAACAGATGGGTCAAAATGGGCAGCTGAACCCGACCGAGCACCTCTTCAATGAACCGAGAGACGTGGCGTGAGTCGCTCAGATAGCAAGTGACACGTTCATCTTCCAGCCAGTCCATCAGCGTCAGCGCGTTTGCCCGGGTGATCTCGGGACACAGGGAAATGAAAGACGTACTCATCGCGACCTCCTTTGGCAAACAGCAACGATCCGTGGCATGGACAAACCGGAGTTCCACCCGCTCAACGCAACGCAACCTTTGAAACACTGACATCGACCTTGGTGCAATCCTCATGAATTGATCGTTTATCATCCTTTCGCCAGCCCCACCCGCCGTCCCGCATCGGCGCATGGAACCAGAAAACACAAAGACGCTTACGATTCACGCCCCCACCCGCCGGATGACAGGCGGCTGTTGTACGCCTCGTGCGTGATCACCGCCTCATAATGCAGTTGATTATCTTGCTCTTTGCAGATCAACCGATAATGCCGTCCGATGGGAACAGAAATGACCGTGCGCTGCCCCATGGCCACCAGTCGTTTCCCCCGGAACGCCAGATATGACGTCCCGCTGTTCAGAGCCGCCATTATTTGAAGTGCTTTGACTGCGATCGGTTTCGGGACACCTTCCAGCGAAACCGGCGCAGCCAACAGGCAAGCCGCCCAGTCCTGCTTTGCCACCAGTGCTGCCTGACTTACCTCAAGTGCTTTCCGGGCTTTAGCCTCTTCTTCCTTGCACCGATGGCAGTACTGACCCTTTCCAACATGACCGCAGGGGAATTTCTTGCGTCGTCCCGCCATGATCCTCCTCCACACTACCACTGAGCCCGCAGCCCGACTGACCCGACGACCGCGCCGTGACCATAGTGACCTTGACCAGAGAAGCTCCGGATAGATCAATCCTCCCACCACATCCTCCTGTATTCTCCTATCCTTCCCGTCTTACTCACAATACCCACCATGTCCCTCCCTGCTTCTGCCCGTACCGCAGCACTGGATCTGCTTGATTTCATCCAGGCCAGTCCCAGTCCCTGGCATGCCGTGGCGACGGCGGCGCACCGGCTGGAAGCGCAAGGGTATGTGCGGCTGAAAGAAGAGGAACGCTGGTCGCTCAAAGCCGGCGGGCGGTATTACGTCGTGCGCGACGGGGCGTCACTGGTGGCCTTTACGCTGGGCTCGCAGGCGCTGACGGAAGCCGGGTTTCGCATCGTCGGAGCGCATACCGATTCCCCCGGGCTGCGCCTGAAGCCACGTCCCGCGCTGGCAGGAGACGGGCTGGCGCGGCTGGCCGTCGAGGTCTATGGCGGGCCGATTCTGGCAACCTTCAGCGACCGTGACCTGTCGCTGGCCGGGCGCGTTCTGGTGCGCGGCAAGAATGGCATCGAGGCGCGCCTGGTGCGCTTTGCCCGGCCACTCCTGCGCCTGCCCAATCTGGCCATCCACATGAACCGCGAAGTCAATGAACAGGGGCTCCGTTTCAACCGGCAGACCGAACTGCCCCTGCTGCTCGGACAGCTGACGCTGTTCGGTGCCAGCGACGAGGCCTCCGTCGAGGCGCGTCTGCGCGGCCTGCTGGCCGGTGCGGTGCAGGCCGAGGCCTGTGACCTGCTTGGCTGGGATCTGGCCATCCACGACACCCAGGAAGGCCGGCTGTGGGGTGCCAGCGAGGAATTCATCGCCAGCCGCCAGCTCGATAATCTGGCGTCTTCCTGCGCCGCCCTGACAGCGCTGCTGACTGCAGAAAAGGCAACGGCCACCCGCGTCGTTGCCCTCTTCGACCATGAGGAAGTCGGCAGCGAAAGCGCGACAGGGGCGGCCGGCAGTTTTTTGCCCGATGTCCTGACACGCATCGCTGCGCAGCTCGGGCTGGATGCCGAAGATCAGCGACGGGCACTGGCACAGAGTTTTTTCGTCAGCGCCGACATGGCACACGCCTATCAACCAAACTTTCCGGCGGCCTACGAGCCAGGCCACAAGGTGCAGGTCAATGGCGGCCCGGTCATCAAGACCAACGCCCAGCAACGCTACACCACCAGCGCAGCCACAGCAGCACGCTTCATGGCCTGCTGCGAACGGGCAGGCGTACCTTTCCAGCAATATGCCCATCGTGGCGACCTTGGCTGCGGCAGCACCATCGGCCCGCTGCTGGCCGCCCGGCTGGGCGTGGCCGCCGTCGATGTCGGCAGCCCGATGTGGGCCATGCACAGCGCCCGCGAAAGCGCAGGGGTGCTGGACCAAGGCCACATGATCGCTGCCCTGCGGGCGGTATTCGAATCCTGAAACCTGCCCCGGGAAACCACCCGGGAGTGGTCGTTCCGTTCGTTATTGGCCCGGTCGGACTGCCAGATAAAACATGAGGGCTCCCGCAGGAGCCCTCATTCAGCGTAGCCGCCCCACCAGGAAGTTACATCCGCTCTACCATGGCGTTACCAAAGGCCGAGCAGGAGACTTCCTTGGCACCCTCCATCAGGCGGGCAAAGTCGTAGGTCACGATCTTGTCCTTGATGGCAGCTTCCATGGACGAGATGATGAGGTCGGCCGCTTCTGTCCAGCCCATGTGACGCAACATCATTTCGGCGGAAAGAATCAGCGAACCAGGGTTCACCTTGTCCTGGCCGGCGTATTTCGGTGCCGTGCCATGAGTGGCTTCGAACATGCCGACATCGTCGGAGAGGTTCGCTCCCGGGGCGATGCCGATGCCGCCAACCTGTGCGGCCAGCGCGTCGGAAACGTAGTCACCATTGAGGTTGAGCGTGGCAATCACATCATATTCCGCCGGACGCAGCAGGATTTGCTGGAGGAAAGCATCAGCGATGGCATCCTTGACGATGATGCCATTGGGCAGCTTGAGCCACGGGCCGCCGTCAATCTCGACACCGCCGAATTCTTTCTTGGCCAGAGCATAAGCCCAGTCACGGAAGCCCCCTTCGGTGTACTTCATGATGTTGCCCTTGTGGACAATCGTCACCGACTTGCGCTTGTTGGCGATGGCGTACTGGATGGCCTGACGCACCAGACGCTCGGTGCCTTCACGCGACACCGGCTTGATGCCGATGCCGGAGGTATTCGGGAAGCGTATCTTGGTGACCTTCATTTCCTCGGTCAGGAACTTGACGACCTTCTTCGCATTATCCGTTTCGGCCTGCCACTCGACACCGCAATAGATGTCTTCGGTGTTTTCACGGAAGATCACCATGTCGGTTTTCGACGGGTCCTTGAGCGGCGAAGGCACGCCCTGGAAATAACGCACCGGGCGCAGACAAACGTAGAGATCGAGCTCCTGGCGCAGGGCAACGTTGAGCGAGCGGATGCCACCACCCACCGGCGTGGTCAGCGGCCCCTTGATGGAGATGACATAGTCCTTGAGTGCCGCCAGGGTTTCTTCGGGCAGCCAGACATCCGGGCCGTACAGACGGGTGGATTTTTCGCCGCAGTAGATTTCCATCCAGTGGATCTGGCGCTTGCCACCGTAAGCCTTGGCCACGGCCGAATCAACCACCTTCTTCATGACCGGCGTAATGTCGATGCCGATACCATCCCCTTCGATGAACGGAATGATGGGATTGTCCGGAATCGGTTGCCCAGCCACAATTTTCTTGCCACCCTGGGGAATCTTGATCAGCGAAGTGCTCATGCCTGCTCCATCTCTTGAATGATTTGTGAATAGCGTCGTCTGCTGTCCATAAGGTGCGTTCATGGGCGCGTTCGTGGGCGCTCTTCTGACATCACCTCGTCGGCCACACCAGCCGTCACAGCAAACCGGGGAATTATGCGCCAAAACAGGGCTGCCCGACCATTGACCTTGTCAAAAAAATGGACATGACCCCCCCTGGCCACACGTCCGGGCAGGTTCCAGCACCAACATCCAGCCCCCTCAGGGCAGGAATTTGCGCGGCTGATAGCCGAAATCCCGGCGTGCCTCGTCGTGACGATACGCCAGGTCTTCATTCATGCGCTGTGCCATGGCCACGTTGAAATCCCGGTAACGCGGAACCAGTGCAATCAGGCGCAGCAAGGTCGCAAACAAAGCCACTGGAACAGTGACCAAACGTACCTTGAGCTGCAAGCTGGCAAAAATGCGCGTCACCATGGCACGATAACTCAACACCTCGCCGCCACTCAGCTCATAGCCACGATCCTGGCAGACCGGCTTATCCAGCACCGCCAGACAAGCTGCCGCCAGATCGTCCGCATGCACCGGCTGACGCAGGCCGGAGCCCGCACCCAGCAGCGGGAAAAACCCGGCCCAGCGCACGATGCGCCGAATCAGGGTGATGTTGCGATCCATGCCACAACCATAAATCAGTGTTGGCCGGAAAATCGTCCAGCGCATGCCCAAAGCCTGCCCCTGCTGCGCCACGGCGTCTTCGGCCGCGACCAGCCGATCCGCAAAGGCACGCTCGGCCGCCACCGGCGACCGGGCCTTGCTGTATTTGCTCGAAGAACTGAATGCCACCACACGCCGCACCCCCAGCCGGGCAAAAGCCGGTAGCCGCTCCGGCAAGATGGCCAGCGGTGCCAGATGTATCAAGGCGCGCGCCTCCGGCAACAGGGCCAGACCAGCAGCATCCCGCATATCGCCCTTTAGCCAATACACCTCGCCCAGCGCATCTTCTGCCCAGCCAGGCTGCCCGCGACGGCTCAGGGCGATGACGCGATAACCGGCATGCGCCAGGCGTGGCAACAACATGCGGCCGATCTGGCTGGTGGCGCCACTGACGATCACCGTCCGCTCGGCAACCGTGGCAGTTAGCGCCTGCCAGGGCAGCGTGAAACAGAGATAACCGCAAGGATCGACCGTTACTCCTGCCGCCTTCGCCCGTCCCTGCCACAGCAGCCAGGGCACCAGCAGCATGTAGCGTACATGCACCGCTATCACCACGGCCAACATCATGATCCACGGGTAGCGCTGCCGAAAAAACTTCAGATAGAAGCGCGTCATCCCCTTGTGCTTGTGCCACTCGACAAACAGGGAGGAGGCACGGCTACCGCCCTTGAGGTGGGTAATCTCGACCCCCGGCACGAACAGGATGTCATAACCTTGCTGGCTGAAGCGCATGCACCAGTCAAGGTCTTCGCAGTGCAGGAAGTAATTTTCATCGAGCGGCCCGACTCGTTCCAGGGCGCTGATCCGCACAAACATGAACGCCCCGGAAATCGCCTCGACCGTGACCGGCCCGGGCGGCAGGGGAGTGCCCGTCATGTTGAAGGTCTGGAAGCGCGGGCGGTCGGGAAAAAGAAAATCGAGCCGCAGAACGCGCATCAACGAACGCCAGGGAGTGGGCACATAACGGCGGCAACCGGCCTGCTCCGAGCCATCGACATTGCGGATCAGGCAGCCGGCCATGCCCACCTGCGGCCGCACATCCATGATGTCGCGCATGCGACCGACAGCCTCCGGCGGCACCACACAATCCGGATTGATGAACAGCACATAATCGCCGGCGACGTGCGTCAGACCGATATTGCAACCCACCGAAAAGCCGTAATTGTTCCCGTTGCGGATAACCGTAACCCGCTCATCTCCGGCACAAAAAGCCTCCAGCCGCGCCAGGCTGTCATCCGTCGAGGCATTGTCGGACACCACCACCTTGACCGGTACCGTCGACGCCAGCAGCGAGCCAACACAGGCCGTGAGCTGGATGCCGCTGTTGTAATTAACGATGATGGCGGTAATCATGGCGAACGGAATGAAGAAGTCCCGCTGGACAAGGCAAAGCCGGCCATCATATCAGCGCCCCAGCAACGCACGATACACTGCCAGTGTCTGCTGCATCACCCGTTCTTCGGAAAACTCGGCCTCGACCAGGGCGCGGCCATTCCGGCCCAGCGTATCGCGCCACGCTGCATTCTCCAGCAGACGCCGCAACGCCGCAGCCAGCGCCACCACATCCTGCACCGGGACGAGCAGGCCATTGTGGCCATCGATGACGATCTCACGGCAGCCTGGCACATCGGTGGCCACCAGTGCCCGCCCGCAGGCAGCCGCCTCCAGCAGTGCCTTGGGCAAGCCCTCACGATAGGACGGCAGACAGACGATGCTGGCCTGGGCAAACACCGCCGGCATATCCTCGTGTCGCCCCCAGCATTCGACGCAACCTTCCTGCATCCAGTCTGCCAACGTCTGGTCATCGATGGCTGCGGCGTTTTCCGGATCACGCTCCCCCACCAGGGCAAAGCGTGCCACCACCCCCTGTGCCTTCAGCAGGCGGGCTGCGGCAACGAACTCCACCACCCCCTTGTCGCGCAGCAGCCGCGCCGGCAGCACCACCAGCGGCAGCAACTCCTGCGCCGGCGGACACAAAGCGAAACGCCGGATATCCACCCCAGAGCCACGGATCAGGCGGATACGGTTGGCCTCGACCATTCCTTCCTGCACCAGCATCCGGCCATCGTCGGGATTTTGCAGGATCAACACGCTGCGCCCGGCATTCAACAGACCGCGCAAAGCCAGCGTAACAAATGGTCGCAGCAGACGCGCCTTCAACGTCGGTGAAGAGAACACATAGCCCAACCCCGTCAGGGCATTCACCACCGCCGGAACCCTGGCCAGATAGGCGGCGAGTGCGCCATACAGCACCGGCTTCAAGGCCACGTGATGCACGATGTCCGGCCGCTCGCGGCGATAGATGCGCCAGATTGCCCTGAGTGATACCAACTCCTGCAGCGGATTCTGGCCACCCCGCCGCAAGTCGAGCGGAATCAGCCGGAAGCCGGCCGTTTCGATGACTTCAGCATGACGATGAACCCGGCAAGCCACCACCACCTCATGACCGGCCGCCTGCGCCGCCCGTGCCACCGGCAGGCGGTGGGAACAGAAATACCAGTCCTCGGTGACGAAGAACAACAGCTTAGCCATGCTGCGCCTCCCACCAGGACTGGAACATCAGCACATTCCACAGGGCATATTGCCAATTACGCCGCCCGGATAGATGCTCCTGCCATTTCTGGCGAATCACCGCCGCATGAAAATGCCCTTCACGCTGCAGGCGTTCCTCGGTCAGCAATGCCTCCGCCCAGTCACGCAGCGGGCCACGCAGCCAGACATCGAGCGGCACCCCGAAGCCCATCTTCGGCCGCTCGATCAGCGCTGCCGGCACATGCCGATAGAGCAGCTGACGCAGCAGCCACTTGCCCTGGCCGGCACGGATCTTCATGGCCAGCGGCAACTGCCAGGCGAATTCGACGAGGGCATGATCGAGCAGTGGCACCCGGGTTTCCAGACTGACCCCCATTGCCGCCCGGTCGACCTTGACCAGGATGTCGTCGGGCAGGTAGCTGACCAGATCGAGGAACATCATGCGTTCGGTGAAATCATGCAACGACGCCTGTGCGACCGGATCATCCAGCGGATTCAGGACAGGCCACGGTGCGACCACCTCGCTCCCCGCCACGGCCGCAGCAGCATCCGGCCACAGCGACACCAGCCCGCGATACAGCGCATCCGGCCCGCTGACGGCCAGAACCCCCGCCAGCTTGTGCAGCTTGTCGCCCAGATTGGCGTGACGCCACTGTCCCGGCAACAACCCCGTCAGCGGTGCCAGGGTGCGGTTCCAGGTTTCCGGTGCCAGGCCCAGCAGGCCGACCGCCAGCCCTGCCCGCAGCGGGCGCGGTAACCAGCCCACCTGGCGCCACAGGCTGCGCCCCAGGAAATAGCGGTTATAGCCACCAAACAGTTCATCCCCGCCATCTCCCGACAGACTGACCGCTACATGGCGACGTGCCAGCTGCGCCACCAGAAAGGTCGGGATCTGCGACGAATCGGCAAAAGGCTCGTCATACAGCAGCGGCAGACGCGGAATCACATCGAGCGCCTGCTGTGCCGTGACATACAGCTCGGTGTGCTCGGTGCCCAGATGACGCGCCACGGCCAGGGCATGCTCTGCCTCGTTGTAGCCAGCCTCGTGAAAGCCGATGGTGAAGGTCCGCACCGGCCGGGCACTTTGTGCCTGCATCAAGGCCACGATGGTGGACGAATCCACCCCGCCGGACAAAAAGGCACCCAGCGGCACATCCGCCAGCATCTGCCGCCCCACCGCACGCATCAGCAAACGTTCCAGTTCCTGCAAAGCCTCCGCCTCGCTGCCAGCAAAGCGCTGCGCCTGCCCCTGTTCGGCCACATGCCGCGCCGACCAGTATGCAACCGTCGTGAAAGAACCATCGGCCGCCAGCGTCAGCACACTACCCGGCAGCAGTTTGTGGATGCCGCGATAAATCGAACCGGGCGCTGGAACATAGCCATGACACAGCAGCAGGGTCAGCGCCGCGCGATCGACCTCACCCCGCCAGTGTGGATGCGCCCGCAAGGCCTTGAGCTCGGAAGCGAAGACGAAGCTCCGCCCCAGCCAGCCGTAGTAGAGCGGTTTCTCGCCCAGCCGGTCACGTACCAGGTGCAACACGCGCTGCTGGCGATCCCACAGGGCAAGGGCAAACATCCCCGTCATGCGCGTCAGTGCTGCCGTCAGGCCGAAATGAGCAATAGCCGCCAGCAGGGTCTCGGTGTCCGAATGGCCACGCCAGACCGGCGCCGCACCCGCTGCGGCCAGCTCGGTGCGAAGATCGAGATGATTGTAGATTTCGCCATTGAAGGCGATCACATAACGGCCACAAACCGACAACATCGGCTGATGGCCGGCCGGCGAAAGATCAAGGATGGCCAAACGACGGTGACCGAGCGTAATGCCCGCATCGGCATCCAGCCACACCCCGGCATCATCCGGGCCGCGATGGTGGAGCGTTGCCCCCATGCGGCGCACCACTTCGTCGGGAGACTCCAGCGTATCCTTTGACCACAGGCCGACTATGCCGCACATTGCCGATCAACCTTACGTTGAATATCCTGCCACACCTGCCGCCATGCGGCACAATCCGCCACAGACACCGCCAGTGCCCGGTGACGCAGCAAACGATAATTCAGCCCTGTCGAAATGGCCACCGCATCAACAGCAAACTTGAGGCACTGTCCCGCCACCCCGCGCACCATCCAGGCATATTCTTTCTGCCGTACTGCCTGTCGGGCAATGGCTCGTACCGTCTGAATACGGCTATCAAAAATCTTGCGCAACGACAAAACATCCTGCCGATAACCCAGCAATATCTCCGGCAAACAGGCAAACCGACTGGTTCTGTGGCTACGCAGGAGCAGTTCATAATCCTGCGACTTCAGTGCTCGCTCATCATAGCCATACTTGACGAACCAGTATCGCCGCCCCATCCAGGTCGGATGCGGCAAATAAAAGCCTGCCCACGGTCGCGCCGTGATGGCCTGATGTTCTGTCACCATCGGTAACGCCCCGACAACTTCTCCGGCATTATCGAAGACAATGGCTCCCGTACCCAGCAAATCGACTTCTGGATGAGCATCGAGATAGGCCACCTGACGTGCCAGGCGCTCCGGGTAGGCAATATCATCCGCATCCATACGAGCAATCAGTGCGCCTCGTGACAGCGCAACGGCCTCGTTCAGGCGCGCTGCCAGACCCCGTGAGCGGTGATCAGCAAAAATTTGTATACGTGCATCTGCATACCCCCGGGCCAGAGCCACACTGGCATCCTGCGAGCCATCATCCAGCAGAATCAACTCCCAGTCCGTAAAACTCTGGGCGAGCAAAGACTCCAGTGTCTGGGCGATGGTCGCTTCAGCATTACGCATCGCCATGACAATACTGAGCCTGACTGTGAGGCCGGATTCCATCAGCTCTCGCGATAGTACAGACGGCCTGGCCAACCCAGGGCGCTGTAAGTATGTCGTGGTGCAAGCCGCCAGCTTGCTTCAAACAACAAGCGCCGTGCCGCACGCGAGCCGCGCCGCGCGCCCCATACCAGACGGCATGGTGCCGACAACACTGCCCGCAAACAACGCAAACCAGAAGTCAGCCGATGTCCCTGCACCAGACGTTCGAATGCCGGCCAGTCAACCTGCATCGCCGGCGCGGAAGGCATCAACGACAAACTACTGGCCATCAAGTGTGCCAAGCGTACTTCATAAGTATGGTCGCGCCGCACCCGCTCATGACCAGCCCAAGCCATACGATCACGCTGCTGCGGTGCATCAAGCAAAGCCCGGATTTTGGCAGCCAGATCATCAATATCGTCAAAGGTCATGATTTCTTCATCGCAGACAAAATACTCATCCAGCCCCTGTGCTGATTCGGTCAGCAGACATCCGCCCGCCGCAGGTACCTCGAATACACGGGCCTTGATCTGGCGGCTGCGAGCCAATCGTGCCCCCTGCAGAACAAGCCCGGAGTCGCCAAAATTGAGGGTGATGATCGATTCATTGACGATGCAGGGCAATTCCTCGGCACAGACCACCCCGCCTGGCCAGCCATGACCAAAGCAGCGTACTTCGATACCGCGCTGGCGCAAAGCCGCCACCCACTGCCGACGATTGCCATAGGCTGCGCCAATGAAAGACACTGCATAACGACATTCTCCAGCAGGACGCGGTGCCCGTAACAGACTGCTTGCAGCCGCCCATTGCGTCCGGCTGAAGTGACGATAGCCATCACGCAACGCCTTATCCATGGCCGAACGATAGGTGGTGGCATAAATATCGAATGCTCCGGCCACATGCCGTGAGAACTCCTCGTACTTCCACGAATCATCGGTGGCCCAATTGATCAAGCAGGCGCCGCTGGCGGCTTTTGCCAATACCAGAGTCTCGCGCCATAACTCGTACCCCATCAGGACACAGAAAATGACATCCGGCCGCTCTCGCTCGACACAGGCCAAAAAATCACGATTGAGTTCGGCAAAATCAGCCCACCGACTGCGGTCAAAGCTGTCGAACAGCACCACTTCATGTCCCATATGCTCGAATGCCGGCAGAAAATTGGCATATTCATAACTGTCACCACGTGCGGCATCACCATAAGCATAGCGACCGAAAGAGCAAAGAATTTTCATGGATAGAATCAGCAGGAGTTACGCCCTCTGCCATACCGAGCGGTCGACAAAAATGGTATTCACATAGGTATCAGCAAACGGGAAATAGCCTTGCTCCTGCAATAAAGCAGCAATTTCAGGGATTTTTTCCCCGGCTCCGCGATCCGAATAGGTTATCGTTTCAACACACAGCACCTTTGGTCGCCAGCGTGCAAAATCCAGACTACGCAAAATCTGCAGATCCAGTCCTTCGACATCCAGGGAAATAAAATCTGGTGCCGACCTGCCGAAATGCTCTGCCAGCACGTCATTGACGGAACGTACCGGAATAGGCAGGACCTGCTCGATCCTGAATTTACCCGAGGCTTCCAGCTGGCGTGCCTCCGTGGACGAGAACGTATTCAATGTGCGCACATTCATGACAAAAAACTCAAGTATTCCCGTACTGTCACCGATCCCTATATTCAGATTGACATCGCGCGGCCGTTTTTCCGTGAAGCCAGCAATGAGTTGTGGATCAGGCTCGATGTTCACTCCCCGCCCCCCAGCCGCATAAAACTGGAAGGTGTTATTCAGGTAATGGGGATGATGTGCTCCGATATCCAGATAACTGGGTGCTGGAATCCGCAAGGTATCAAAAACAAATCTGACAATCAGATCCTCGCCACATTGCGAATAGGATCGGCGTCCCTCTTCGACAGAACACCCGGAAAGCCTGTCGACAAGCCGGTGAAAAATCCATTCAAATCGCATCGATCTCTTCACTCCAGTTCTGATGTACGGGTCAACACGAAGCACGCCAATGCATAATCGAGATACCCGGCCTGGCATGAAAACCTGACGGCTTGTGACACCTCCAGCGAAGAATGGAATCTCCCATCCGGGTCAACCAGGGCCATCTCGACAAGGGTCAATTCCGGAAAGAGCTTCAGCAACCCCTCTACCGACTGAACGCGTTGACCATTGAATTGCACCCTTGACTGTCCGACGGGCGCCGAAAGGTATAAAAACCCGCCTACAGCAAGTACACGTTGCAGCTCCCGGCAGGCTTTTTCTGTACCCAAAGGATCTAGTGGATCGCCATAACGCCCCAGACCGACATGCTCAACGACATGCAAACAGGACAGCGAATGCACCGATGCATCGGGATAAGGCAGCGCCAATACCGTTCCCCCCTGGCAATCCAGACCAGGCAAGTGTACCTGCAGGGGGCGAATATCGACGAAGGTGACGGGCACCACTTGACTCAACATGCCCACATAACGCACATCGGAACCAACATCCACATGATGCTGCGGTGCATTGCGTGAAATGTTCCGTACCGCCCAGGCCGCCTGATAAAAATACTGTGGATCAATAGGCGTTGCCCCAACCCGGTCGAACAGACAGGGGTACATGTCTGCCAGAGCAGCCTGCCCGCCAAGCCGGCGATATTTTTGCCAATCATTGAACAATCGGACATAGCCCGTGAATGCTGCCAACGGATGAACGCGCAACGGTTGCAACCAGCGATATATCCGACGAGCGACTGCCAGCCATGCCATATGGCGACGCAAAAAAGAATCAGACATGAACCGCCTCCCCCGAACGCACCGCGCGGACATGATAGCCAATGGTGAATGTCCGATCCGTATCGTATCGGTCCAGCCACAAGGCGACAGGAGGCAAAAGCAGCGCCAGCAAAGGAAACAGCAGCAGCCAGAACGGCCACCATAGCAGAGCCGGCAAGAGCGGCAAACGCAACGGCCAGGACAGGCGCATGAAGCGGATGGCCTCTTGGGAAAATAGGGCGAAGAAATGACCATTGGGCTCACACACGACACACTCAAACCCAACCTCACCGAGGAATTTCTGGTACCAGAACGGTGTAAACCCTCCGTAATAGTGATACGGCTGCTGATGCAAGCCCGATCCCAGTGGGGCGGTCAGCAACAGACAGCCGCCCGGCTTCAGAATCCGTGCAAACTCGGCAATGATCCGTTCAGGATGAGACACATGCTCCAGCATCTCCGTGCAGAGGATGACATCAAAACTGGCATCCTCGACAGGGATGTCGGAAGCATCGCAAACGTAATCGATCACGCCGTATTTTCCGTGACGCAACTGCTCATCCTGCAGGCCGACAAAATCCTGCGCCCGATATTCGCAGTGGACGAAAGCACTACGATAGGGACAGGAACCCGCCCCCACGTCCAGTACCCGGGCACCCGGCTGCACGGCAGCCGCCTGCAGCCTGACCCAGCGGTCACGGGACATCTGATTGAATGAATAAACGGGTGAGTGACGTAACCAGTTTCGTATCTTGGTGATCATAGATTCTTATTAATCCCGGCCTGTCATGGCACGGATCCCGAAGCTGGGCGTGCGACCATCCAGGCATTCGTGACTGCCACCAACAACAGATAAATCAGTGCCGCCACCACGGCGGCCAGTGCCACTCCCTCGAGTCCACGAGGCAGTATCCAGAGATAGGCCAGACCGAGAAAAGAAACAGCGTGCGCCATTTTAGGAAAAAACAACAAAAATGGCCGGTTATGGACAAAGGTTTCTGCCGCCAGTGCCTGGCCAATCTGGAATATTCCTGCGGCCAGTGCCAACTGCCAGAGCAATCCCCCATGCCGGGCAAACTCGGTACTGGTCAGCCAACCTGTCAGCCATTCACCAAACAGCGCACTCACGGCCACGATGCCAAATAACACGAACACCAGCACAGATAAGGCACGATACAACAACATGCGGCTAGCATGTACTGACGCTAGAGCTTGCCCACCGCCTGCCCGCTGAAAAAGTATCGGGTGAAGCAACTGAGAAAAAATGGCCAGTAGCAGATTGGCCGGTGCAGCGGCAATCTGGTTCAAAGCAACATAAATACCCACATCGCTTTGTGTCAGCATTTGCTGAACCAGCCAGCGGTCACCATACAGCGAAAACATGGCTGGAATGGCAAACAGGGAAAAAGAAGCCGTATAACGAAAAAAGCCTGGAATGACCGCATCGACCGTGGCAGGACGAGATGCCAAAAGCCCCTCCGTGTGCTTATTCACGACACTTCGTGCCCACCAGCCCACCGCCAAAGAAGCCATCATGAATCCAGCTAATGCCCACAGCGCACTCCTGCCGACCCATGACACCAGCAGGATGGCCACCAGTAAACGCAGCAGAACCTCGACCGACTGCAGAAGCGAACATATCCGTCTTTGCCGGCGGGTATTGAGCTCTGCCACATAGACCAGCAAAGCTCCAGTCGCTGCTCCATAGCCCAGTGCCACCACCGTCAAAGCCACCCACTCCGGCAAGGACAGCAAGGCCAACACCAACACCAGAATCACCGCCAGCAACGCTGCCGCCAGCGCAAGGCGGCGCAGGTACGCCGCGCGCAGTAATGGCAGAACATGCTGCTGGCCAGCTTCCGAACAAACATGCACATAACGGCTGACCGCCTGACTCAAAGGCCCGTAGAAAATCAGCCCCAAACCGCCCGCAATACTCAATCCAAGGACAAAACGGCCATATTCCACAGCGCCGAGCTGGGAGGTCAAAACCTTCAGCGTCACGATATTCAACAGAAAAGCCATCCCCTGTCCTGCGACCACCCAGAACAGTTCGGTACCGACAGGTTTCCCCATCATGGCTGGCCAGCACCCGGCAAGGCTACCCGGGACAAACACCTTCCTGATTTGCAGCTGAGGGATAAAATCTGCACCACGCTCACAAGCTCCAGTAACACGCCCCGGCCTCGACCACGGCTGCGGGATCGCGGCAGGATTTCACATCTACCAGCACGCCACCAGGGCGCAGCTTGGTCAGCAGACGAGACAGCGGCAGATCGACATATTCGCGATGCGCCACGGCCAGGATCACCGCCTCGGCCAGCGGCAGGCTTTCCCAGTCACACAGCGTCACGCCATATTCATGCTGCGCATCGGCGCTACTAGCCAGAGCATCATGCACCCGCACTTCGATACCGTAACTTTCCAGCTCGCGCAGGATGTCCGGCACGCGCGAATTACGCAGGTCTGGGCAGTTTTCCTTGAAGGTCAGACCCAGCACATTGACCACGGCACCGCGCAGAGTGCTGCCCTGACGCAACATCTGTTTGACCGTCTTTTCGGCGATGAACTTGCCCATGCCATCATTGATGCGCCGCCCCGACAGGATTACCTGCGGGTGATAGCCCAGCATCTCGGCCTTGTGGGTCAGGTAATAAGGGTCGACACCGATGCAATGCCCGCCCACCAGGCCGGGGCGGAAGGGCAGGAAATTCCACTTGGTACCGGCCGCCTGTAACACCTCCTGAGTGCGGATGTCCAGCCGGTCGAAAATGATGGCCAGCTCGTTCATCAGGGCAATGTTGAGATCACGCTGGGTGTTCTCGATCACCTTGGCGGCCTCGGCCACCTTGATGCTGCTGGCCGGATGGATGCCGGCTGGAATGATGCTGCCATACAGATATGCCACACGCTGCAAGGTCTGCGGGGTATCACCCGCCACCACTTTAACGATGCGCGTCAGCGTCCGTTCACGATCTCCGGGATTGATGCGCTCCGGTGAGTAAGCAACGAAAAAATCCTTTTTCCAGACCCGGCCGGACACCCGTTCGATCACCGGAATACAAACCTCCTCCGTCGCCCCGGGGTAGACCGTCGATTCAAAAACAATCGTCGCCCCCGGCCGCAGATGGCGGGCAATGGTGGTGCTGGCACCGATCAACGGGCCAAAGTCCGGCTGGTGCGCCGCATCCACCGGCGTAGGCACGGCAATGATGACGAACTCCGCTTCTGCCAGCCGTGCCGGATCCTCGATCGGCTCCAGACGGTGCGCCGCCCGAAAATCCTCGCCTGCAACCTCGCCGGTCGGGTCTATCCCCTGACGGTACAGCGCGATTTTTTCAGCCGACAGGTCATAGCCCAAGGTGCGGTACTGCCGGCCAAACTCGATGGCCAGCGGCAAGCCGACATAGCCCAGA
>JAGOSV010000106.1 GCA_018062105.1 Sterolibacterium sp. | reverse complement strand
CGCCTGGCTCCTTGAGCAGGTTCTTCATGTACATGTTGCGCAGATAGAAGCTGTGCATCTTGTACGGCATGCGGGTGGAGTCGGAGTTCCAGTAGAGCAGGTCGAAGGGGAAGGGCTGTTTGCCCATCAGGTAATTGTTCACCACGAACGACCAGATGAGATCGTTGGCGCGCAGCATGTTGAAGGTGGTGGCCATCTCGGCACCTTCGAGGTAGCCACGTTCTTCCATCTTCTTTTCGAGGCTGGAGACTTGCTGTTCGTCGATGAACACACCCAGCTCGCCCGGCACGGAGAAATCCATCAGGGTGACGAAGTAGGTGGCCGAGGCAATGCGCTTGTCCTTGATGGCATCCAGATAGGCGATGGTCGAGCTCAGCAGCGTGCCGCCCAGGCAATAGCCGACCAGATTGACTTCCTTCTCGCCGGTCTGGCGGCAGACGGCTTCCAGCGCCGTCAGCGCCCCTTCGGTCAGATAGTCTTCAAAAGCCTTCTGTGCCAGACGGGCATCCGGATTGACCCAGGAGATGACGAACACCGTATGGCCCTGGTCGGTCGCCCACTTGATGAAGGAATTTGATTCGCGCAGATCGAGGATGTAGAACTTGTTGATCCATGGCGGCACGATCAAGAGCGGCCGCTTCAGTACTTCCTTGGTGGTCGGGTTGAATTGCAGCAGCTGCATCAGCTCGTTCTGGAACACCACCTTGCCCGGCGTGGTACCGACATTACGGCCGACCTCGAAAGCCGTCGGGTCGGTCATCTTGACACGCAGCTGGCCGTCGCCTTCCTCGATGTCGCGCAGCAGGTTGTTGAAGCCGTTGAGCAGATTCTGCCCCTGGCTCTTCATCGTCTCGCGCAGCACTTCCGGGTTGGTCATCGCAAAGTTGGTCGGCGACAGGGCGTCGATGAACTGACGGGTGAAGAAATTCACCTTCTTCTGGGCATTGTCCGGCAGACCTTCGACACAGCAGACGGTGTCATGCACATGACGCGCCGTGATGAGATAGGACTGCTTCATGAAATCGAACAGGAAGTGGTCTTCCCATTCGTCGTCGCGGAACCGGTTATCCCCCTTGATCGGCGCGGCTACCGGCTGGGTTTCCAGACCCGCCATGCGCAGCATCGAATGCTGCCACAGCGACATGTAGTCCCACACCAGTTTGGTCTGTTGCTGCGCCAGCTTGTAGGGGTTGGCCATCAGCTTGGTCATCATGTCCATGAAGGCCTGGGCAATCCCCAGCTCATCGGCCGGCGTGGCCACCCCTTTTTTCAGCTGGCGCTGAATGTGGTCATTGATGAGTTTGGAGGCGCGCTGGGCGATTTCACCGTAGGTCTTGGCGACTTCCTTGGGATCGGGCAGGGCGGGCTTGGCAGTTTCCGGATTTTTACTCATGAAAATTCCTGACAGGATGTGACAAAAAAGCGTGGGCTAAGTGACCACGAGGTAACGCTTGATGCCCTGATCGGCGGTATGTACCAGCTTCTGGGTGGCATCGAGATGATTCAGATGGGCGATAGTCTCACCCATGGCGAACTGCAGCTGGTGCGGATCGGAAATATCGCGATCGAACAGCACCGGCAACAGCTCCGCCGCAGATTTCGGCGTCTTGCAGGCTTGCAGCAACAGGTTGCAACGCTGGCGATGATGACGATGTAGCTGATCGACCCGGTCGTGCAGCCCGCGGAACGGCTGGCCGTGCGACGGCAGCACCAGCGTATCCGCCGGCAACGCCAGAAAACGGTCGATCGAATCGAGATAGTGTTGCAGGGCATCGGCCTCGGGCGTGGCCGCAATGACGAAGACATTGGTGGTGATGCGCGGCAGCAGCATGTCGCCGGAAATCAGCAGCCGCAGTTCCTCGCAATACAGCGCCGCATGCTCCGGCGAATGACCAGTGCCGGTGATGACGCGCCATTCGTGTCCGCCGATGTCGATGCACTCGCCATCGACCAGCCGCACGAAGGTCTGTGGCATGTCGGGAACACCGCGTAAAAAAGCATTGCCGCGCATCGATAACGCCTGTTGGCGTGCTGCGTCCAGGCCATGGCGGGCGAAAAAATCCACCATTGCCGGGTAGCTGAAACGATCGATGCCCGCCCGCAGCAGATGGGCGATGGAAAACTCACCCTGGGTCATCCACAGCCGCACCCCTGTCTGCGCCTCCAGCCAGGCCGCCAGCCCCAGATGATCGGGATGACAGTGGGTGACGAACAAACGGCTCAGGGAATGATGGGACAGCAAGGTCTGCCAATGCGCCTTGATTTCATCGAGCGCCAGACCGCTATCCACCGCCGCCCAGCCGCCGCCGTCCTGCAGCAGCCACAGATTGACGTGATTCAGCGCGTAGGGCAGCGGCATCCGCACCCAGGCGACGCCGGGGATCAGCTCGAAGGTTGTGCCAGGCTCGGGCAGATGTTCAAAAGGATAGTGCATGGTGGGAACAGGGCGGACACAGCAACTGCATGGCCGTGCATTTTAACCGAAGCAACCCCGCTCTGGTGCACTGCAACATCCCTGCCCGCAAACCGGGATTATCGCGCCACGCACTCCGCGTCGCCACCACGACCGATGCCGGTTCCTGTGGCATCGTTCTGGCTGATGGCTGGCGGCATGGTGACCTGTATCCCTTGCTGCGGCGGCACCATGGCCGGCGGGGTCTGGGCATTCAGCACGAAGCCGAACTGCCCGGCACCGATCAGCTGCTGGCCGGCTGCATTGCGCACGACGATGGCGCCATCGGCGACATCGACATGCAGGCCATCGGCGGGTGGCTGGCCGGAAATACCCGGGATGCCGCCGCAATCGCCACTACAGAACAATGCCCCGAAATGTGTGCCTCGGATGCCGATGGTGGCGGTCGGCGTATTGACGCTGACAGCATCGTGATTGCGTTTGCCGATAGCTCCGGTCACCGCCCGCAGGCCGCCCTTGAGCAGGCTCATGGCCGCACTGTCTGCCGCTGGCTCGGCGGCGTTGTAGCGATAGTTCCCGACCTTGAACTGTGAGGATGGCCGCAAGACGACTTCAGCGCCATCGACGAACTTGATGCGGGCATACGCCCCCTTCTCGGTCGTCAGCACATCCCCTTCTTCCACCTCCGAGCGCACGGCCAGCAAGCGCGAGGCGCCATCGGCACGCTTGGCCGACAAGATGCCCGACAGATGCGTCACCTGCCCGGCCGTCCCGGCCCATGCGCTGCTGGCCATACCGACCATTCCGGCCATCCCGGTCATAGCGGCCAACAACAGCCACACGGTTTTTACGCTGAATGTTTTCATGACACCTGCTCCCTGGATTGAGGGTTGTTCGCTGTTCTTTCCATCTGCACCGCTCAGCTGCACATGGCCGTATTTCTTGGCCGGCTGCGGCGCTCTGACCCTGTCCCGCCCGCGTTTGCCGATCCTTCATTGGCCTCCGAGCTTGCCCCGGCATCGGCACCACCGGCACCACTGGCGCCACTACTGGTACCGCCAAACTCACCCGCCGCACCGCCCACCGAAGGCGCCATCGCCCGGTTTGCCGCAGCCCCGGCCAGCACCGCCACGATCGGTGGCGGCACAGCGGCCGACGTACCCGCTGCCGCATTCGCCATGCTGGAAGTCACGTTGCTGACCAGTTGATGCGTGTCCTGGAACAGTGTGTCCGTTGGCAACAGGCCACCGGCACCAGGCGCACCACCCGCACCACCGCCTGCCACGCCAAAGGCGATGCTGGCCGTGCTGCGGGCGGTGTCATTTTCCAGCACATAATTACCGGCATCCGCCCCACCCAGGGTGATGTTCTGGATACTCACCCCCTTGTCACGGCCGAAATTGCCATTCTCGAACTGCCCCTGTGCGCCGGCTACCGCCAGTGCATCCCCTGGCAGCAGGCCATTGAAGGTGGCACCGGTGGTATCGAGGTGGGCGGTGTTCGTCGCATCGAAACTCTTGTCCTTGGCCTGGATGCCAGAAACCGCCGCAATCTTCGCCGGGGTGATGCTGGCCTGAGCCGTGGCCGTATTCTCTGCCAAGGTGTAGTTGGCGGCATCCGCCCCGCCCAGCGCGATGCCCTGGATGGCGACTGGCTTGTTCTGACCAGCATTCTTGTCGGCAAACTGCCCCTGCGCCGCCGCTACCGTCAGATCATCCTGGGCCAGCCGCCCGGCCAGACTCGCCGTGGCGGTATCGAGCGTGGCGCGGGTCGTGGCGTCATACACCTTGTCCTGTGCGGTGATGCCACTGACACGGGCAATTACAGCCGGGGTAATGGTGGCCTGAGCCGTGGCTGCATCCTCCGCCAATGTGTAATTGGCCGCATCCGCGCCGCCCAGGGTGATGCCACGGATGTTTACCGTCTTGTTCTGGCCGGCATTCTTGTCGGCAAACTGACCCTGCGCCGTGACCACCGTCAGCACATCCTCCGGCATGCGTCCGGCAAAGGCCGCCTTGCTGATGTCCAGCGTGGCCTGGGTCGTGGCGTCATACACCTTGTCCTGCGCGGTGATGCCGCTCACCGCGCGGATGCTGGCCGGCGTGATGCTGGCCGACAGCCCCGTCACCCCCGTCAGTTCGCCCAGCACGTAATTGCCGGCATCCGTCCCCGTCAGGGCGACGTTGCTGATCGTCACCGGCTTGTTCTTGCCGACATTCTTGTCATCGAACTGGCCGATACCCTGCAACACGCTGACCACATCGTTGCCGATGACTCCGGACAGGTGCGAGCCGGCCACCTTGAGCGTGGCCTCCCGGGTACCGTCATACACCTTGTCCTGCGCCTGCACCCCTTCCAGGCTGGCATTCAGCTTGACCGGCAGAATGGTGCCGATATAACCGCTGGCCGACTCGGGTAAGGCATAGTTGTCGAAATCGGTATTACCCGTCGGCAGGAAATGATCCGGTGCCAGTGCCGCACTGACGAGCAGGCCACTACCGATATTCTTGCTGGCATAGCTGCCCACCGTCTGGGTCACGGTCGCCCCTTCGCCGGCAGCGAAGCCGCTCAGAACGAAATTGGATGAGCTCAGGCTCGCCTGTGCCGTCCCGTCATATGTCTTGCTGACCGGGCCGGTCAAGGTCGCGGCCACGGTGACGGCCGCCTGGGTGATGTTGGCACTGGCCGTGGCGGTATCGTTGGTCAATGTGTAGTTACCGGCATCCGCGCCACCCAGGGTGATGCCGCTGATCGCCACCGGCTTGTTCTGGCCGATGTCCTTGTCGGCAAACTGGCCGCTGGCGGCAGCCACCGTCAGCACGTCCTGCGCCAGCAGGCCGGTAAAGGTCGCCGGCGAGGTATCCAGCCTGGTGGTGGTCTTGCCATCATATTTCTTGTCCATCGCCCGGATGCCGGACACCGCGCTGATGGCCGCCGGGGTAATGCTGGCGGTCACATTGGCCAAGGTGCCAACGCTGTAATTGCCGGCATCCGCCCCCGTCAGGCTGATCTGGCCGGGCGTCACCGGCTTGGCGGTACCCACATTCTTGTCGGCAAAGCTGCCCTGGCCGCTGGCCGGCAGCGTGACCACATCGTTACCGATCAGGCCGTTCAGCGTGGCCGAAGCCAGATTGAGCGTGGCCACCGTGGTGGCGTCATACACCTTGTCCTGCGCCGTGGCACCAGCCACCGTCAAGGCCGCCGGAGTAATGCTGCCGATGTTGCCGCTGGCGCTGCCGGGCAGGCTGTAGTTGGCCAGGCTGGTACTGCCACCGGGGGCGAAATCGCCATAGGCCAGGCTGACATAGACAGGGAGGTTGCTGCCCGCATTCTTGCTGCCATAGGTGCCGCTCGTCTTGGTGACTGTGGCGCTGTCGCCACCGACAAACCCGCTCAGGACGAAGTTGGCCGGGGTCAGCGTGGCCGCCGTCGTACCGTCATAGACCTTGCTGACGTTGCCCGTCAGTGCCGCGGAAACCGTATTGACCACGACCGGTGCCGGACTGACGGTGTAGGACAGGCCGGAGCCGGCAATAAACGGCAAGAAGGAGGAGAACGCCGCCTGTGATGTCGTCAGGCCGCTGGCATATTGAACCGTGTAGCTGCCGGCAGCGGTCGAGCTGCTGACGGCCGGGTTATACACAGGCGTGCCAGTGACATCCTCGGCATCGATGCCGGTCAGCGTATAACCGAAA
>JAGOSV010000105.1 GCA_018062105.1 Sterolibacterium sp. | reverse complement strand
CCAGGGGCTGCCGCATGTCGTCAGCAGCGCCATGCTGGAAATGCTCAACTCGGCCAACCAGGCGTGGACGATGTATCCCGGCCTGTCGCATGGGGCTTATGCCTGCCTGCGCGCCCACGGCACAGAGGAACAAAAATCGCTCTATCTGCCGCACCTGATCAGCGGCGAATGGACGGGCACCATGTGCCTGACCGAGCCGCATTGCGGTACCGACCTCGGCCTGCTGCGCAGCAAGGCCGAACCACAAGCCGACGGCAGCTACAAGATCAGCGGTGCGAAGATTTTCATCTCGGCCGGCGAACATGACATGTCGGCCAACATCATTCATCTGGTGCTGGCCCGTCTGCCGGACGCTCCTGCCGGCACGCGCGGCATCTCGCTGTTCGTGGTACCCAAATTCCTGCCGGATGCCAGCGGCAAGCCTGGTGTCCGCAATGCCATCAGTTGCGGTGCCATCGAGGAAAAAATGGGCATCCATGGCAATGCCACCTGCCAGATGAACCTGGACGGCGCCAGCGGCTGGATGATCGGTACGCCGAACAAGGGGCTCAATGCCATGTTCGTCATGATGAACGAGGCGCGTCTGGGCGTCGGCCTGCAATCGCTGGGTCTGACGGAGGTGGCCTACCAGAACGCCGTCGCCTATGCCCGTGACCGCCTGCAGATGCGCAGCCTGTCAGGCACCAAGGCACCGGAACAGTCCGCCGATCCGATCATCGTTCATCCCGATGTACGGCGTATGTTGCTGACGGCTCGTGCCTACGCCGAAGGTGGCCGCGCCTTCGCCATCTTCGCTGCCCTGCAAGGCGACCGCGAAACCAAACACCCCGAGCCGGCCGCGCGGGAAGAAGCCGCCGACCTGCTGACGCTGCTCACTCCCATCGTCAAGGCCTTCCTGACCGACAACGGCTGGATCGCCACCTCCGAGGCCATGCAGGTCTTCGGCGGCCACGGCTACATCGTCGAAAACGGCATAGAGCAGTATGTCCGCGATGCCCGCATCAACATGATCTACGAAGGTACCAACACCATCCAGTCGCTCGACCTGCTGGCACGCAAGGTGCTGCTCGACGGCGGTACCAAATTGCAGAAATTCGGTGCTCTGGTGCAAGCGTTCATCGCGGAAAACGCCGGGGATGAAACGATGAAGGAATTCATCGAGCCACTGGCCGATCTGGGGGACAAGCTGACCAAGCTGACCATGGAACTGGGCATGAAGGCCATGCAGGATCAGGATGAAGTGGGGGCTGCCGCCGTGCCTTATCTGCGCGTGGCCGGCCACCTCGTCTTTGCCTGGCTGTTTGCCCGCATGGCCAAGATCGCCCTTGCCCGACAGGATTCGGGCGACTCCTTCTACCGCGCCAAACTCGCCACGGCGCGTTTCTACTTTGCCCGCCTGCTGCCTGAAACTGCCATGCTGATCCGCCAGGCACGTTCAGGTGCGGCCTGCCTGCTCGATCTCGAAGCCGAACTCTTTTGACCGGAGGAACACCACATGAGTCATTTCATCGTCCGTAAAGTCGCCGTTCTCGGCGCAGGCGTCATGGGCGCCCAGATTGCTGCCCATTGCATCAATGCCAAAGTCCCCGTCGTGCTGTTCGACCTGCCGGCCAAAGAGGGTGCCAAGGACGGCATCGTGCTGCGTGCCATCGACAACCTGAAAAAGCTGAACCCAGCCCCCCTGGGTAATGCCGAGGATGCCGCACTGATCCAGGTGGCCAACTATGACGATCATCTCGCCTTGCTGGGCGAATGTGACCTGGTGATCGAAGCCATCGCCGAGCGCATGGACTGGAAGCATGACCTTTACAAAAAGGTCGCCCCGCATCTGGCCAGCCAGGCCATCTTCGCCACCAACACCTCGGGGCTGTCCATCAATGAACTGGCCAACGGTTTCGACGATGCCCTGAAAGCTCGTTTCTGCGGCGTGCATTTCTTCAATCCGCCGCGCTACATGCCGCTGGTCGAGCTGATCCCGACCGCCCGGACGCGCCCGGAAATCCTCGACCAGCTCGAAGGTTTCATGACCACCACCCTGGGCAAGGGCGTGGTGCGCGCCAAGGACACGCCCAACTTCATCGCCAACCGGGTCGGCATCTTCGGCATCCTGGCTACGATCCACGAAGCCGAGAAATACGGCCTCACCTGTGATGTGGTCGATGAGCTGACGGGTGCCAAGCTGGGTCGCGCCAAATCTGCCACCTTCCGCACCGCCGATGTCGTCGGCCTGGATACCGTTGCCCATGTCATCAAGACGCAGCGCGAACACCTGCCCGATGATCCCTTCCAGACCGTCTATGGCACGCCCGCCGCGCTGGAGAAACTGATCGCCGCCGGCAACCTCGGACAGAAAAGCGGTGCCGGATTCTTCAAGAAAGTCGGCCGTGAAATCCACCGCTTCGATGCGGCCAGCGGCAGCTACGTCCCGGCCGGCACCAAGGCCGACGAGTCCGTCCTGAAAATCCTCAAGGAAAAGGATCTGGCCAAGCGCCTGGCCGCACTGCGTGCCTCGGATCACCCGCAGGCTCAGTTCCTCTGGGCGATTTTCCGCGATTCTTTCCACTATGTCGCGCTCCATCTGGCAGACATCGCCGACAGTGCCCGCGACATCGATTTCGCCATGCGCTGGGGCTATGGCTGGTCAACCGGCCCCTTTGAAATCTGGCAATCCGCCGGCTGGCAGCAGATCGCCACCTGGGTCAAGGAAGATATCGAGGCTGGCCGTGCCTTGTGCACCGCCCCTCTGCCGGACTGGGTGTTCGATGGCCGCAGCGGCGTACATGGCAATGACGGCTCCTGGTCTGCTGCGCAAAAATGCAGCCTGCCAAGAAGCACGCTGCCGGTCTATCGCCGCCAGGCTTTCCGTGCCGCATTGGTCGGTGAAAGCGGCAACGATGCCCGCAGCGCCGGGGTGACAGTCTTCGAAGATGAAGCCGTGCGCCTGTGGCACCAGAATGACGATGTGCTGGTGCTGTCGATCAAGACCAAGATGCATGTCATCGGCCCGCAGGTGATCGACGGCCTCAACCGAGCCGTCGCCGAAGCCGAGCAGAACTACCAGGGGCTGGTGATCTGGAACACCGATGCGGCCGACGGCGGCGCCTTCTCCGCCGGTGCCGACCTGCAAGCCGTGCTGCCGCTGTTCATGTCCGGTGGAGTCGAGGCCATTGGCCCGGTGGTGCATGCCCTGCAGCAGGCTTATCTGGGACTGCGTTACGCCCAGGTGCCCGTCGTGGCGGCCGTCTCCGGTCTGGCGCTGGGCGGCGGCTGCGAGCTGCTGCTGCATGCCGACCGGCGCGTGGCCGCACTGGAGTCCTACATCGGCCTGGTGGAAGTCGGCGTCGGCCTGGTGCCGGCTGGTGGTGGCCTCAAGGAAGCCGCCCGGCGTGCCGCCCAATCCGCCCAGGGCAATGACCTGCTGCAGTTCCTCAAGGGCAACTTCATCAATGCTGCCATGGCACATGCCTCGAAATCGGCCTTTGAAGCCCAGAAGATGGGCTATCTGGCCGCCGACGACCTCATCGTCTACAACCCCTATGAGCTGCTGCACGTCGCCCGCAGCGAAGCCCGGGCGATGTACGCCGCCGGTTATCGTCCGCCGCTGCGCCGCACCTTCCCGGTCGCCGGCCGCTACGGCATCGCCACCATCCTGGCGCAACTGGTCAACATGCGCGATGGCGGTTTCATTTCGGAGCACGACTACACGCTGGGCAAGAAAATCGCCGAGATCGTCTGTGGCGGCGACATTCAGCCCGGCAGCCTGGTCGATGAGCAATGGCTGCTCGATCTCGAACGCCGCGCCTTCATGGAACTGCTCAATCACCCCAAGACCCAGGAACGCATCATGGGCATGATGCAAACCGGCAAGCCGGTGCGCAACTGAACCGCCCCAGGACAGGAGAACAGAAATGACCAAGCAATTACAGGAAGCCTACATCGTTGCCGCCACCCGCACTCCCATTGGCAAGGCACCACGCGGCATGTTCCGCAACATACGTCCCGATGACCTGCTGGTGCGCGTCCTGCAGGCCGTGCTGGCTCAAGCCCCGGGGCTCGATCCGAAACTGGTCGAGGATGCCATCGTCGGCTGTGCCTTCCCGGAAGCGGAACAAGGGCTCAACATCGCCCGCATGGCCGTCCTGCTGGCTGGCCTGCCCGATACCGTCGGCGGCGTGACCGTCAATCGCTATTGCGCTTCCGGTCTGACGGCGATCGCCATGGCTGCTGACCGTATCCGCACCGGCCAGGCCGATGTCATGATCGCCGCCGGGGTCGAGTCGATGTCCATGGTGCCGATGATGGGCCACCATCCGTCAATGAACATGGATATCTTCAAGGATGAAAATGTCACCATGGCCTACGGCATGGGGCTCACAGCGGAAAAGGTTGCCCAGCAATGGAAGGTCAGCCGCGAGGCGCAGGATGAATTTGCCCTCGGCTCTCACCAAAAGGCCATCGCCGCCCAGCAGGCCGGCGAATTCAAGGACGAAACCACGCCGGTCGAAGTCATCGAACGCACACCCGATCTGGCCACGGGGGATATCTCGCTGAAGACACGTCTGTGCAGCCAGGATGAAGGTGCGCGTGCCGACACCAGCCTGGCCACGCTAGGCAAACTGAAACCAGTGTTCGCCGCCAAAGGCAGCGTCACCGCCGGCAACAGCTCGCAAACCTCCGACGGTGCCGGTGCCCTGCTGCTGGTCTCCGAGAAAATCCTCAAACAGTTCAACCTGACACCGCTGGCGCGTTTCGCTTCCTTCGCCGTCAAGGGCGTGGCCCCGGAAATCATGGGCATCGGCCCCTCCGTGGCTGTCCCACTGGCCTGCCAGCATGCCGGCATCCGCAAGGAAGACATCGACTGGTTCGAGCTCAACGAAGCCTTTGCCGCACAATCCCTGGCCGTGCTGCAAGACCTGCAACTCGACCCGACCCGGGTGAATCCATTGGGTGGTGCCATCGCACTGGGTCACCCGCTCGGCGCCACAGGTGCCATCCGCGCCGCCACCGTGGTGCATGGCCTGCGCCGGCGCAACCTCAAGTACGGCATGGTGACCATGTGTGTCGGCACCGGCATGGGCGCTGCCGGCATCTTCGAACGGGTCTGACACGCCTCCCGCAGCATACGATCACCGCACACACCGCACACACCGCACACACCGGAAGCAAATCTCCGGTGTGTGCGGCTCGGTACGGTGATTTTTCTTGCCCACCATCAAAAACTGTGTGCTCCGTGGCCGCCCAGGCTGAACAGATATTGCAGCGTCCATTGTTGATCTATCACGCCCGGCGCGACCCTGGCACGCGTCCATTGCAGGCGTAACCGTATCGCCCGCATCGCCCAAGCCGGCTGATACTCCGTCATCAGGCTGTGCCTGAGCGGTCGAAAGCGCTCTGCCGGAAAATTCAGGAAACGCATCTCCTCTGCTCCTGCATCAAGCCAGTCCAGGCGATAACCCGCGCCCCACTCCGGCTGGAAACGATACACCCCCTGCCCATAGCCTCCACCCAATCTGGCCCGATAGGCCACGCTCCCCGGCCAGGGCTGCGCCGTACAACCTTCTGCCACTGCCGGACTTTCCAGACAGCTCAAAGCCCCCCGTTCCATGCGCCGAAACAAGGCTCCCTGCAGCTTGATGCCCTGTGCGCCATGCACGGCGGATGATGCCAGCGGCGACCACTGCCAGACGAAATCCGCCAGCCAGAGCCGGGAGTTTCCACTGAAGGCGGTCAAAAATTCATTACCCGCGCCATCTCGCAGCCCGCCACTGCGTGCCACCGGCTGTGCCGCGAGCAATCCCAGCCCGGCACGCCAGGCACTGCCGGCCACTCCTTCGCCGCCCAACCGGACAAACGTGGCCCAACTGCCCGCAGCGGAACGCCCGCCTGCCACTGTGGATCCAGGGAAGAACTGGCCTTGGGCAATCTCGGCACCCACGGTCAGATGCAGCCCTGCGTGCGCCGCCTGTAGTGTCTGTGGCGCCTGTGGTGTCGTGGCATGCCACTGCAGCTGCACGCCATCCTGGCGCAGATGCTCACCAAACAGCACACGGCACATCAGGCTCTGGTCGGCAAAATCCCAATGGTGCGCATGCTGCTCGTTGGCCTGCCCTAC
>JAGOSV010000036.1 GCA_018062105.1 Sterolibacterium sp. | reverse complement strand
CCTTCCTTGCCTTCGGGGCTGTCGAACCAGTCCGGATACATGTTGGCGGAGATGATGCAGGATTCTTTGTAGCCATCCATTTCCTGATCGAAAGCCGCTTTCAGCACCTCCAGGCAGCCCGGGCTCTTGGCGAGCATTTCCTCGCACCAGGAATCGACTTCGGCTTCGAGCTGCTCAAGCGGCACGACCGTGTTCACCAGCCCCATGGCGAGCGCGTCCTCGGCCTTGTACTTGCGGCACAGCATCCACATTTCGCGGGCCTTCTTGGTGCCGATGACCTTGGTGAGATAAGGCACGAAGAAACCGTCTGCTGGGGAGGACACACGGGCACCGGCCTGGCCGAACACGGCGTTGTCAGCGGCGATGGTGAAGTCACAGCAATAGGCCATGTGGTTGTGACCGGCGATGCAATAGCCTTGCACCTGCGCGATGATGGGTTTGCGTGACATCCGCATCAGGCGGTTGTGCGGATAGCGGTTGTAGAAGGCTTCGCGCAGGCCCCAGCGTTCCCAGTTCACATCACCGCCAGCACCGAAGTGCTTACCCTTGCCGGCGACGATGATGACGCCGATGGCCGGGTCGTGGTTGGCGTCGTAGAAGGCGCGAAACATTTCGTCGACGGTGGAAATCGTCAGCGTATTCATCTTGTCCGGCTTGTTGAGCGAGACGCGGGCAATGCCGCCGCCCAGCACCGAGTGATGTTTCTTTTCGTAAATGATTTCCTTGAAATCATTGAGGCCGTCGCCTTCGACGATGCTCCAGTCATTCCAGCTCATATCGCTTCCTTTATCGGTTCCGTTGAATCGGGTATGGCGGGCAACGCTTCGCCCTCTCCTCTCGCCCCTCGCCCACTTGTGGGAGAGGGGAACTTCCTGCGCTGCTGCGCGGCGGTTATGGAATAGCGCCTTCGGATTTCAGGGTTTCGATTTCTTCCCACTCATAACCGAGCAGCTCCATCATCAGAATTTCAGTGTCCTGACCAAGCTGCGGGCCGAGTGTGTTGATCTCGCCGGGAGTTTTGGACAGGGTGACGGGCAGGCCGCGCACATCGACTTCGCGCTGCACTTCCTCGCAGTACGCCTTCATGAAGTAGTTGTTCTGCCAGGCTTGCTCGTCGCGGATGACATCGGCCAGATTGTTGATCGGCTGGGCGACGATGCCAGCGGCCTTGAACGCTGCCATCAGGGTCGTGTGGTCAGATGTCAGGGTGCGGGCTTCGAGGGCATCGATCAGGGCTTCGTTGTTCTGGCGGCGGGTTTCTGTTGTCTTGAAGCGGGCGTCCTGCGCGAGCGCGGCATCGCCCAGCGCCGTGCATAGCGCGGCAAACCGGGCATCGTCATTGGGCTCGCAGACATACACCCACTTGCCGCTGGTCGGGTACAGATTCCACAGCGGGTTTTCAACCTGCTTGCGGGATTTTTGCAAGGCTGCACCCTTGTCGCCCGCGAGGAAAGCCTGCAGATGCGGGGCGGCCAGATAAAGCTGGGCACCGTAGAGCGAGGCATCCAGACACTGGCCACGCCCCGTGCGCTTGCGCTGGTAGATCGCCATCATGATGCCGAAAGCCGACATGATGCCGCCGTAGGCATCGCCCGAGCCCATGCCGATGTAGATCGGCGGCTGACCCGGCTCGCCCAGGCGCGCCATGACGCCGGTCAGGGCCTGCACGGTCATGTCGAAAGAGGGCTTGGATGCGCCGCCGTAGCGGCCATAGCCGGTGTTGGTGGCGTAGATCAATTTCGGGTTGATCGCTGATAGCTTCTCGTAGGAAAGGTTCCACGCAGCAAGCTGTTCTGGGGCGAGATTGGACAGGAAGACATCGGACTTTTCGATGATGCGATGCAGGATCTGCTGCCCCTGCGGTTTACGCAGGTCGATGGCGATGCTTTTCTTGTTGCGGTTGATGACAAGGAAATACTGGTTCCAGTCGCCGATTTCCAGCGATTTGATGGAACGTACGCCGCGTGCCTGGTCGCCGCCTTGCGGACGTTCGACCTTGATGACTTCTGCGCCGAAATCGGCGAGATACTGAGCGGCGACGGGGCCTTGAAACCAGACGGTCAGATCGACGACGCGCAGACCTTCGAGTGCTTTTGCCATGGTGTTTTTCTCCGTCCCTTACGTTAAGCCACGACGCCAGCGGCGCTGAGTTGATAAAACCGGTCTTCACCCAGACCGAGCAGGTCACGCAGCACGGCGCGGCTGTGCTGGCCGGTACAGGGAGCGAGCTTGTCCAGACGCGCAGTGCTCTCGGACATGAAGATCGGGAAGCCCAGGCTCTGCACCTTGCCGTGGCTCGGGTGGTCGAGTTCCATGATGTAGCGGTTGGCAGCCACCTGTTTGTCGCTGGCCGGGTAGTCGAACTGTTCGATGACATCCGCCGACATCTGCTTTTCCTGGAAGACCTGACGCCAGTGCGCGCCCGGTTTCTTCTGGAAGGCGGCTTCGAGTTCGTTGATGAGCTCGAGGCGGTTGTTGTTGGTGCGCTTTTCATGCGTGTCGAAGCGCGGGTCGGCGGCGGCGATGCCGACAGCTGCGGAGAACATGGGCCACCAGCGGTCGGTGTCAGGCATGGTCAGCGTGACCCAGCGACCATCGGCACTCGGATAAAGCGAGCCGGACATGGGGTTGGAGACGTCCAGACGCGAAATCGGGTTGAGCAGGCGGTCTCCGTGGCCGATGGCGAGGAAAGCCTGAATGTCCAGTGCCGCGCCGTACATGTTGGCGCCAAAGAGGGAAACATCGACCTCCTGACCTTCGCCGGAGTCGACCCGATGCACCAGCGCCGTGACCACGCCAAAGGCCAGCATGATGGCGGCGTGCATGGCTCCCGAGCCGGTGTAGACGGGCGGCTGGCCGGGCTGCGGCAGGATGGGCATCATGCCGGTGCGCGCCGCAGCGAGTTCGTCGATGGCGGGCAGCCCGGCATCGGGGCCAACCGGGCCGAAACCGGAAAGACGGCCAAAGATGATGTCGCTGCGCAGCTTGCAGACATCGGCATACTCCAGCCCCAGTGCGGCCAAATCGTCACGCGACCAGTCGGTGATGAGGACATCAACCTTGGCGAGCACGTCCTTCAGCAGGGCCGCGCCCTCGGGCAGATGCGGGTTGAGCGCGAGGCTTTCCTTGTTGCGGTGGATCAGATCGGCTTCGTGATTCCACGCGCCGTCTCGAGTCGTCGCGGGGGTGTTTTTGGCTTCGGGCAGCAGATCCAGGCGGATCACACGGGCGCCGAAGTCGGCCAGAAACGCGCCCGACAGGGAGGAACAGAATTGTCGGGTCAGGTCCAGTACGATGACGTCGTCAAGTGCGCGGCTCATCGGGAATCCTCATGAACGATGTGAAACGGAGGTTGAAAATCCGGCGCGAGTCTGTGGAAATCAGGCTCAGACTCAGGCCGATAGGGAAGGATTGGAGGAATGGGAAGGCTTGTTTTCCAGCTTCTCCAGCACCAGCTCGGCCACGTCGAAGACCTTGCGTTCTTCGGTGTGCTTGGCGGCACTGGAGGTGAGCATCAGGTTGCAGAAGGGGCAGGAGGTTGCGATCTTGTCCGCGCCGGTGTCGAAGGCTTCTTGTGCACGGACATCATTGATGCGTGCCGTACCGCCCTGGCCGCCCCAGTAGTTGCCACCGCCCGCGCCGCAGCAGAAGCTGTCCTTGCCACTGCGCGGCATCTCGACGAGCTGGCCGATGGCGGAAACCACGCCGCGTGTTTCGTCGACGATGTCGTTGTGACGCGCCAGATAGCAGGGATCGTGGAAGGTGATTTTCTCGTTGTCCTTCTTCACTTTCAGCCGGCCGTCCTTGATGAGTCCGTCGATCAGCACGGCGTGCGGGATGGTCTGCCACTGCCCGCCCAACTCCGGATAGTAGCGGTCGAAGCTGTTGAAGCAGTGGGCGCACATGGTGATGACCTTCTGGATTTTCATCTCCTGGAATTCTTCGATGTTGCCCTGGGCAATTTCGACGAACTGCATTTCGTTGCCCATCATTTTCGCCGGGTCCCCCGTGCAGCGCGAACCTTCCAGCACCCCCCAGGAGAGGCCGGCGGCATTGAGCAGTTGTGCCGTGGCGCGGGCGATGTTCTGGGCGCGTTCTTCGTAAGTCACAGCGCAGCCCAGCCACAGCAGGTATTCGGTCTCACCCGGCTCGAATAGCGGAACCTCGAAGGGCATGCCCTTCTTCCAGTCGTCCACATTGGCGGAGGTGCCGACGAAGGGGTGGCCACGCTTTTCCAGATTGGCATTGGCCGCCGCCATGGTGTCGGGCATTTCCGAACGCTCCATGACGAAATTGCGGCGCAATTCCAGCACGACTTCGGCCGGGCTGTTGCTGACCGGGCATTGTTCGATGCAGGCCCCGCAGGTGGTGCAGTTGAACACCGCTTCCTGGCCGATGGTGTCGATCAGGCTGTCGTCGTCGAACTTCTCCTGTGCCATGTACTCGGCACAGATCGCCATGATGGATTTGGGCGACAGCGCCTTGCCAGTTTGCGCCGCCGGGCAGACTTCATGACAGCGGCCGCACCACAGGCAGGTGGAGAAATCCATCAGGTATTTTTGCGACAACTGGGAGAGCTTGGTGGCCCCCAGCAGCAGCTCCTGTCCTTCTTTTTCGTCGGCTTCGAAGTCGATGGGCGTCAGCGTGATGCCGGAACGCTTTTTCGCCAGACCGCTGTTGGCCAGGCCCAACACCATGTGCGACATCGGCGTATGCGCGATCAGGGCGATGAAGGCGACACCGGCCAGCATGTGCAGCCACCAGAACAGCAGGTTGCCGTCGGCCAGCAGGGAAGGATTCATCCCGCCTTTCAGCATCGCAGCGAAGGTCTTGCCGACAAACTCGAACTGGGAGCTGGCCTCCGGGTTGGTCAGGCGGAAGGTTTCGGCGGTGAAGCCCAGTACGATCACAGCCAGCAGCAGGAGCTCCATGGGCAGGAAACCCTGGCGCGTCTTGCCGCCGGCCGTCAGCCGCTCGGGCGGAGCCAGTCGTCGGGCAATGAAGAAGGCGACACCCGCCAGCATCATGAGGCCGCCAAGCTCGCGCGCCAGCTCCATGAAATAGCGACCGAACCAGCCGTGATAAATATCGACGCCGACGAAGGAGAGGGCGTACAGGCTATGGCCGAGGATTTCGATGAGCGCACCAAAAAACAGCAGATTGTGCGCGAGTCCGGAAGCGGGACGTTTCTTGAGGCGGGAGAGCAGCAGGCCGCGTTCGACGAACGTCCGCCAATTCACCTTGGCGAGAATGGCCTCACGGGTGATCGGCTCACCGGTCGTGAAAAAAGCCTGGCCATGGGTGATGGCCTGCCAGTATTTGCGTAGCCCGAGCCCCAGGCTGATCAGCGAGGCGGTGAGCAACAGCGTGAGAGAGACGTAATGGAGAGCGGAAATGGAATAGGAGGACATCGGCGACCCGGAAAAGGAAAATGCGCCCGGGCAAAAACCCGGCAGCCGGCAGACGTGAAACGCGCAACGATAGCCGTTTATACCGCGGGCTGCAACCCTCGATTGTGCGTTGGAAGACTGTCTGGAAAGTTGCTTCAGCCGTGAAATACCGGTAGTCTTCGACGTTTCAGTCATGGCTTGGCAGCCTTGCTGTGTCGCAGTGTGGAATGATCCCGCGCCTGGCACGCCATGACACCATGTCACTTACCCACAGGAGCCTGCTCATGAGTGAAACAGCCGATATCGTCACCAAGGAAAAACTGATTGCCGACTTCAAGGTCGTCGTTGCGGATGCGGAAGAATTGCTGCGTGCCACGGCGGGTCAGGCCGGCGACAAGATGGCGGAAATCCGTGGGCGTGCCCAGGAACATCTGGTCATTGCCAAAGCCAAGCTGGCCGATGCCGAAGCAGCCGTGATCGAGCGCGCCAAGCAGGCCGGGCGTGCGGCAGACAACTATGTCCATGAGAATCCCTGGAGCTCGGTGGGCATCGCCGCTGGCGTAGGCTTCCTGATTGGCCTGCTGGTCGGTCGTCGCTGATGGCGCTCCGGCAGGGGTGGGACGGGTTTCTTCCTCCCTCCCCTGGCCTGTCTGATTCATGACGGCCCCGTCTTCCCGCCCGGGACTGCTGACCACCCTGCGTGGCTTGCTGGCTACGCTGCTGGAGACGCTGCGCACGCGGGGCGAGTTGCTCGTCGTCGAACTCGAGGAAGAGAAGTCGCGCCTGTTGTCGCTGCTGTTGTATGGCGCGGCGGCGTTTTTCTTTCTCAGTTTCGGTCTGGTGGCGCTGGCTGTGTTTTTCACGGCACTGTTCTGGGATAGTCACCGCCTGATGGTGATTGGCAGTTTTACCACGCTGTTTCTCACGATCGGCGGAGTTGCTCTGCTGGCCTTGCGTACCCAGTTGCAGCGAGGGTCGGTGTTGTTCTCGGCCAGCCTGCGGGAGCTGTCGCGCGATCATGCGGCGCTCGATGTGATGTCGGAAGGTAGTACGCCCCGACCGCAACCCCCATCTTCGTCTGCCCCACCGCCTGATGGACACTGAACGGCGCATCGAGCTGGCCTTGCGCAAGCAGCGGTTGTTGCTGAAAAGCGCCAGCCTGCGCCTCGATCTGGCGAATCAGGTGGGCACATTGAGCCCAGCGTTTGCGGCGGTGGATCGCTTGCGGGCGGCTGGCCGCTGGCTACGACGGCATCCCCAGGTGCCGGTGGCCGTGCTGACGGCCTTGCTGGTGGCGCGGCCACGAGCCGTATTCCGCTGGGCGCAGCGCGGCTGGTTTCTGTGGCAGGTGGTTCGTCGCTGGCGTCATGCCGAGGCATCGGCCGCATCTTCCCGAGCCTTGCTGACGCCGGCCACCCTGTCCCGGCTGCTGGCGCTGAAACGCTGGTTCTGACCGGCGGCCGCAGCCAGCTACAGTCCCATGCTCAGAAGCTTGAGCTCCAGATATTCCTCGATGCCGTATTTCGAGCCTTCGCGGCCGATGCCGGATTGCTTGATGCCGCCAAAAGGCCCCACTTCATTCGACAAGGCACTGGTGTTGATGCCCAGCATGCCGTATTCAAGGGCTTCGGCCACGCGCCAGAGACGGCGGAAGTCACGGCTGTAAAAGTAGGCGGCCAGGCCGTATTCGGTGTCGTTGGCCAGCTGGATCGCATCCTCCTCGTGCTCGAACCGCAGCACGGCGGCCAGCGGACCAAAGCTCTCCTCACGCATGCAGCGCATGTCAGCACGCACATCGACCAGCAGGGTCGGCTCGTAGAAATGACCACCCAGGGCATGCGGCCGGCCGCCACACAGCAGGCGGGCACCCCCGGTCAGGGCATCGGCAACATGGGCATCAACTTTTTCCAGCGCGGCGGTGTCGATCAGGGGGCCGATCGTGACCCCCTTCGTCCGGCCTTCACCCACGTTCAGCGCCCCCATGGCCGTGGCCAGCCGGGCTACGAAGGCATCGTGGATGCCCGACTGCACCAGGAAGCGATTGGCACTGATGCAGGTCTGGCCGGTGTTGCGGAACTTGCAGTGCAGTGCACCGGCAACCGCGGCATCGAGGTCGGCATCGTCAAACACGATGAAGGGCGCATTGCCGCCCAGTTCCAGCGACAGCTTCTTCACGGTCGGCGCACATTGCGCCATCAGCAGCCGGCCGACTTCGGTCGAACCGGTGAAGGACAGCTTGCGTACCCGGGCATCGCTGGTCAGTACATGGCCGATGCGGGCGGCGTGGGCGGCGCTGCCGGTGATGACATTGAGCACGCCATCCGGCAGGCCGGCGCGTTGCGCCAGCTCGGCCAGGGCCAGGGCCGTCAGTGGCGTCTGCTCGGCGGGCTTGACGATGACGGTGCAGCCAGCGGCAAGAGCCGGGGCGACCTTGCGGGTGATCATGGCGGCCGGAAAATTCCACGGCGTGATGGCTGCACAGACACCAATGGCCTGCTTGAGCACCAGCAGCCGTTTGCCGGCCAGCGGGCTGTCGAGAACATCGCCGCACACGCGCCGCGCTTCTTCAGCAAACCATTCGACAAAGCTGGCGGCATAGGCCACTTCACCGCGCGCCTCGGCCAGCGGCTTGCCCTGCTCGGCGGTCATGATGCTGGCCAGGTCCTCGCTGTGCGCCTCGATCAGCTCGAACCAGCGGCGCAGCCGTTGTCCGCGCGTTAGGCCGGTCAGCGCACGCCAGGCCGGGCCGGCCGTCGTGGCACAGGCGATGGCATGCCGTGTGTCGTGTTCGTCCATGTCGGCCACCTGAGCCAGCACTTCGTGGCTGGCGGGGTTCCGTATTGCGAAGGTGGCCGCACTGCTCTGGGCGCAGCACCAGGCCCCCCCGATCCAGCCCTGCTGGTGCAGCAGGGACGGGTCTTGCAACAGATACTGCAATTGCATGGTGTTTCCTTGTTTGATCTGTCGATTGCAGCCAGTCTACCGGAAGACAATCGGCAGTCATGAGGATGATGTTGCCGCTGGTGTTGCTGATTTCCCTGTGGCTGTCTGCCTGTGGCAGCCTGCCGCCGCAGGCCGGGCAGCGCCAGGCCGGGCAGCACTCGTGGCCTGCCCGGCCGCCGGCCAGTGCTGCGGCAGAACAGCAGGCCAGCAATGTGGTGCTCTACGCGCTGGGGCTGGTCGATACCGGTTACCGCTTTGGTGGCAAGAACCCGGCCGCTGGATTCGATTGCAGCGGCATGGTCAGTTACATTTTCGGGCAGGCGGCCGGCATCCGTATTTCCGGCAGTGCGGCTGACATCGCACAGCGCAGCAAGCCAGTGGATCCGCAGCAGCTACGGCCGGGTGACCTGCTGTTTTTCAATACCAGCGGCAAACCGTTTTCGCATGTCGGCATCTACATCGGCAATGGACGTTTCGTCCATGCTCCTTCCAGCGCCGGCCAGGCGCGTGTCCGTACCGAAAACTTCAGTGCCCCTTATTTTTCCCGTCGTTTCGAGGCAGCACGCAGCCTGCTCGATTGATGGTAGCGGAAATGCTGTTGGACTATTCTCGCAAAATACCTTAAGAAATTGGGATTACTACTTGACCAGCAAGAAAATTTAACACACACTGGTGCACGTGATTTCGACGGATTCCTGTAGATCATGAGTGACGGCCTCGCCACGTTGGAAAAGAAAATCGACCAGATTCTCGTGTTTTGCGAGGAGCTGCGCGCCGAGAATCGCGCCTTGCGCACGCGCGTTGCGCGGATGGAAGACGAGCGTGGAACCTTGTTGAACAAGATCGAGCTGGCTCGTGTCCGTCTGGAAGCCTTGATGGACAAAATTCCTGTCGAATGATGCCTCTTCTGTATTTCCCGTAACCCAGATCTGACGAGTCTTTCTCCATCATGACCAGCCATTCCACGGTGGATATTTCCCTGCAAGGCCGCGAGTACCGGGTGAATTGCGCTCCGGACGAGCGTGAGGCGCTGCTGGCTGCGGTGTCTCATGTCGAAGCGAAGATGAATGAGATTGCCCGGCGCACCCGGGGTAGTGGCGAGCGCCTGGCGGTCATGACCGCTCTCAATCTGGCGCACGAGCTGCTCAGCAAGAAGCCGGACGATGCACCTGAAGGTGCGGCTTCTGATGCATCCGGTGTCTCTTCGGTTGCATCGGTTACTTTTGACAACCCGGAAATCGGGCGTAGAATCGAATCAATGTTGGCGCGCATGGACGCGGCGATGGCACGGCAGGAAATCCTGCTCTGACGGTACGTATCACGCATCACGCATCATGTATGATGTGCCGCGTGTCATGTGTCACGGTTTCCTGTGCGCCCGGGTTTTTCCCCTGCGGTGTTCGTTTGGGCCATAGATTCCTCGAACCAATATTCGTGCATCTGGCCGGCGACCGTAACGTTGCTGTTGTGAGCGTTCCAGCATGTCCGCATGGGTGTGTTTCCGGAACGCACCTGAGGCAACAGGAACCTGGCCACCCTGAGCCCAGGTTCAGGATGCGGGTCCGGCGGCATTCGCGGGGGAGCCTTTCATGAACGGTGGGTAGATCGAGGCGAGGTGTCGATCTACCCACCGTTTTTCAATATGCCAGACTGTCATAGGCCGGCTCGCGGCCTGCCAGCATCAGGCTGACGTGGTTGGGTGCACAGATGGCAATGGCGTTGGGGCGGCTCAGCCAGCCCTGGCGCACGCAGTACTGACGTGGCCCGGGGTCGCTGAGGATGCGGGCGCGGCCGGGTTGTATCTCGATGATGGTCGTGCCCAGTGGTCCGGCTACGGCGTGCTGCTGGGCACGGTCGAGTTTCAGCTCGGCGACGATCTGGCCATTGCTGCGGATGACGGCTTTTTGTACCGCACCGCCGCGCCACAGCAGTGACCACAACGCCAGACATAATGACAAGGCCAGCACCAGCATCAGCCCATCGCCGGGCTTGAGCAGGCGCAGCCAGCCGGCGGCCAGGTCATTCCCGTGACCTTCCTGTGTCATCCTCGTGTCATCTTTGCGCGCTGAGTGCCCGATGTCGCACCAGAACCTGTGCCTCCGTCTGAAAGTTTTGTGCCAGCCGTTCGGCCAGATACACGGAGCGGTGCTGGCCGCCGGTGCAGCCGATGGCGACGGTCAGGTAGGTGCGCGAATCGCCTAGATAGTCAGGCAGCCAGTCGTGGATGAAGCGCCGGATGTCGTGGTACATGCGCTCGACTGCGGGCTGGGCGGCGAGAAAATCGGCGACCGGCCTGTCCCGGCCGCTGAGGGGGCGTAGTGCCGGATCGTAGTGCGGATTGGGCAGGCAGCGCACGTCGAAGACCAGGTCGGCGTCCAGCGGCAGGCCGTGCTTGAAACCGAAGGATTCGAACAACAGGGTCAGTTGCGATGCCTGAACGGGGCTGACCGGATCTAGGGCAATGAACTCGCGCACGAATGAGCGCAGTGCATTGGGGTGTAGATGGCTGGTGTCGATGTGATGGCCGAGCGCGGCCAGTGTGGCCAATGCCTCACGTTCGCGGGCGATGGCCTCGGCCAGGGTCGTGGTGCTGTCTGCCAGTGGATGGCGGCGACGTGTTTCCGAAAAGCGCTGGATCAGCACATCGTCGCGGGCATCGAGGAAGATGAAGCGCGTTTTAATGCCGCGTTGCCGCAGCTCGCCGAGCTGCTGCGGCAGACCGGCAATCCCCGGGCCGGTGCGCATGTCCATGGCCACGGCCACATGCGCCCGGCCTTCGTTGCACAATTCGGCAACGAGCGGCAGCAGCAGCGTGGCCGGCAGGTTGTCGACGCAGAAAAAGCCGGCATCTTCCAGGACGTTGAGGGCGATGCTCTTGCCGGAGCCGGACAGTCCGCTGATGAGTACGATCCTCATGTCCTCTCCTTGTCATCGTCTGGTAGCGGCGAATCAGGCCGTGGTTTTCTTGCCTGCTGCTTTACTGGTTGCCTTGCTGGCCGTTTTTTTGGCCGGGGTTGCGGTGCGGGCCGTGGTTTTGGCTTTTGTGGGAGCTGTCTTGCTCTTCGTGGCGGTGGTCGCTGCAGTGCCGGAGCCGGGGCTGCCGGCGACATCCTTGCCGGCCGGCTTGCCCTTCGGGGCGCGTACCTCGAATTCGAAGCCGACCTTGCCGTCTGCGCCCCGCACCAGATAGGCCGAGAACTTGCGCCGGGTGCGTGACGAGATGAATTCTTTCAGCAGATCGGTCTTGCCGGATTCCAGCAGCTTGTGCATCTGGCTGCGTTCGATGGCCTGTTGCAGGATGATTTTGCCGGAACGGAAATCACAGCTCTTGGCCGAACCCACCGACTTTTCGCAAACATAGGACATGCTGGTTTCGAACACCCGGGACTGGCACTTGGGACAGGCACCGAGAGATTCCTGGTCGCTGAAATCGACTTCCTCCCCTTCAGCATCGTTGTTACCGAAGTCGAATTCTGGTTGGTGTTCGGCGTTCAACTTGATGACTGCAGCAAATGGCCGTCCCATCTTGCTACGGAAGCCCTGCAAGGGGCCGATGCTGCGTTGGGTCAGCAGTTCCTCGACTTCTTCGGGTTCGTACTGGCGGCTGGCGACGACTTTCCAGAGCGCGAAATCGCAAGCCTTGCACTGGAATTTCTTGTAGTTTTCCTGCACCACGCCGCCGCATTTCGGGCAGGGGCTCTGAAGCGTGCTGAAAGCCTCATCGGGAAATTCGCCGGTCTTGATGCGCTCGACCATTTCCTGCGTCCGGCCGACGATGTGGCTCATGAATTCCTCACGCGCCAGCTGGCCGCTTTCCATCTGTTTCAGCTTGTGTTCCCAGTGGCCGGTGAGTTCCGGTGAGCGCAGCTCATCGACCCCCAGCCGGGTCAGGGCGAACAGCAGGGAATTGGCTTTGGCGGTGGGTTGCAGTTCGCGGCCGTTGCGATGGACGTATTCTTCCTGGATCAGGCCTTCGATGGTGGCTGCGCGGGTGGCCGGCGTGCCCAGGCCACGCGCCGACATGGCTTCGCGCAGTTCCTCGTCATCGACCAGCTTGCCCGCGCCTTCCATGGCGGAGAGCAGGGTGGCTTCCGAAAAACGGGGGGGCGGGCGGGTGGCCAGTGCCTTGACCTCGATCTCGTTGCCCCAGACGCGCTCGTCCTTTTGTACCGGCACCATCTGCGGCGTGCCTTTTTCAGCCTTGTCCGCTTTTTCGTCGCCGTCGGTCTGGGCTTCCTTGCCATACACCGCCAGCCAGCCGGGGGTGACCAGCACCTTGCCTTCGCTCTTGAAGGGCTCGCCTTCGATGCGCGTGATGCGGGTTGTCACGTGGTACTCGGCGGCCGGGTAGAAAATGGCCAGGAAGCGTTTGACGACCAGGTCGTAGAGTTTCTGTTCCGGTTCTGACAGGTGCTTGGGCGCTTGTGCCGTCGGCACGATGGCGAAGTGGTCGCTGATCTTGGCGTTGTTGAAAATGCGTTTGTTCGGATGCACCCAGCCATTTTTCAGCACTTCGCCGGCGAAGGCGGCATAAGGTGTCTCGCCCAGCATGTCCATCGCCTCCTTGACGTTGGCGATGTAGTCCTCGGGCAGGCAGCGTGAATCGGTACGCGGATAGGTCAGTACCTTGTGTTTTTCGTAGAGCGCCTGGGCCAGCCCCAGGGTAGCCTTGGCCGAGAAGCCGAAGCGGCTGTTGGCTTCGCGTTGCAGCGAGGTGAGATCGAACAGCTGCGGAGAGAGCTGGGTGGTCGGTTTGCTTTCTTCCGTGACCACGCCAGGCTTGCCCTGGCATTTCTGACGGATGGCCTCGGCGCGTGCTGGGTCCCACAAGCGCTCAGCTCGGGCGTGTTCGTCGTTGCCTTTCTTGAACGCCTCATCAAACCAGCGGCCGCGATAGGTGCCGGCAACGGCGGTGATTTCGGCTTCGACTTCCCAGTAATCGCGCGGCAGGAAGCTGCGGATTTTTTCTTCGCGCTCGACGAGGATGGCCAGGGTGGGTGTCTGTACCCGGCCGACGGGCGTTTTGTGAAAACCACCTTCCTTGGAGTTGAAGGCAGTCATGGCGCGCGTGCCGTTGATGCCGATTAGCCAGTCGGCTTCGGAGCGGCAGCGGGCAGCATCTGCCAGTGGCAGCATTTCTGAGTCAGAGCGCAGATGGGCAAAACCATCGCGGATGGCGTTCTGGGTCATCGACTGCAACCACAGGCGGCGGATCGGCTTGTCGGTTTTGGCGTGCTGGGCGACGTAGCGGAAGATCAGCTCCCCTTCACGGCCCGCGTCACAGGCGTTGATGATGCCGCTGACATCCTTGCGCTTGATGAGTTTGCTGAGCAGTTTGAGGCGGTCGGCGGTTTTTTCGATCGGATTGAGCGTGAAGTGCGGCGGAATCACTGGCAGATGGGCAAACGACCATTTGCCGCGCTTGACCTCGTATTCTTCCGGTGCCTTCAGTTCGAGCAGATGGCCGATGGCCGAAGACAGAACGTAGTGCTCGCTCTCGAAATAATCCCCTTCACGGGTGAAGTTGCCCAGTGCCCGGGCGATGTCCTGGGCGACGGAGGGTTTCTCGGCGATGATCAGTTGTTTGCTCATGCGGATTCACGTCCACAAAGGACGACGGTTCGGCGAAAGCGGGGCATCATAAGCGCGGCTGGCGGGAACTGGCAAGCAGCCGCCGGCCGCACTGCACAATTCTGGCTTATTTTGGTTGCCCCGGTTGGTGCGGTTGGTGCGGTGCCATGTCCGGCAGCAGGAAAGCCACCAGACCCAGCAGGGGTAGGTAGGCGCAGAGCTGATAGACCATCTCGATGCCGTACCAGTCGGCCAGTGCGCCGATCAGGGCCGCGCCGATACCGCCGATGCCAAAGGCCAGACCGAAGAACAGGCCGGAGACAGCGCCGACCCGCCCGGGCATCAGCTCCTGGCCATAGACCACGATGGCCGGGAAGGCCGAGGAAATGATGAGGCCGATCACGAACACCAGCACCAGCGTGGCGAGCAGGCCGACATGCGGCAGGATCAGGGTGAACGGTGCCGCACCGAGGATGGAGGCCAGAATGATGCGCTTGCGGCCGATGCGGTCACCGATGGGGCCGCCAATCAGGGTGCCCAGCGCCGAGCCGAACAGGAAGATGAACAGGCAGTATTGCGATACCTGCACATTCAGCCGGAAATGTTCCATCAGATAGAAGGTGAAATAGCTGTTCAGGCTGGCGACATAGACGAACTTGGAGATCAGCAGCAGCACCAGCAGGAACAGGGCAAGGCGGGCCTGTGCCGTGATGGGTTGGGGACGCGGTGGTGTGGTACCGGCTTGCCGGGTGGCCTGCGACAGATGAACGGCATACCAGCGGCCGACCCGTCGCAGGATGGCGATGCCCAGCAGCGCCAGCAGGGAGACACCCAGGACGCTGATCTGTCCCAGCGGCAGGATGACGGCCGCTGCCAGCAAGGGGCCCAGTGCCGTACCGGCGGTGCCACCCATCTGGAAAATCGACTGCGCCAGACCATGCTGTCCGGCCGAAGCCAGACGGGCGATGCGTGAAGATTCCGGATGAAAAATCGACGAACCGATGCCGACCAGCACCGCCGCCAGCAGCACCATCAGGTAGTTGCCGGCCAGCGCCAGCAGTACCAGCCCCAGCAGGGTGAAGCCCATGCCGACCGGCAGTGAATAAGGTTTTGGACGGCGATCGGTCAGATGGCCGATGACGGGTTGCAGCAGCGAAGCGGAAAACTGGAACATCAGGGTAACCAGCCCGATCTGCATGAAACTCAGCTGGAAGCGCCCCTGAAACACGGGATAGAGTGCCAGCAACACCGACTGCATCATGTCGTTGATGGCGTGGGTCAGGCTGATGGCTCCCAGGATGCCCAGCGCCATGCCGGGGGCAGTGCCAGGCAGGGTGCTGGGCAGGGCAGTGTCGAGCGTATCGGGAGCGGAGGTGCCCATCATGAAGATTTCGGACGGAAGAAGCGGGCGGGCATTATCCCGGAAAACAAATGAACTCGACCGATGGGTTCAGCCGTTGCGGGTAACCTGGACGCGCCAGACTTCCGGGCCGGACGCCAGATATGCCCAGCTGAAGGGGTGCTGGCTTTCGGTCTCGATCTGGTAATACAACGGCTTGGGATCGTGGTCATTGGTGAAAGTAAAGGCTTCGTTTGCCTGCAGCTCGGCAAAGGCTTGAAAAAACCGCTCGTGACGCTCGGCCGGCGAGTAGGGACGCAGGTCGATATCCGCCACCAGGCGGGGCTCCTGTCCGGATTGAGGGGGTTTGCTCCCCGATGGACGCGGTTGCTTGGTGATGCGCACGACGTATTCCTCCGGGCTGTCCTTGACGACTTGCCAGGAATGTTGGCCAGCGAATTTATCTTCGAAGGTCTGCTGCAGGAGGTGCGGGTTTTCGGCGGCCAGGAGCAGCATGCTGTGCCCTTCTTCCATCATTCCGTAGCGATGGAAGATGGCGTGCTTCCAGTCTTGTTCCGCGATCCGGCGCATGTCCATGAGCGTCGATGCACCCTCGAACTCGCGCCCGCGCGAGGCGGCTGTGCGGGTGACCTTCACTTTCCAGTCTGTGCCGCCGCGTTGCAGGTATTCCCAGCCGACCACATCGCCGTGAATTGAACGGAATTCGTAGCACAGCGGCAGAGGATCATGGTCGTTAATGAAGGTGAAGTGTGCCCCTTGTGGCAGTTCAGCAAACATTTTCAGCAGCAGTTTGTGGCGTTCGATGGGAATGAGAATACGCACGTCGATGGCACCGCTGGCATCGGGAGTCAGGGCGGGGGGCAGGTTTTGGGTCATGATGGTCTCCGGTAGGTAATTTAACATGCATTAAAAATACTACATTAAAACCGGCAGGTCGACCAGGGCTCGTACCGCCTATACCACCGTGTTGCCTGGCGCCTGGCGTTGGCGTGCATTGGGTGGCGCTACATCAATGACTTCGGCGTGCCTTTTCTGGCGTGCTTTTGGGGATAATGCCGCCATGACTACCCACCCTGCCGCGACCATTCTCGAGCCCCGCGTCCATCTGGCTTCGCGCAGCCCGCGCCGGCGTGCGTTGCTGCACCAGATTGGGGTGCGCTTCGAGCTGTTGATGTTCCGTGCGCCGCCGCGCGAGGATGCCCAGGTCAATGAAGACCCCTTGCCTGGTGAGGCAGCCGAGGCTTATGTGTTGCGGCTGGCGCGTGCCAAGGCGGCGCATGGCCTGACCTTGCAGGGCTTGCGCCGGGCAGGAAGCCATCTCGTCCTGGCGGCGGATACCACGCTCGATCTGGAGGGCGAGATCATCGGCAAGCCGCGCGATGCTGCGGATGCCGAGGCCATCCTCCACCGTCTGTCCGGGCGCAGTCATCGGGTGCTGACGGCTGTCGCGGTGGCTGCGGCCCATGAGCCGCAGCGCATCGAACATGCCCTGAGTGTCAGCAGTGTGCGCTTCCGGCCGCTCGATCCGGCAGAGATACGCCGTTATGCCCAGACCAGCGAACCACTCGACAAGGCTGGTGCGTATGCCCTTCAGGGGCGTGCCGGCATGTTTGTGGCGGAAATCCAGGGCTCCCACAGCGGCATCATTGGCCTGCCTCTGTGTGAAACTGCCCTGCTGCTGCGCCGGTTCGGTTATCCGGTCTAGTATTTTTCTCCTTCTGTCCTGTCATCATGAGTGAAGAATTTCTTGTCAATTTCACCCCGCAGGAAACGCGGGTGGCCCTGATGCAGCAGGGCGTGGTTCAAGAACTGCACATCGAGCGTACCGCCAGCCTGGGGATCGTCGGTAATGTTTATCTGGGGCGGGTGGTGCGGGTACTGCCGGGGATGCAGTCCGCCTTCATCGACATCGGCCTCGAACGTACGGCCTTCCTGCACGTGGCCGACATCTGGGTGGCGCGCAACGGGGCGACACCCGCCGCACCTCAGCCCATCGAAAAAATACTGGGTGAGGGGCAAAGCCTGATGGTGCAGGTGCTCAAGGATCCCATCGGCACCAAGGGCGCGCGGTTGACCACCCAGATGTCCATTGCCGGCCGCCTGTTGGTGTATCTCGCCCAGGATCGTCACATCGGCATTTCGCAGCGTATCGAGGATGAGCTCGAGCGTGAGCAATTACGGGCCCGCATCCAGGGGCTGCTGCCCGCCGATGAGCCGGGTGGCTTTATTGCCCGCACCGTGGCCAGCACCGCCAGCGATGCCGAGCTGGCGGCGGACATCGCCTATCTGCGCCGCTTGTGGGCGGAGATCGGCAATCGCGCCCGCAGTGCGCCGGCACCGTCCATGCTGCACCATGATCTGCGTCTGGAGCAGCGCGTGCTGCGTGATCTGGTGAGCCCGGAAACCACCCGCGTCATCATCGACTCGCGTGAAAATTTCCAGAAACTGTCGGCCTTCGCCCAGGAATACATGCCGCAGGTGGCCGGTTTGCTGGAGCATTACATCGGTGCCCGGCCGCTGTTCGAGCTGCGAGGGGTCGAGGATGAAATCGAGAAGGCGCTGGCGCGGCGGGTCGATCTGAAAAGCGGCGGTTATCTGATCTTCGACCAGACCGAGGCAATGACCACCATCGACGTGAATACCGGCGGCTATGTCGGTTCGCGCAATTTCGACGACACCATTTTCAAGACCAATCTGGAAGCGGCGCAAACCATCGCCCGTCAGCTGCGGCTGCGCAATCTGGGCGGCATCATCATCATCGATTTCATCGACATGGAAAACGAGCAGCACCAGGCCGCCGTGCTGGCCGAGCTGCACAAGGAGCTGGCGCAGGACCGCACAAGGGTGGCGGCCAACAACTTCACCAGCCTCGGGCTGGTCGAGGTGACCCGCAAGCGCACCCGCGAGTCGCTGGCGCATGTGCTGTGCGAACCCTGCCCGACCTGTGGCGGGCGCGGCGAGATCAAGACCGCCCGCACCGTTTGCTACGAGCTGCTGCGTGAGCTGCTGCGCGAAGCACGCCAGTTCGATGCGGCGGAGTACCGCGTGCTGGCCGCACCGGCGGTGATCGACCTGTTTCTCGACGAAGAATCCCAGGCGCTGGCCATGCTCTCCGATTTCATCGGCAAACCCATTTCGCTGCAGGCGGAAAGTGGCTACGGCCAGGAGCAATACGACATCGTACTGATGTAAAATGACTTCTTTCTGGGCTTGAAGGATGCTGTACGATGAATGAATGCTCCTGGAGGAATCTCGCACTGGCCAGTCTGTGCTGGCCCGTGCTGGCGTTGGCGCAAACACCAGAGGACAAAGCACCGCAGGACATCCCGGCAACGACCGTTGCCGCACCCGCTGCCGCTTCTGTAGCGGCGCCCATCGATCGCTTCGAAATCAAGGACTTTGCCATCGAAGGCAATACCCTGCTGCCACCTGGCCAGGCCAGTGTCCTGCTGGCGCCGTTCATCGGCCCGGACAAGGATTATGGTGACGTGCAGCAAGCACTTGAAGCACTGGAAAATGCCTACCGCAGCCTGGGGTACAGCACGGTCATCGTCCACGTGCCGGAACAGGAACTGACGCAAGGCCATGTCCGGCTGCAGGTGCGTGAAAACCGCCTGGGCAAGGTTGCCGTCACGGGCAACGCGCACTTTGCCACGGATGGGGTGCGTGCCAGCCTGCCGGCCCTGCAGGAGGGCACGGTGCCGAATGCCCGCCGCCTGTCCGAGAACATCCAGCTGGCCAACGAAAATCCGGCCAGGCAGGTCAATGTCACCCTGGCCATGGGCGAGGCGGATGGCACGGTCGATGCGAAGGTGGCCGTGACGGAAGACGATCCGCAAAAATTCATCGTTTCCCTCAATAACACGGGCACCAGCAGCACCGGACGTTCGCGGCTCAGCGTCGCTTACCAGCACGCCGATGTGCTGAAAAGCGACCATACCCTGACCCTGGCCTACACCGGCTCGCTGGACGCGCCGGGCGATGTCAAGGTGGATATCTACAGCCTTGCCTACCGCCTGCCGCTGTATACCTTGGGTGACAGCATCGAGCTGATGTACGGTAATTCCAGCGTCAACACGCCCAGTGTGCAGGCCACCGGCTTTGGCCTAGCCGGCAAGGGGGAAGTTGCCAGCCTGCGCTACAACCATTATTTCCCGCGCAGTGGCGCGTTCTCGTCGAAGATCTCTGCCAGCCTCGAATACAAGTACTTCAACACCCGTTGCAGCGTAGGCGGCGTGCCGGTGCCCTTCGACCCCCCCCTGCCGCCGCTGGCCAGTTGCGTCCCCTACACCACCCGGCCGCTCAGCCTGACTTATTCCGGCGGCTGGCAAGGGCTGGATCTGGTGGCGGATTACAACATTGGTCTGTCCTACAACCTGCCACTGGGGACGCGCTACCTCTACCCGGCCAGCGGCCAGACGGATTACTACAGCACCATCGCCGGCCGGCCGGTGTCCGATCATTTCAGCATCCTGCGTTTTGGCGGCAGCCTGACAAAGGCGCTGCCGGCCGACTGGCAAGGGCGGCTGGCCTTCTCCGGCCAGTACAGCCACCGTGGGCTGGTGTCCGGCGAACAGTTCGGCCTGGCTGGCAGCACCGCTGTGCGCGGTTTTGGCGAACGGGCGGTCGCCACCGACACCGGCTATCTGCTCAATCTCGAAATCTATACGCCGGAGCTGGCCAAGTACCTGGGTATTCCCGGCAGCCTGCGCTCGCTGGGTTTCCTTGACCTGGCTTCCGGCCGTAATCTGGGCGTACTGCAACCGACAGAAGGCACGGCCGGGACGATGAGCGTGGCCTCCACCGGTCTGGGCGTGCGCTACAATTTCCTCAAGAGTTACAGCCTGCGTGCCGATATGGCCAATGTCCTCAAGGCAGGCCCAACGGGCACCGAAGACCGTGGCGACTGGTACACCCACTTCAGTCTCATGGCCAGTTTCTGAAGTTTTTCGGGTTGCAGGCCATCAACTAGCGCCATTCACCCATACACCATTGGTAGCAACCAGCAACCAGCAACAAGCAACAACCGACCATCAGCGATCCGTCATTTGCCGTTCCCCTCCCACCGGGGCGCGGCTTGCGGTGTCTTTCGTGCTCTCTTGCACTCTTGCAACATCCGGAACTCTCCGGGAGTCTGACAGGAACCGGACGCCGCAGTTCAACAGGAGGCACGCATCATGACGATGAACCCCGACACCCTGCACCCCACCCCCTTCCCCTGGCGTAAGACCCTGCTGGCCGCTGCCCTGGCCGCCGGTTTTGCTGCTTCTGCTCCGGTCGGTGCTTTGCCCGTCGGCCCGCAGGTGGTGGCCGGGACGGCCAGCGTGCTCCAGAACGGCGCGGCGCTGACCATCCAGAACAGTGCCAGTGCCATCCTCGACTGGCAGCGTTTCGGCATCGCCGCCGGTGAATCGGTGCGCTTCCTCCAGCCTTCCGCCAGCAGCAGCGTATTGAACCGCGTACTGGGCAATGACCCCAGCCAGCTGCTCGGCCAGCTGACTTCCAATGGCCGCGTCTGGCTGGTGAATCCGGCCGGCATCCTCGTCGGCCCCGGTGCCCGCATCGACACCGCCGGTTTCGTGGCATCGACCCTGAATGTGCGTAACGAAGATTTTCTCGCCGGCCGGCTCACCTTCCAGAACACCCCGGGTGCGGGCAGCCTCGTCAATCGTGGCAGCATCACCACCACGGCCGGAGGGAGCGTCTATCTGGTCGCCCCTGAAGTAAGCAATGAAGGCCTCATCACCACGCCACAGGGCGAAACCCTTCTGGCCGCCGGGCAGAAAATAGAACTCATCGACACCGCCACCCCCGGCGTCAAGGTCGAAATCACCGGTGAGGCCGGAAAGGTCACGAACCTCGGGCAGATCGCCACTGATGCCGGGCGCATCGGCATGGTCGGCGCGCTGGTGAAAAACAGCGGAAAGCTGGATGCCAGCAGCGTGGTGCGCGAAGGCGGCCGCATCTTCCTGAAAGCCCGGCAGGAAACCTTCGTCGAAGGCGAAGGGCAACTGGCCGCCACCGGCAAGACCGGCGGCACCATCGACGTGCAGGGCCATCATGTCGCCGTGACGGATCAGGCGCGGATCGACGCCTCCGGCGAAGCAGGCGGCGGCCTGGTGCGGGTCGGCGGCGACTATCGCGGCGGCAATCCGGAAATTCAAAACGCCGCCGCCACCTGGTTCGGCCCGCAGGCGAGCATCCGCGCCGATGCAAAAACAGAAGGACAAGGCGGCCGCGTCATCCTCTGGGGCAACGACGCCACCCGCGCCCACGGCCACATTTCCGCGCAGGGCGCAGCGGGCGGCAAGGGCGGCTTTGTCGAAACCTCGGGACATTTTCTGGATACCGCGGGCATCGACCTGAAGATGGGCGCAGGCGGGGAGTGGTTACTGGACCCTTACGACATCACAATCATCGGGAACACAGACAACAACATCACCGGCTCGCCGAATTTCACCGCGACGGGCAATTCCGCGACCTTGAATACGGCGACGGTCGAAGGTTTGCTCAATGCCGGAACGAGCGTGAGCGTCGACACGACCGGCGGTGGTGGGCAGCCCGGCAACATCGACATCAACACGACCACGATCAGCAAAACGGCGGGAGGGGATGCCACCTTGACCCTGAAGGCGCATAACGATATTTCCTTTTCGCAAGGCAATATCTCCTCAACTGCCGGCAAGCTGAACGTCGTCCTGATGGCCGACCAGTTTGGCTCGGGTACGACGGGCGTGGTGTCGAAGGATTCAACTTCTTCCGTTTCCACCAACGGCGGTAACCTGACCGCTTCCGGCAAGCGCATTGACTGGGATGCCACGGCGACGACCAATACCGGGGCTGGAACGGTCTGGTTCAAACCGTCTGTTTCGGCAACGCCCATCGGGATTGTTTCATCAAAATCCACCGGCTTTGAGCTGACTCCGGCCGAGCTGGGAGGGATCACGACCACCGGCGTATTACGCATCGGCGACACGAATGCGGGGAATTTGAGTGTCGATGCCAACCCCAGTGCCAGCAATGCGGCGGCGTTATCGCTCGAATCCGGGGGCACGGTGACACAATCGGCACCCATCACTGCCAGCAAGCTGGCGGTGGTAGCTTGGGGCGATGTCACGTTGGATAACACTGGCAATATGGTGAGCGATGTGGCAGCCCAGGTGGGGAACGCCAGCAACCTGAATCGGAATTTCACTTTTATGAATTACAGCGCGCTGAACGTCGGGAGCAATATCAACGGCATCAGCGGCATCAACATCCAGACCAGCGGTGTTTATAACGTCGGTTCACCGGATGGCGTGATCGTTCTGAAAAACACCATGAGCTCGCCCATCACCCAATCGGCCGGGGCAACGCTGGCGGGCAAGGCGGTGTATGCAGAAGGAACGCGGGTAACGCTGACCGAAGCCAATCCCACTGGGGTGATCGCCGGCAAAGCGACGGGAGCCGCGGCACTGGATGCTTTCCAGTACAAAAGCAGTAACGGGATACAGCTCAGCGAGGTCAATGGGTTCAAGGGGGTTCAAACCAACAGCACCATCGTGACGTCCGGTTATGGGGTGGAACTGGAAGGCAGCGGTATCGGCCAGGACAGCCTGGCCAAGGTGGTGACCGGGACAGGTACCGGCCTGAAGGTCACGACGAGCGGTGCGGTAACCCTGAACGAGGGCACCAATGCGTTCAGCAAATTCCAGACTGCGGGTACTCCGGCTTCTGTCAATGTCAGCAACAGCGCTGCCTTGGTATTGGCGGGAGTCAGCACGAACAATGGTGCCATTACGGTGGATAACGGCGCCAACAGTATCACCGTGGATGGCAGCATCAACTCGGGAACCGGTGACATCCAGATGACTGCTTCGGCGATTGCGCTGGGCGGGGCAGCGGCCGCCAATGTGTCGGGTAATAAAGTCAAGCTGGAGGCAACGAACTCGATTTCTTCGACCAACATTGCGGGAAACAGCGTGACCAGCACGGCGGATCTGACACTCAAGACGGACACCCTGAGTTTCGTGACGCCCAAGCCAACGTTGACTGCCCCCCGTCTGTCGATCCGCACCTCGACAGATGATCGCCCCATCACGGTGGGGACTACCTGCAATGGCGCGGTGACGCCCAACTGTCTGGTTGTCGATCCTGCGACCATGACGCTCAGTGTCACCGATCTGGTCATCGGCAATTCGACCGTCGGTGATTCTGATACTACCGGCGACATGTACATCGATAGTGCCCTCAGCAATCCCTCCAACAAGATCATTCTGCTGGGCAATGGCAAGGTCGTTCAGACGGCTGGCATCACGGCGGGCACGCTGGCGGTCAAATCCAATGGGACAACCAATCTGAATGTCGCCGGGAATGCCTTCACCAGCGTAGCGGTCAACAACAGTGCAGGGGGCATCAACCTCAAAAACAGCCAGAACACGACGGTGATCACCCTGACCGGCAGCGCCCCGGTGCCGACCATCGCCGGACTGAATGCTGTCGGTGGAGCGGTAGTACTGGATGTAACCGGTAACATCACACTGAATGCCCCGGCGGAGTCTTCGCTCTCCGGCCCGGGGACGGCCGTCACTCTGGCCGCCAGCGGGGGATTCACCAAATCCGGTAGTGGTGCCATCACGCTGACAGGCACCGGCAGCCCGCGCTGGCTGGTGTATGCCTCCAGCCCGACGGCAGTCACCAAGGGCGGCTTGACCTCCGGCTTCCGTGAATACAACAAGACTTACCCGACTGCCCCCTCCAATACTACCGACAATGGCTTTGTTTATGCGTCCTCCGGTAGCGCGGTGCAGGTCAACACCATTCTCTCCTCGGGTTCGGCCAGCCATACCTACGGTAGCAGCCCGACAGCGGTTTTCGGTTATACGCTGACCGGCATCGATGCCGAGGATGTCACTGGCACGCCTGTGTATAACCCGGCCGTCAGCAGCTCGACCGCTGCCGGCAGCTACACGGTTCAATATGCCAGCGGCCTGACGACGGCACAGGCGGCGTTCTCCTCCTTCTTGCCGTTTACTGCCGGCTCCGGTCTGTCCTACACCGTCAACCCGGCAT
>JAGOSV010000104.1 GCA_018062105.1 Sterolibacterium sp. | reverse complement strand
ATCACCCCAAAAAGACAGAAAACTACACAAATCAAGGTGCTGTGAACAGCCCCCCTATCCAACGTCTTGATCGTAAACAACTATTTCGAGCGGTCAACGACATTGGCATTCATGCGATTGCCCTGGGCCTGAGGGTGGTCTGGGTTGCTTTTGTAAATTGCATGGATAAAATCCACGTTTCTCTGGCATGGACTTCCTTGAGTATTCCAAAGCTGGTAAGGAATGCCCGCAACCTCTTGCCCGAATCGCCCCCATCACATTTTCAGGAGAGACCATGAAGCCTGCTTACCGCAATTTGCTGACCGCCATTCTTTCAACCGCTTTGTTGAGTGGCTGTTTTTCCGATAGCAATGACGGGCCGGCTCCTGCCCCTGCGACGCCACCTGCGAGCGGTGGCACGGGCTCGGGGAGCGCTACCACTCCGACGACCCCAACGACGCCGGCAACCACACCGACCACCCTGAATGGTGTCGCCATGGCCGGCGCGATCGACAACGGTACTGTCTGTGCCTATGCCCAGTCGGCTGCGGGCACCTGGCAGCCGGACAGCCTGGCGTGCGGTGCGACCGACAGCAAGGGGGCATACAGCCTGAATTGGTCGAACTATACGGGCCCTGTTTTGCTCAAGGCGTTTGGCCAGTATCTCGACGAAGCGACCAACCAACGGCGCACCATCACCCAGGCCAGCGCCCTGCGGTCGGTGGCCAATTGCACCACGACTTCCTGCAATGCCGCCGTCACCCCGCTGACCGAAGCCGCGGTGCGCAGCGCCGCCACCCACGCCTGGGCCGATCTGGCCGCCTCCTATCTCAAGGTGGCACAGGCATTTGGTCTCAACCCGACCGATACCACGGATGCTACCGCCCAACTGGTGACGCGCCTGCCGGCAAGCTCGGGGGATGATGCCGCCAAGGGCTATGCCAACCTGTTGGCGGTGGTGTCACAGGCTCAGGTGCAATATTGCGGCAGCTCTTGTGACCTCGAAACCTACCTGTCCGGTCTGGCCGATCGCATGTCAGCCGTCACCGGCGTGACGGACATCCGAAGCAGCCTGAATGCGGCGCTGACGGCCTGGAACAGCAATGCCAACAATACGTCCGGGGTACAGTGCTCTCTCAGCACCGGGGTAATGACTTGCACCCTGCCAAGTGGCGGCAATGGCAGCGGCAGTGGCTCGGCCAGCGGTGGCAATTACAAGCTGTCGGTGACGGTCAATGCCAATGGCATTGCGACACCGGCCATCGTCATCAACAACACACCGAAGCCCGGCGCTCAGGATGAGTTCTGCAATGACTCGACTGTCCGGCAGCAGACTAGTGGTTTGGCAAATGCGGGTGGTTCGCTCACGATCAACAGCTGTACCTTCAACGGCACGACTGGGCAAATTGCGGCCACCGTGACCATCACGTCGCCGGTCAGCATGAGCATCCCCTATACGGTCAATTACGCGTATAGCGCCATGTAATTCTCTAACTCTCCGGACTGCAGTGCACCCCGGAAAACAGAAAGCCGCCCACGGGCGGCTTTCTGTTTTGTTGCGGCTTATTGCTCCAGCAGCGTGCGCTGCTTGCGGCGATTTACAGCGACTTGGCGTTCGAAGCCAGGTAGCTGGCAACACCTTCGGGAGATGCCTTCATGCCGGCGGCACCCTTCTTCCAGCCGGCCGGACAGACCTCACCGTGTTCTTCGTTGAACTGCAGGGCATCGACCATGCGCAGCATTTCGTCGATGTCACGACCCAGCGGCAGGTCATTGACGATCTGATGGCGGACAACGCCAGCCTTGTCGATCAGGAAGGAGCCACGGAAGGCCACGCCCCCTGCGGCTTCGACATCATAAGCCTTGCAGATTTCATGTTTGATGTCGGCCACCAGGGTGTATTTCACCTGGCCGATGCCGCCTTTGTCGATGGGCGTGTTCTTCCAGGCCAGGTGGGTGTACTGCGAATCGATCGAGCAACCGACGACTTCAACACCGCGCTTCTTGAACTCTTCCAGACGATGATCGAAGGCGATCAGCTCGGACGGGCAAACGAAAGTGAAGTCGAGCGGGTAGAAGAACAGGACGGCGTATTTGCCCTTGGTGATTTCGGAGAAGGTGACGGGCTTGATTTCATTGTTGCCGAGGACGGCGGTTGCGGTGAAATCCGGGGCGGGCTTGCCAACGAGAACGGCCATGATGAGCTCCTTGAGTGGTGGGTGAAGTATGCAACGCGTGAATCGTGATGAAAAAAACGGATGCCGGAACAAGGCTTCGGCAGGTGTTTCGATTCTAGTGCACTCTTTGGCTATGGCAACATTCTTGATGATTGTATTTTGCTATGCGGTCGATAGCAGCAGGCAATCGGTCGACGGGGTGCCACCAACGGAGGATTCAGGCATCCGGCCGTTGGGTAAAGCTGCCGGTAGCCAGCAGGGACATGGCCTCATCGGCCGGCACCTGGGACACGGATAGTTGTTCGACGTGTGCCGCGGGCGGGCCATGACGCGCCCAAACCAGCAGGGCGGCAACCGCTTCTGCCGTACCGACGATCACCGCTTCCACGGTTCCCTCGCGCCGGTTGCGCACCCAGCCAGCAACCCCGCAGCGCAGCGCTTCATGCGCCAAGCTGTAGCGGAAGCCCACACCCTGAACACGACCGTGGAGGATGAGGTGGCGGGCTTCCGGGATTGACGTCGGAGTCATGGCACAGGCTACGGAGCGTGGTCCACCATTCAGCTTTGCGTCAGCCGCACCTGGTGCCCCATGCGATCAAAAACGATGTAGCGGTCAATTTCACCCATGCGGATGGCATTGGTCATTTGGCGCAGGGGCAGGTCAGCATCCTCACGGGCCGGGGGACGGGAGCCATCTCCGCCCAGTGCCGCACAAAACACCATGCTCCACTCCTCGGCGCGCGTGCCTTTGGCAAACTCCATCGATTCGCTGATCAGATGTTCGAAATCACGCAATTCATCCGGCAGCTTGTCGACTTCCATGAGCGGCGTCAGGGCACCGCCGATGCCATCGCGATAGCGCTTTTTCTGTTCGAGGCTGGCATCCTCGGGCAGTTCGGCAATGGCGAAAACGAACAGCAGACGCTGGGCGTCGGGTTGCTGACGTGCCGTGGTCAGCAGGTCATCGAAGGTCTGGATCAGCATGGGGAATACTCCAGGCAAAAAATCGTTGATCGGAAGATGAGTGTCATTTCACGCGCATGCCGGGTTGGGCGCCGCTGTCAGGCGAGAGCAGGAACAGTCCGGGGCTTTGACCATCCGGGTCAGAGGCGGCCAGCACCATGCCTTCCGACAGGCCGAACTTCATCTGGCGCGGTGCGAGATTGGCCACCATCACCGTCAGGCGGCCAACCAGGCTGGCAGGATCGTAAGCTGATTTGATGCCGGCAAAAACAGTGCGTGTTGGAACATCTTCTCCCAGCTCGAGCGTCAGCCGCAGCAGCTTGGCCGCTCCTTCGACCTGCTCAGCCTGAATGATACGGGCGATGCGTAAATCGACCCGACTGAAGTCATCGATGGAGATTTCTGGCGCAATGGCCTGGCTCCCTGTATTGCGGGTGGCGGGCTGCTGGTGCTGGGCATGGCGCTGCGGTGAATGGACGGCGGCCACGACAGCCTGTGCTGCCGTGGAAGGTGTGACGGGAATCAGGCTTTCCCGGTTGGCTTCGACCAGTGCCTCGATCTGTTTGGGCTCGATACGCTGCATCAGGTGCTGATACGGCTGGATACGATGGCCGGCCGGCAACGGGCGTGCCAGATCAGCCCAGGAAAATGCGGGCAGGTTAAAAAATGCCGCCACCTGTTCGGCCAGCTGCGGCAAGACCGGCTTGAGATAAATGGTCAAGCTACGGAACTGGTTGAGTGCTGTGGTGCAAACGGTATGCAACCGGGCTTCCTTGCTGGCGTCCTTGGCCAGCTCCCAGGGCTTGTGGTCGTTGACGTACTGGTTGGCGACATCGGCCAGCCGCATGATCTCGCGCAGGGCACGCGCATAATCCCGCGCCTCGTAGCTTTGTGCCACGGCATCGGCCTGGCGTGCCGCCTCGAATTCCGCCATGGCCGAGACGTCGACCGTGCCGAGCAGACCGTCAAAGCGTTTGCTGATGAAGCCGGCGCAGCGACTGGCGATATTGATGTATTTGCCGACCAGATCGCTATTCACCCGGGCGATGAAGTCATCAAGATTGAGATCGATGTCCTCCATCGAGCCATTCAGCTTGGCCGCGTAGTAGTAACGCAACCATTCCGGGTTGAGACCCTGTTCGAGATAGCTGGCGGCCGTGATGAAGGTGCCACGCGATTTCGACATCTTCTGGCCATCGACCGTCAGAAAACCGTGGGCGAAGATACCGGTTGGCGTGCGATAGCCGGCATGCTCCAGCTCGGCCGGCCAGAACAGGGCGTGGAAGTAGAGGATATCCTTGCCGATGAAGTGATACAGTTCGGTCGTTGCATCCTTCTTCCAGTAGTGGTCAAAATCCAGCCCGAGCCGGTGACACAGGTTCTTGAATGAGCCCATGTAACCGATCGGCGCATCCAGCCAGACGTAGAAAAATTTGCCCGGCGCACCCGGGATGCCGAAGCCGAAATAAGGCGCATCGCGCGAGATGTCCCAGTCGGTGAGCTTGTTCTCGCCGGGTGCCCCCAGCCATTCCTGCATCTTGTTGGCAGCCTCCGCCTGCAAACGGCCACTTTGCGTGTAGGTACGCAAAAAAGCCTGACAGCGCGGGTCGGACAGACGGAAGAAATAATGTTCGGAAGCCCGCAGAACCGGCGTCGCACCAGAAACTGCCGAGCGCGGATTTTTCAGCTCGGTCGGCGTATAGGCCGCACCGCAGGACTCGCAGGAATCGCCATACTGATCTGCCGCCGCACACTTCGGGCATTCACCCTTGATGAAACGATCCGGCAGGAACATCTCCTTCACCGGATCAAAGTATTGCTCGATGCTGCGCACATCGATCAGGTTAGCTGCCTGCAGCTTGCCATAAATGTCTTCGGCAAAAAATCGCGTTTCTTTGGAATGCGTCGTGTAGTAATTGTCGAAAGCGACATGAAAGCCAGCAAAATCCCGACTGTGCTCGCCATGCACCCGCGCCACCAGCGCTTCCGGCGTGATGCCTTCCTTTTCGGCACGCAGCATGACCGGCGTGCCATGGGTGTCGTCGGCACAGACATACCAGCACTCATGTCCGCGCATTTTTTGAAAACGCACCCAGATATCGGTCTGGATGTACTCGACCAGATGGCCAAGGTGGATTGCGCCATTGGCATAAGGCAAGGCGCTGGTGACGAGAATCTGACGGCGGGTCATGGGAGTGTCTGAAGTTGTGCAAGGGCAAGCGCTCGATTTTACCCGAGCCAGCTTGTTATCATTGGACGAGTTCGGCTCGGATTTGGATGTTGAATACTGATGCCCAAATCCCGTATCCAAAATCCCATGCCTCATTTCAACGTCAGATGGAGAACGCAGCATGCATCCCGTGACGATCTATCACAACCCCAACTGCAGCAAATCCCGCAAGGTGCTCGAACTGATCCGCGATGCCGGCATCGAACCCACGGTCATCGAATATCTGAATACACCGCTGACACACGCCGCCCTGCAAGCCATGGTCACGGCCCTGAACGTACCGCTGCGCACCATCCTGCGGGAGAGTGACGATGCTTACAGCGTGCTGAACCTGGGCGACCCGAAGTGGCGTGATGACGAATTGCTCGACTTCATGATCCGCTATCCCTCCATCATCAATCGCCCCATCGTCATGACCCCTCTGGGCGCACGTCTGTGTCGCCCCGAAACCGTACTTCATGAAATTTTGCCGTAGTGACAGAGCGGCAGGACACCAAGGCACCATCCTGCATGCCGTGAGCGAAGGCTGAAGGCAATAGCTACAGGGCAATCGCATGAATGCCAATGTCGTTGACCGCTCGAAATAGTTGTTTACGATCAAGACGTTGGAGAGGGGGCTGTTCACAGTGCCTTGATTTGTGTAGTTTTCTGTCTTTTAACGTGAAAGAGACGGCTCCCAAGGCGACCGAGAACCTGACCAGTGAAGGTCATTGATTTGAAGGGGTGGCGAATCAGGCGACGGCGGGGATGAAGCCGAAGCGAGTCAGTGCCTTGATCCAGCGAGGGGCATTGCGTTGAACGGAAAGTGCTTCATAGTCGGTGGTGGAATCCCGGTAGTGTTCGCGCCGTTTGATCATGAAGAAGATGGTACGCAGAATT
>JAGOSV010000035.1 GCA_018062105.1 Sterolibacterium sp. | reverse complement strand
CAGTTCGGCGGGTCACGTTAGGTTGCGGGGGCAAGCCACCAAAAATTTGCGCGACCTCTTCCCGCCACCTTCCACCCCGAATTCTCTTTCATCATCAGGGGTGGCGCCTGTCGCAATGATCGTTAGTGTCATGCAAGCCCGCCACAAACGTTCCGCATCTCAGTTCAGTTCGTTGCTTCGTTGCTACGCAGATAATCGACACCGGGGACGGCCATCATCAACTGACGCTCCCGATGATCTTGTTGACGCCGCAAGGCCGCGCCCACCTATCGGCGCATCAGGACACCAGGGTATTGGCGATCCGCACATACTCCGCCACGCTCAGGTCTTCTGCCCGTGCGGTCGGGGCAATACCCAGTGCCGCCAGTGCGGCCTCGTCAAGCAGCGCACGCAGAGTGTTGCGCAGCATCTTGCGCCGCTGGCTGAAGGCGGCACTCACTACCCGGGCGAACAGCGCTTCATCGCGTGCCATCAAGGCAGCAGCAGGCAAGGGAACCATGCGGACGATGGCCGAATCCACCTTGGGCGGTGGGTTGAAGGCGGTTGGCGGGACGATGAACAGCAATTCCATGGCAAAGCGGTATTGCAGCATCACCGACAACCGCCCGTATTCGCTGCTGCCCGGCTCGGCCACCATGCGCTCGACTACTTCCTTTTGCAGCATGAAGTGCATGTCACGCACACTATCGGCATAGGTGGCGAGATGGAACAGCAGAGGGGTCGAGATGTTGTAAGGCAGGTTGCCGACAACACGCAGCCCGTTACCGGTGGTGGCCAGCCGGCCAAAATCGAAGGCCAGTGCATCGCCTTCGTGGATGGTCAGGCGTTCGGCCTTGAAGCGCTGCTTCAGGCGGGCAATCAGGTCACGGTCGATTTCGACGACATGCAGATGCTCGAGCGTGTCGAGCAGCGGCGTGGTCAGGGCAGCCAGACCCGGGCCGATCTCGACCATGCAGTCCTGGCTGCGCGGGTGGATGGCGGCAACGATGTCGCCAATGATGCCATCGTCTTCCAGGAAGTTCTGGCCGAAGCGTTTGCGTGCCTGGTGCGCTGCAGGCTTCACAAGCGATCCGCCCGGGCCCCGGTCAGCGACAGCGCGGCTTCAATCGCGGCATAAAGGCTGTGTGGATCGGCACGCCCCGTACCGGCCAGATCGAGCGCCGTGCCATGATCGACCGAGGTACGCACGATGGGCAGCCCCAGCGTGATGTTCACGCCCTCTTCGAAAGCGGCGTATTTGAGTACGGCCAGCCCCTGGTCGTGATACATCGCCAGCTGGGCATCGGAGCCGGCCAGCACCTTGCGGGTGAAGAGCGTATCGGCCGGCAGCGGGCCGACCAGATCCATGCCTTCGGCACGTAGCTTCGACAATACTGGCGCAATGACCTCGATTTCCTCGCGCCCCATGTGGCCGCCCTCCCCGGCATGGGGGTTGAGGCCAGCGACCAGAATACGCGGCTGGCGGATGCCGAACTTGCCCACGAGATCGCCATGCAGGATACGCAAAGTTTCCTCCAGCGCCGAGGCAGTGATGGCGGCAGGAACATCCTTCAGCGGCAGATGGGTGGTGGCCAGCGCCACCCGCAATCCGGCCGTTGCCCCGGCCAGCATCATGACGACCCGGGCGGTGCCCGTCTGCTCGGCGAGGTATTCGGTATGTCCTGTAAAAGGAATGCCGGCATCATTGATAACACCTTTGTGCAGCGGGGCGGTCACCATGCCGGCGTAGGCTCCCGAACGACAACCGGCAATCGCCCGATCGAGCACCTCGATGACGTAACGGGCATTGGCCGGGTCCGGCTTGCCGGGCGTGCTGGGGGCTACCAGCGGTACATGCAGGATGTCGAGCCGGCGTGTGATGTGGTCAGCATCCAGCCCCAGCAAAGCGGCGCGTTGTGCCAGCAGCGTCCGGTCGCCAATGATCGTCAGGTGCGCCGGGAAATCCCGGCCAGCCAGCATCAGACACAGCTCGGGGCCGATCCCGGCCGGCTCGCCGCTGGTGATGGCGAGATGCGGCCGGGTCATTTATCGTCCAGACGCAGCTCGACATAAGCGCGGTCACGGATCTGGCGCACCCAGTCCTGATAGGCCTCATCGAGCTTGCTCTCGCGGATAGCCTGACGAGCCGCCATGCGCTGACGTTCGACCGAGGCCGTTTCGATGCGCCGATCCAGCACCTGAATGACATGCCAGCCGAATGGGGACTTCACCGGCGGGCTGACTTCATTCTGCTTCAGGCTGTCCATCGCCCGCTCGAATTCGGGCACGGTATCGCCGTCATACACCCAGCCCAGATCGCCGCCCTTGGCCGCCGACAGGTCATTGGAATTGGCGCGTGCCAGCTCGGCAAAATCGGCGCCGTTGTCGAGACGTTCCTTCAACAGAGCCGCCTTGCGCTTGGCCTCGGCATCGGGCACCAGTTCATTGACCTTGATGAGGATGTGGCGGACATGTGTCTGGCGCAAGGGCTTGACGGACTTGCCGGCCGCCGAGCGGTCGATCAGCTTGATGATGTGAAAACCGGCCGGACTGCGCAAGATGCCGCTGAATTCACCCGGCTTCATTTTCTGTGCCACATCGGCGTAGATGGCCGGCAGCCGGTCAAGCGGACGAGCCCCGATCAGCCCGCCACTCATGGCATCCGGGGCATCGGAATAGCTGGCCGCCACCTGGGCAAAATCATCACCACGCTTGAGCTGCGCCAGTGCCTGCTCAGCCCGCGCCCGCACCCGCAGCAACTGCTCGGGGCTCGACTGCTCGGAAACACGCAGCAGAATGTGTCCCAGCAGATACTCTTCGCCACCACTGCTGTTGGCCGCTGGCGTGGCCAGATAGTTGTCGATCTCGGCATCGGAGATGTTGATGCGATTATCCACCTCGCGCTCGCGCAGACGACTGAGGATCATCTCATTACGAACATCCTCACGGAAGCCGCTCCACGACAGGCCGTCATTCTCCAGCGCCTGACGGAACTCCGGCAAGCTCATCTTGTTCGAATCCGCAATGCGGCGCAGATAGGTGTCCAGCTGCAGGTCATCCGCGTGAATGCCGGACTCCTTGGCCATCTGCAATTGGATGCGCTCGATGACCAGACGGTCGAGCATCTGCCGTTCCAGCACGCTGCGCGGCGGCAGCGAGGTACCCTGACCTTTCAGCTGCCGTTCGACCGTGTTGATGCGATTGTTGAGCTCGCTGGCCGTGATTACATCGTCATTGACCACGGCCACGACACGATCGACCAGATTGGCCGCTTGCGCCTGCGACAGAGGCAACAGAAACCATCCTGCCAAAGCCAGCAGGACGACGGGGGACAGCAACAGACGCCAGATTTTCATGGGGTATCCCATCAATGAATCAACAATTCGACAATTCGACAATTCGACAATTCAACAATTGCAAACTGCCCGCAGGTGGCTGTCACAGCGACATGACCCACCGTGGGCAACCTTAGTACGCAGAAAATACCGGATCAGCAGCCGGCTGGTTGATCCGGCCATAACCTGGCACGCTACGCTTGAGCACATCCATCGGGTTCGAACCCAGGCTGGAGAACCCATTCAATTCGAGCTGGATGAAAAAGGCGGTGCTCGAATTACCGGTGGCCGTGGCAATCCGCTGCAACACCACACGCGTCCCCCAGCAGCCGGCATTGTATTCGAGCCCACCTATGGCCTCGATGATGCGCCGGTCGGACAACGAATAGTTGTAACGCCCGACCGCCGACCAGTTCTGCATGACCGGCCACTGACCAGCCAGATCGATCTGCTTGATACCGTTCGTCACGCCGCTGTCATCACGGTTGTAACGATAGCTGGCCGACAGGGCGCGACCGGTTTCCGGGTTGTAGCGCAAACCAGCCGACAGCCGCTCCATCCGCCGGTCATGCGGGTTGTATTGCAAGGCGGCATCGACCAGCAAGGAGCGGCGCAACGTGCCTGTCACCGCTGCCAGATAATCGGCCGTGCGTGCCGTGCGGGGCACCTCACCCGGCAGGGTGACTTCCTGATCCTTGAAATAAATCCGCTGGCCCAGAGCACCACGCAACCACTCGGCACCGTTCTCCGGATCGATCAGGCGCGAGGTTACCGCCAGGGTCAGCTGATTGGCATCACCGATACGATCACCGCCGCTGTAGCGGTTGTCAGAAAACAGCTGGGCAAAATTGAAATCGGCCAGCCCGCTGTCGAATACCGGGATCCGGCTCTGATCGCGGCTCGGCACACGCAGGTAGTACAGGCGCGGCTCCAGCGTCTGCGTCATCGGGCGTTGATCGAGCTCGATCGAACGTTCGAATACCAGACCACTATCGACACTGAAGATCGGCACATTGCGTTCCAGACGCTCAGGAACCCCGGCTGCCTGACGATCGAGATGATAGGTCGTCGCATTCAAGGCCAGGCGTGGCGTGATGAAGAAGGCCGCCGTCTGCAAGGGCAAGGAAAGCTGGGGCGCCAGGGTGGTGCGCGTCCCCTCGACCTGCGAAGGATGGCTGAAATGAACCAGCTCGCCACGCAGCACCAGCACGCCACCCATGGGCAGATCCGCCCGCGTGGCATTCAAGGTCAGCTGCGGTAGCCGCCGATAGGGCACCGCCACCGGTGGCAAGGCCGGGTCCTGCAAGGTCTGGAAACTCTGCGCCATAATGCTGGCATTCCACCAGGAAGCCGTATAACCAAACACCCCCTGACGCAGCAGATTGTTCTGGGCGATATTGCTCATCCGCGACGACAAGTCGGAAAAATAGCTGTCGTCGGAAACGCGATTCAGGTTGAGGGTGCCACTGAAGCCACGGCCAAAATTTTGCTGGTGATTGAAGGAATAACTGTCACGCTGGTGTCCCGTGACATTGTCCTTGGGCAGCAGCATGCCCTGAAAATTTCCGCTGTAGTTGTAGTCCAGGTAACGGAACTCACCATCCAGAGCCAACCCGCGCTTGGTCATCAACCGGGGCGCAATGGTCACGTCCATGTTCGGCGCGATGTTCCAGAAATAAGGCACGGTAAATTCCAGGCCACTCTTGCTGGTGGTGCCGATGGTGGGAGCCAGCAGGCCGCTCTTGCGGCGGTTGTTGAGCGAGAAGGTCAGCCACGGCGAATAAAGCAGCGGCACGCCTTGGAACACCAGCCGGGCGTTGCGCGCCTGCCCCACTTCCTCCGTGTAATCCAGCGTCATGTCCGCAGCCTGGGCAAACCAGGCAGGGTCATCCGGGCCGCAGGTGCTGTACGTCGCCTGGAGCAGATGGTAGAGGTTCTTGCCCTCGAAATTGATGCGCTGTGCCTGGCCGCTACCTTCCGTCGTGCGGGCTGGCGCACCGCCGGGAACGGCCGCTGCCGTGCGCTGGATACGGTATTGCGGGGTATCGAAATAACCAATGTTTTCCGTCAGGCGCAGCTTCAGATAAGGGCCAACGATGAAATCATCGTTTTGCCACAGGCGCACCTGCCCCTTGGCCTCGACTTCGTTCAGCGGTTCGCGATAAATGAGCTGATCGGCCTGCAGCTTATTGATGCCCTTGCGCAGCACGACGCTGCCTTCAGCCACCATCTCCTGATCGTTGCGGCCAAAAATTCGCTCGGCATCAACCAGGGTCGGCAGCTCTGCCTTGTTCCCCGGCAAGGCGATTTCCGCCGCCAGCAAGCGCCCGGACGCTCCCAGCATGGCCATGATCAGTAATGAACCATAACGGATACGAGGCATCTTCAGACGGGATGGATCACGATGAATCACGGCAAGCCACAGGTGCGAACCCGCCACGAACAATGCGAACAACGCAACGTGGCATCATGGGCGAATGGTAGAATCTGCAATTCTATCATCGACATGCAGCCTGCGTCTGCTGCTGCCCCGATATTGCCCCGGGCCATGATTTATCGCCACCCATCGCCAGCCCGACCCAACCTCTATCCTGCCCCGCATCCTCTCCCCGCCATGCAACGCCAGAACCAGATCGCCGCATGGTTGCGCCAATGCCGGCCCGACCACACATACACTCTGACCCCAGCCTCTGCCGACGCCAGTTTCCGCCGCTATTTCCGCGCCACGGAGCGTAATGGCCAGACGCTCATCGTCATGGACGCGCCGCCCGAGCACGAAGACTGCCGCCCCTGGCTGAATGTGCAACAGCTCTTCACCGCCGCCGGCGTGCACGTTCCGCACGTCCTCGCCCAGGATCTCGAACACGGTTTTCTACTGCTGTCCGACCTGGGCAGCACCACCTACCTGTCGGCCTTGCAAGCGCAGCCTGACCCGGCCCGGGCACGCGCCCTGTACGAAGACGCCACCAGTGCCCTCGTCCAGCTCCAGAAGGCCAGCCGCCCCGGTGTCTTGCCCGACTATGACCGCACCCTGCTGCTGCGCGAGCTGATGCTATTTCCGGAGTGGTACGTCGGCCGGCACCTCGGCCACCGCCTCGATGAGGCGCAGCAACAGATCATGATGCAGGCTTTCGAGCGCATCCTGGCCACCAACCTCGCCGAGCCGCGCGTTTTTGTCCATCGCGACTACCACTCGCGCAACCTGATGTTGCAGGAGAATAGCGGCGGCCATGACGACGATAGCGACGCTCATGGCCATCCGCCCAGCCGCAACCCCGGCATCATCGACTTCCAGGATGCCGTATACGGCCCGCTCAGCTACGACCTCGTCTCGCTGTTCAAGGATGCCTACATCGACTGGGAAGAAGAACTGACCCTCGACTGGCTGGTGCGTTACTGGGAAAAAGCCCGCCGTGCCGGCCTGCCGGTACGCGCTGACTTCGGCGATTTCCACCGCGATTACGAATGGATGGGGGTGCAACGCCACCTCAAGGTGCTCGGCATCTTTGCCCGCCTCTACCACCGCGACGGCAAGGAAGGCTACCTCAAGGACATGCCGCTGGTGCTGTCCCATCTGCGCAAGGCCTGTGATCGCTACCGCGAACTGGGCCCCTTCCTGGTGCTGCTCGACCAGCTGGAAGAACGCCCCCGAAACGTCGGCTACACCTTCTGATGAACCCGCTACCCCTCCCGCCACATCGCCCCTGCAGACGATGAAAATTCTCGGCATCGAATCTTCCTGCGACGAAACCGGCGTAGCGATTTATGACACACAGCGCGGCTTGATTGGCCACGCCGTACATAGCCAGATCGCCATGCACGAAGCCTATGGTGGGGTCGTTCCAGAACTGGCCTCGCGCGACCACATCCGCCGTCTGGTACCGCTGCTGGATGAGGTTCTGGCACAATCGGCCAGCCACAAACAGGAACTCGACGCCATCGCCTACACCGCCGGCCCCGGGCTGGCTGGTGCCTTGCTGGTCGGTGCCAGCTTCGCTACCGCCCTGGCGCTGGCGCTGGACATCCCGGCCCTGCCGGTGCACCACCTCGAAGGTCACCTGCTCTCACCCCTGCTGGCCAATGATCCGCCCGCCTTCCCCTTCATCGCCCTGCTCGTCTCTGGTGGGCACACCCAGCTGATGCGGGTCAGCGCGGTGGGCTGTTACGAGCTGCTGGGTGAGTCCCTCGACGATGCCGCCGGTGAAGCCTTTGACAAGACTGCCAAGCTGCTTGGCCTGGGCTACCCCGGTGGGCCACAACTAGCACAACTGGCCAGCCGCGGGCAGGCCGGCCGCTTCAAACTGCCGCGCCCCATGCTGCACAGCGGTGATTTCGACTTCAGCTTCTCCGGCCTGAAAACGGCCGTGCTGACCGTCACCCGCCAGCAATCCCTGGAAGACCAGGAGCGCGCCGATCTGGCCGCCGAATTCCAGGAAGCCGTCACCGAAGTTCTCGTCAGCAAGGCACTGGCCGCACTGCGCCAGCATCGTCTATCGCGGCTCGTCGTCGCCGGCGGCGTGGGTGCCAACCAGCGTCTGCGTGAACGTCTCGACGCTGCAGCGCGACAAAGCCGCCCGCCCATGCAGGTGTATTACCCGGAACTGGCGCTGTGCACCGACAACGGAGCGATGATTGCCTTTTGTGGTGCCCTGCGGCTGCAGGCAGGCGCCGGTGGAGAGCGCTCCGGCATCTTCGCCGTGCGGCCACGCTGGCCGCTGCAGGAACTGGCTCAGCCAGTCTGAAGCCCCTACCCCAAAACGAGGGTGCCGCTCATCCGGCTTCACCGGTCGCAGCCGCATCCCCTTTCTTCCGGCCGATCCGGCCTTCCGTCCCGGCCAGCAGGTTGCGGATGTTCGGCCGATGGCGCCAGATCACCAGCAGGCTCATGCCTGCCAGCGCCACGGCCTGAGCCTCGCCCAGCAGCCAGAAGCCCAACAGTGGTGCGGCCAGTGCCGCACAGATCGACGCCAGCGAGGAATAACGGGTCACCACTGCCACCATCAACCACACGACGATGCAGCACAAGGCCAACCAGCCGCTGAACCCAAGAAACACCCCGGCGGCAGTCGACACGCCCTTGCCGCCCTTGAAGCCCAGAAAGAGGGAAAAAACATGGCCGGCCATGGCCGCAAAGCCCACGGCAGCCAGCAGCATGGCATCGACCGGCTGACCAGCCGCGCCCCCCCAATGCTGCACCAGCCAGACCGCCAGCCAGCCCTTGACGGCATCGCCCAGCAAAGTCAGCAAAGCCGCCAGCTTGTTGCCCGAACGCAGGACATTGGTCGCCCCGGGATTGCCTGAACCATAGCTGCGCGGATCGGCCATGCCAAACAGCCGGCTGATGATGACGGCAAAAGGCAAGGAACCCAGAAAATACGCCGCCATGATGAACAACCACGGCTGCCATGCCGTCGGAATCAGGGTTGCCAGGCTGTCACTGCCCATGTCGTCTCATCCAAAAGTAGAATGTTGGCGATTCTAACCAGTTCCAACCGGTTCCCTTGCCATGGATTTCATCTTCATCGACGACCTGCGGGTTGAGGCACATGTCGGCATCTTTCCCCGCGAACAGAAAGCCAGCCAGACCCTGGAAATCAGCCTGACCTTTGGTGTTCCGGATGATGCGGCGCGCCACGACGACATCGCCAACACCATCCGCTACGATGCCGTCATCGAACGCATCCGCGCGGAGCTGGCACGGCGTCAATTCAACCTGCTGGAAACCCTGGGCGAGTTCGTCATCCACCTGATGCTCGACGAATTCGGTGCCCCCTGGGTCAAAATCTCCATCGCCAAGCTGGGCATCATGAAGGGCGTGCGCCGCGTCGGTGTCCAGATCGAACGCAGCCGAGCCACGCCCCCTGCATCCTGAACGCCGGTCTCAACCGCGTGGATGATGCCGGGCATGCAGTTGTTTGAGCCGTTCGCGGGCAACGTGGGTATAAATCTGCGTCGTCGAAATATCGGCATGCCCCAGCAATAGCTGTACCACCCGCAGATCCGCTCCATGATTGAGCAGATGGGTGGCGAAGGCATGGCGCAGGACATGCGGCGACATCGGCTTGTGGATGCCAGCCTGCAAAGCATGACGCTTGATGAGCGTCCAGAACATCTGCCGGCTCATGCCACCCGTCGCCCGCCGCCGGCCGCGACTGGCCACAAAGACCTCATCACGCCCCTGCCCCTGCAACAACAGCGGCCGCGCCTCGGCCAGATAACGTGCCAGCCAGCCCACCGCCAGCTCGCCCAGCGGCACCAGGCGCGTCTTGTCGCCCTTGCCACGAATCCGCACCACACCTTCATCCAGATTCAGCTCGAACAGCTTCACCCCCACCAGCTCGCTGACCCGCAAGCCACTGGCATACAGCAGCTCAAGCATGGCGCGATCACGCAATCCCAGCGGGGTGGTCACATCCGGCGCGGCCAGCAAAGCTTCGACTTCGGCCTCTGTCAGCGTCTTGGGAAAGCGTTGTGGCAACCGTGGCTGCTCGATGTTGAGCATGGGATCCTGACGTATCTGCCCATCCGCCAGCAAATGCCGGTAGAAGCGCCGCAAGGTCGCATGCAGGCGGCGCTGGCTGGCCGGTTTCGGCGGCGGCCGCACCGCATGCTGATGCAATGAAGCGAGATAGGCGCGGATGACCGCATCATCGACCTGCAGAAGATACCTTTGCTGCTCACCCAGCCAGGCAGAAAATTGCAGCAAATCACTGCGGTAAGATGCCAGCGTGCTTTTCGCCAGGCCATCTTCCAGCCAGAGGACATCGGTAAAGCGGTCGATACGCTGCACATCCTCCGCCTGCGGCGGCATGCCGCACAATCGGGGCGGCTTCACCGCACGCCTTCGTGTGCCAGCAACCAGCGTTTGATGTCGAGCAGCAGGCCACCACGCTCGCGATTAAATCCACCCAGACCACCCCCTCGTGCCACCACCCGGTGACAGGGCACCACCAGCGGATAGGGATTGGCACCACACGCCCCGCCCACCGCTCGCGCTGCACTGTGCAAATCCTCCGCCAGATCACCATAGCAGCGTGTCTGCCCGCAAGGAATGGCGCTGATCTGCGTCCAGACGCGACGCTGAAAGGCCGTTCCAGCCGGCGCCAGCGGCAAGGTGAATTCGAAGTGCGGCGTGGCCAAATAAGCCCGCAGCTGGCGCACGGTTTCAATGGCCAGCAGGGACTGCGGCGCGCGTTCCGGCTGGGCGGGCAGGAATTCGATTTCGTGAATATCGTCTGCGCTGCAACGCACCCCCAGGGCGAAGCCGGGAGCAGCTACGATGGCCTGATAATCCTGCATGTCGCCTTCCTCCTATTTCAGCAGCTGCTCCGGCGGACACACTGGTGGCGGTGCCGGCAGATCACTGTCCCAGCCGGGCTGACGCTGCCAGGCCTGCGGATTGAGGCTGTGCAGGATGGCCTGAAACCCTGCTGCATCGTCCCGGGGCAACAGGATGAAGATGGTGGCCATGCGCACGAACCGCCAGCCATTCAAAACGAGCTGTGGCAGGTCGGCCAGAATGGCACGCATTTTCTCGAGCTGCCCAGGTTCCCGCACCAGCGGCTGTGCTGCATAGCCATAGCGCTCAAACACCTGGTGATTAAACGCTTCGGTCAGGCGTATCCAGACCGGCGGGACGGCCTCCTGCCAACGCAACGCTTTCTGCTGCGGACGGCGCGTTGCTTCCATCAGCCAGGGGAAGGGTATGCCATCGTTATCATGCAGATATTCGGTGTGACGCAGCACCTGCTCGCTCCAGGGTGCGTCAACAAAGTTCAACACCTGGCGCATCACGGCCTCCGGCCGGTCGATGAGTTCCTCCAGCTTCACCGCCAGAATGCGATCACCATGACGGGCAATACGCCGCATGTTCGTCCGCACCATCAGGTTGGCCACGATGAAGCTGGAAGTCGACCAGGGCATGGTGAAATGCGAATGGACGACCGCCCGTGGGTCACGCACCATGTGAATGATCTTGGCATCGGGATAATCGCGAAACAGCTGATCGAGATCCTCAACCAGCAACGGCCCTTTCTCGCCATGGCGCGACTTGCCATATTGCGCGGCCTTGCAACGCAGCACCGTCCGATACACCTGCGCCCCATCCCGTTCCGTCAATGATTGTGGCTGCTGCGGCAAGGCATCGAGCACGACCTGCGGCGGCATACGCAACCATGCGTAGGAAAATGACTGAAAAAACTGGTACAACCGGCGCCGGTAGCTGCCATAAAAGTTGCGCATCCAGAAGTGGTAACAGACTTCCTCGCAAAGATAGATGTCCGGATGGGCATTGAGCATGAAACGCATCAGGGTCGTTCCCGAACGGCCGTTGCCCAGAATGAAAATAGGCGCGTCAGACATGCCCGCCTCCGGCGGAATACCGGTCGGCTGCCGATCCACCTCAAGCATTGAGCTTCACCAGCTGTTCCCGGATACGGGCACTGTCATCCAGCCGCAGGATACGAGCGGCCGCTGCCTGCAACAGGGTGGTGTCGCTTTTCAACACCTGCCGCTTGATCTCCAGCAACTGCGACGGGTGCAGCGAGAACTTGCGCAGTCCCATGCCCAGCAGCAAACGTGTCATGCTCAGATCGCCTGACATTTCGCCACAGATGGCCACTGGCAAGCCGGCACGATGACCGCGCTCGATGACCTGCGCCACCAGCCGCAATACCGCCGGATGCAAAGGATCGTACAGATGAGCCACCGCCTCGTCAGCGCGGTCGATGGCCAGGGTGTACTGGATCAGGTCATTGGTACCGATCGACAGGAAGTCGAGACGCTTCAGGAAGGGGCCCAGCGCCAGCGCTGCCGCTGGTACCTCCACCATCGCCCCGACCTTGACCGTCTCGTCAAACTTGATGCGGGCATCGCGCAACTGCTGCTTGGCCAGCCGAATCATGGTCAAGGTCTGCTCGATCTCGTGGGCATGTGCCAGCATCGGGATCATCAGATACACCTTGCCATACTGCGAAGCCCGCAGGATGGCACGCAACTGCGCCAGAAACATCTGCGGCTCCGCCAGACAATAGCGGATCGCCCGCCGCCCAAGAGCCGGGTTGATCTCGGTGCGCCCGCCAGCACCAGTACGCAAGGCACGCGCCTGCTTGTCGGCTCCGATGTCGAGCGTCCGGATAGTTACCGGCAGCCCGCCCATCGCCCGCGCCACGCTGCGATAGGCCTCGAATTGCTCGTCCTCGCTTGGCAGGGTATCGCGATTCATGAAGAGGAATTCCGTCCGATACAGACCCACTCCGGCCGCCCCCACTTCCTTGGCCTGATCAGCATCCTGCGGTACTTCGATATTGGCAAACAGCAAAATCTCCTCGCCATCGAGGGTGACGGTGCGTGCCGTGCGCAGCCGTTTCAGCTTGTTGCGCTCGAGCTGCAACTCGCTTTGCCGCAGCCGGTATTCCTCGAGCACCCGCTCATCCGGATTGACGATCAGCACGCCACGTGTGCCATCAACAATCAGCAGGTCATCATCACGGATCAGCGAACGCGCATGGTGCAGCCCCACCACCGCCGGAATCGCCAGGCTGCGGGCGACGATGGCCGTGTGGGACGTTGCCCCGCCCATGTCAGTAACGAAGCCACCAATGCTCAGACGCTTGAACTGTATCGTGTCTGCCGGCGAAAGATCATGGGCAACGATGATGGCTTGCCCCGTCTCCGCACCTGCCCGCCGCCGGCTGATACGGCGCGCCTTGCCCATCAGGACACGCACGATGCGCTCGACCAGCTGCACGATGTCCTGCTTGCGCTCGCGCAGGTAGGCATCCTCCATCCTGTCGAACTGTGCCGTCAGATGCTCCATCTGCTGCACCAGCGCCCACTCAGCATTGCAATGACGCTCCTGGATCAATACCCGCGGCATCTCGGCCAGCAGAGGATCATCCAGGAACATGACCTGCAAATCGACAAATGCAGTCAACTCCGCAGCCGCTCCAGATGCAGCCTCTGTCTCGACCTTGAGCAGATGCAATTCGGCACGCACCGCCTCGATGGCGGTATCAAAACGCACCAACTCGGCAGCCACATCCTTGTCACGCACCTGATACTGCGCCACCTCGAGCAGGGCATGCGACACCAGGTGGGCATGACCAATGGCAATGCCCGGCGACACCGCCAATCCGTGCAGTGCGAAACTCAACTCTCCCACCGCCGTACTCTTCACCCGGTGCCCCTCACTCGCCCTCGCCAAATTTATCGGCAATCAGTGCCTGCAGCGCCTGCATGGCTTCATCAGCCCGCTCACCCTCAGTTTCCAGCATGACCTTGGAGCCCTTGCCGGCGGCCAGCATCATCACCCCCATGATGCTTTTTGCATTGATGCGACGGCCGTTGCGTTCCATCCAGACCTCGCAGGGAAAGCTGCCGGCCAGCATGGTGAGCTTGGCGGAGGCACGGGCATGCAGCCCCAGTTTATTGACGATTTCAATCTCGGTTTTAGACATGACTTCAATGGCTCCACATATTGAGAACGCCATCGCGCCCTCCATCCAGCGTTTTGGCCAACAAGGTATCCATTCCTTTCTCACGGTAGGAAATGGCGCGCAGCAACATGGGCAGATTGACCCCGGCCACCCCTTCGATGCGCCCGGGCGACAGCAGCTTCATCGCCACATTGGCGGGTGTTGCGCCGTAAATATCCGTCATGATCAGCGCCCCGTCTCCCTTGTCGGCCACCGCCAGCAACTCGCGCGCCAGCGGCAGGGCCGCATCGGGATCATCCTGTGCTGCCACCCCCAGATGCATCAACTGTGGAGGGCGCCGCCCCATCACATGACAGGCACACTGCACCAGTGCTTCTCCAAGGCCGCCATGCGTAATCAAGAACAATCCTATCATCACCCATCCCTGCAAAACGGGAACAAAAACGAGAACGTCATCCGGCGCATGATGTCATCCCGTTCCACCCTCATGGCGTCACGACCACCGGCACCTCGCCACCTTGCATCGTCAGCCGTTGCCGCAGCGCCGGCGTCACGAATAATACCCCGGCAGCGTCGATGCGCAGCGCCTGGGTCACGCCCAGACGCGCTGCCTCCTGCTGCCAGTGTGCCCCCGCCAGAAACAGCGGCTTGGACAAGGCATCGGAGCGCATGCCAGCATCCTTGCCCGGCGGGATCAACAAGGTGACGGCCTGCGTCCCCTGAGCCGGCTCGGCCGTGCGTGGATCGAGCAGATGGCAATAACGCCGGCCATCGAGCTCGAAATAACGCTGGTAATCCCCCGAAGTACCGATCGCCTCCCCATCACGCAGATCAAGCACGGCCAGCGGTGCCGTGGCGCGCGGATGCTGTATCCCCACACGCCACGGCCGGCCACCCTTATCTCCCAATGCCAGAACATTGCCACCGATATTGATCAAGGCGTTGTGTATGCCGCGTGCCCGCAGCAGATCGGCCGCCCGGTCCAGTGCCACACCTTTCAGGAAGCCGCCAAAATCCAGTGCCACCGCACGGTTGCGGCTGGTCACCTGCCGCCCGGTCAGTGTCAGATCGACAATCGACGGATGCGCCGCACGCCACGCCGCCAGCTGCGCCGCATCCGGCAATCGTGGTGCGAACGTGTCACTCTGAAAGCCCCACAGCGCAATCAGGCGACCGATGCCCGGATCGAACAACCCCCCGCTGCGCACCGCAATCTGCTGCGCCGTGCGAATCCATTCCGCCAGCTCAGCCGACACCTCGTAAGGACGGCCCGCCGCAATAGCCTCGTTGAGCGCCGACAGCGCCGAAGGCTGCCAGGCATGGTAAGTGCGATGCAGACGGTCAAACTCGCGCAGCACCTCGGCCGCCGCCGCATTCGCACGATCCGGCGGCACCCCGGCCACCAGCACCTCGACACGGGTGCCAAACACAAACGACTCCTGGTGGATGACGGGCTCTGGTTGAGGCGCACAGGCTGCCAGCAACAACATCACCAGCCCCCACAACACTCCCGTCCGGACGAGTTTCAGACACATACCACGACCATCACTTCCGTTCATGGGGTACCCACACCAGCCGTGGCCGGTCGGCTTCGACCATGGTCAAAGCCGCCACGGGCTGCATCCCCGCCAGCGACCGCCGCGCCAGTTCCTGGTAGATACGAGTGCCACGCGTCTTGCGGGCAATCTCATCGTCCTCCAGCGCACGCACGATGCGTCCCGGCACACCAGCCACCAGCACCCGTGGTGGCACCTTCCAGCCAGCCTTGACGAAACTGGCCGCCGCCACGATGGAGGAATCACCGATCTCGGCATCATCCATGATGACCGCATTCATGCCGATCATCGCATTGTGACCCACACGACAGCCATGCAACACCGCCCCGTGGCCAACATGGCCGTTTTCCTCGACCACCGTATCGGTGCCCGGATAACCGTGCATGACACAGCCATCCTGGAGATTGCTGCCGGCCATGACGATCAGCCGGCCAAAATCCCCGCGCAACGAGGCACAGGGGCCGATGAACACACCCGACTCGACCAGCACATCACCAATCAGCACCGCCGACGGATGAACAAAGGCACCTTCCGCCACCACCGGCGTCAGCCCCTCAAACGCATAAACCTTGGGTCTGTCCACAACCTCGCTCCGCACACGTCTCCCGGCGATAATACCCGCTCGATCCACGACCCGACAAAGCAGAGGATGCTGCCATGAAAAACGATGCCGAATCTCATGAACTGGCCACCTTGGGCGGCGGCTGCTTCTGGTGTCTGGAAGCCATTTTTCAGCGACTGCACGGCGTAATTTCGGTGACTTCCGGCTACTGCGGCGGTCACGAAGCACAGCCAACCTACGAATCGGTATGCGCAGGCGACAGCGGCCATGCCGAAGTCGTGCAGATCCGTTTCGATCCACAGGAAATTTCGTATGAAACCCTGCTTGAAGTATTTTTTGCCCTGCACGACCCGACGACACGCAACCGTCAGGGACACGACATCGGCAGCCAGTACCGCTCCATCCTCTTCACCCATTCTGCCGAACAGGAGCGCATCGCCCATGCCACCATGGCAGCACGGGCAGCAGATTTTCCGGCACCGCTGGTCACGGAAATCGAAGCCATCGCCACCGCCCCCTTTTACCCTGCCGAGCAATACCACCAGAACTACTACACCCGCCATCCCCACCAAGGCTATTGCCAGGCAGTCATCGCGCCCAAACTCACCAAGCTCCTGAACCGCTTTGGTGAGCATTGCCAATCGAGTACAGTCTTCTCACCCTCCTGATCCCCGAGAACGACACCGACATCACTGCAACAGCGGCACCACATCCTCGCGCAATTCTTCGAACTCGCCAGAATTGAAGCCCAGATGATCGAGCACCTGCTCGGCCACGGAATTCCACTGTGGGTTGTCGCGCATGCGCATGCTGGTGTCGTTAAGATATTCGGCCAGATAATTGATGGCCACCAGGGTACGCACCCCTGCCGAGGCGCTATCCCCCTCATCGAACACGCTGGCATCGTGATGGCGCTGCAAGGCTTCGCTCAACACTTCGGGCAGCCCCCAGGTCTTGGCCACCATGTAGCCAATGACGGCGTGATTGGTGCCGTGACGCTCTTCCTCGACCGCCGTCATCGGCCGCGGGTCTCCGCCGGCAACCTTCAGGGTTTCCTTGTAATCCGGAAAACGCTGCATCAGCAACGGAATGCCGCACTCGCGGAACAGGCCCATGGTGTACGCCTCGTCACGCGGCCCGCGCGGCAGTCGGGTGGCGATGAAGGACGAGATTTTGGCCACCTTCTCGGCGCTGTCCCAGAATCGCTCCAGCGACACGGCCCCACCGGAGAGCGTCGTCTTCAGCAGCAAGCCAGTGACGATGCTCTTGACATTGCGCATGCCCATCAGCTGCACAGCCGCCGGCACGGATGCCACCTTCGAGCGCAAACCGAAGTAGGGGGAGTTGACGACCTTCAGGATGGCGGCGGACAGCGCAACGTCCGAAGCAATCCGGCTCGCCAGCTTGCCGACATCCGGGTTATCTTTTTGCAGCTCGGCATTGATTTCATTGAGGACCGCCGGGCGCGGCGGAATATTGACCCCCTTCAGGGCTTTTTCGGCATCTTCGGCACTGATTTCGATCGACATGAGGAACCCTCCAGAAATGCCACCTTGGCAGCCCGCACAAAATTTTTCAGGCCGGCAAGGATACACCAAACCCGTCGCGATGCCACAAAAGGCGCGCCATGAGCGGTTCAAGGACACCTCCCCCAGCCACCATGGCTGCTAAAATCTGCTGCTTCCCTGCTCCAGGCTACCCCTTGCCGCCCCTTATTTCACCACCATGAGCCGACTGCGCATCGCCATCGCCCAAATCAACTGCGTCGTCGGCGACTTTTCCGGCAATGCAGCACGGATACTGGCCGCAGCGGAAACTGCCTGCGCCCAGGGGGCAGACCTGTTGCTGACCCCCGAACTGGCACTCTGTGGCTACCCCGCCGAAGACTTGCTGCTACGGCCGGATTTTTACCATTCGGCCGCCACCACCCTGCAACGGCTCGCCGCCGATGCCGGTCGACGCCATCCCGGGCTGGCCTTGCTCGTCGGTCATCCCGAAGCCGTCGATGGCTACCGTTACAACGCCGCCTCGCTGCTGCAACAAGGCCGAATCGTGGCCACCTACCGCAAGCAGCGCCTGCCCAACTATGCTGTCTTCGACGAAGCGCGCTATTTCACGGCCGGAGATGCGCCATGCCTCATCGAACTCAAGGGCGTGCGCTGCGGCGTGAATATCTGTGCCGATCTGTGGGAACCCGGGGCTGCCGAAGCCGCCCGTCACGCCGGTGCCGAACTACTGCTGGCACTCAATGCCTCGCCCTTCCATCTCGACAAGCAGGCCCGCCGTCACGCCGTATTGCGCGAACGCATTGCCAGCACCGCCATGCCCGTCATCTATGCCAACCTGGTCGGCGGCCAGGACGAGCTGGTCTTCGATGGAGCCTCCTTCGCACTCGATGGCCAGGGCCACCTGACCCATCAACTACCGTCCTTTTGCGAAGCCATCGAAACCCTGGACTATGCCGAAGGCCGGCTGCTGCCCGCCCATCCAGCAGCAGCGCAATCAACCGAAGCCGAAGCCTATGCCGCGCTGACCCTGGGGGTACGTGATTACCTCGGCAAGAACGGCTTTCCCTCTGCCCTCATCGGCATGTCGGGTGGCGTCGATTCCGCGCTGACGCTGGCGATTGCCGTCGATGCCCTGGGTGCCGACCGGGTGCGGGCAGTGATGATGCCCTCACCCTACACGGCCCGGATGAGCCTCGATGACTCACGCGACATGGTGCGCCGCCTCGGCGTGCGCTACGACGAAATCGCCATCGAGCCCGCCATGCAGACCTTCGCCAACCTGCTGGCGCCGCAGTTTGCCGGCCAGCCAGCCGACACTACCGAAGAAAACCTGCAGGCCCGCATCCGCGGCATGATCCTGATGGCACTGTCCAACAAGACCGGTGCGCTCGTCCTGACCACCGGCAACAAAAGCGAAATGGCCGTCGGCTACGCCACGCTCTATGGTGACATGGCCGGTGGCTTTGCCGTCCTCAAGGACATCTACAAGACTTTCGTCTATCGGCTGTGCGCCTACCGCAATGGTCTGCACGACGACATTCCCGGCAACATCCTGACGCGCGCCCCTTCTGCCGAGCTCAAGCCAAACCAGAAAGATCAGGACTCCCTGCCCGAATACCCTGTTCTCGATGCCATCATCGAAGCCTACATGGAGCACGACCTGAGCCCACGCGACATCATCGCTCTGGGCCACGCCCCTGAGGACGTGCAGCGTGTGGTACAACTGCTCAAACGCAACGAATACAAACGTCGCCAGTCTCCTGTTGGCATCCGCATCACCCGACGCGGTTTCGGCAAGGACTGGCGTTATCCCATCACCGCCCGTTATCTCGATGACTGGCCTTCCCCCACGGAGCACCCATGAAAAAGATCGAAGCCATCATCAAGCCCTTCAAACTCGACGAAGTGCGTGAAGCCCTCTCGGAGATCGGCATCTCCGGCCTCACCGTCACTGAAGTCAAAGGTTTCGGCCGCCAGAAAGGACATACCGAGCTATATCGCGGTGCGGAATATGTCGTCGACTTCCTGCCCAAGATCAAGGTGGAAATCGTCATCGCCGATGCCACCGTCGAGCCCGCCATCGAAGCCATCATCAAGGCCGCCCGCACCGGCAAGATCGGTGATGGCAAGATATTTGTCTCCGCCGTCGAGCAGGTGGTGCGCATCCGTACTGGCGAGACCGACGAAGCAGCCGTCTAACCAGCGCGCGGCCAGCCACTCGCCGCTGTTGTTACTGTTGTTGCTGCCGATCCATCAATCCGCACGCAGCAGCACCAGAACCGCCCCACTACCTCCGTCAACACCGGGTGCCTGGCAAAAGGCCAGCACCTCACGGCGACGGCACAGCCAGTGCAACACCATTCGTTTCAGTACCGGCTCGCGCCCGGGCGAGCCCAGCCCCTTGCCATGCACGATACGCAAGCAGCGCATCCCGCGCAGCAGACAGCGGGCGACAAACGCCACCAAAACTTCATGCGCCTCGTCACGATGATAGCCATGCAGGTCAACCTCGGCCTGCACCACCCAGCGGCCACGGCGTAAATCCTTCAACACGCGGCGCGGCAATCCCGGGCGCAGAAAGGCCGGCTCGTCGCCCCCCTCGAGCAGAACCTCCAGTCCCGGTGCCCGCAAGGACTCAGCCAGCGCGTCAGCCTCATCACGCTCACGGCTGCGGGCGATGGCCGGCGGGGGGGGCAACTCGAAAGACACCCGATCCCACTGCAGCGGCACCACATCCAGCATCGCCTCCCGAAACAACGCACGCTCCGCCACCGTCACCCCGGTCTGACGGCTGCGTACCGGACGTACCATGGCATGAGCCCTCCTGCAGACCAGTGAGACGGACAGCGCAACGTGGCACCTGACACCTGGCCGTGTAATCCGCGCTGTCCGGTTTGTTTCAGCTTGTTTCAGCTTGTTTCAGCTTGTTTCAGCTTGTTTCAGCTTGTTTCAGCTTGTTTCAGCTTGCTCCGGCTTACTTCTTACTTCAGATGATCCAGATAACGCTCGGCATCCAGTGCTGCCTGGCAACCCGTCGCCGCACTGGTGATGGCCTGGCGATAAATGTGATCCTGTACATCCCCGGCGGCAAACACACCGGGCAGGCTGGTGGCCGTGGCATCGCCATTGCGCGAACCCTTGGTAACGATGTAGCCCCCTTCCATTTCGAGCTGGCCAGCGAACAGATCCGTGTTGGGCTTGTGGCCAATGGCAATGAACACCCCCTGCACCGCCACCTCTTCCGTCGCGCCACTCTTGACGTTCTTCAGGCGCAAGCCGGTCACCCCGCTCTTGTCGCCCAACACCTCATCCAGCGCCGAGTCCCACTTGATCGTGACCTTGCCGGCCTTTTCCTTCTCGAACAGTTTGTCCTGCATGATCTTCTCGGCACGGAATTTATCGCGCCGGTGGATGACCGTCACATGCTCAGCGATATTGGCCAGATACAACGCTTCCTCGATGGCGGTATTGCCGCCGCCGACCACGGCCACACGCTGATTCTTATAGAAAAAGCCGTCACAGGTGGCACAAGCCGACACCCCACGTCCGGCGAAAGTTTCTTCCGAAGGCAAGCCGAGGTATTGCGCCGAAGCGCCGGTTGCGATGATGAGGGCATCACAGGTATAGGTGCCAGCATCTCCCACCAGGGTCATCGGCTTTTCTGTCAGCCTGGCCGTATGGATGTGATCGAAAATGATCTGCGTATTGAACCGTTCGGCATGTTTCTGAAACCGCGCCATCAGCTCCGGCCCCTGCACGCCATCCGCATCGGCCGGCCAGTTATCGACTTCCGTCGTGGTCATCAGCTGCCCCCCCTGAGCCAGACCAGTTACCAGCACCGGCTGCAGGTTGGCGCGGGCGGCATAAACGGCTGCGGTGTACCCCGCCGGACCGGAGCCTAAGATCAGCAAACGGGAATGTTGCGTCGGGTGGGCATCTTGCGTCGTCATGTTCTTTTCCCTCGAAAATGATGGTAAACCATCGTTGATTATACCGAGTGCTCCCGTTGCACCGACGTTGCACATGGCACACATGGGGACAAACGGCAATAACACATATCGAAAGGTCGAAAGGTAAAAAACAACAGAAAGGCAACATGAAGCCATATCCATCTGAATCACCACATACTTTTCCACATATCGATGATATGATCGTAATACGATCATCTTGTCGATAAGAGATTCCGTATGTTATCCGTCACCGTCTCGCCAAAGTTTCAGGTCGTAATTCCCCAGGCCGTCCGTGAGCAGATGGGTATCTCGGTCGGGCAGAAGATGCAGGTGATCACGATTGATCGCCGCATCGAGTTGCTGCCGATCGAGACAGCAAATAGCGCGCGCGGTTTTCTGGCGGGTATCGACACGACGATCGTTCGTGAGGCTGACCGGGTATGAGTACTGGGCTTAACCTGGTGGATTCCTGCGGTTGGCTGGAGTATTTCGCCAACGGGGCAAACGCCGATTTTTTTGCCCCCGCGATCGAGGATACAGCGCGTTTGATCGTGCCCACGCTGTGCCTGTTCGAGGTGTTCAAGCGAATCTTGCAGCAGCGCAATGAAAGCGACGCATTGCGTGCCGTCGCCATCATGCGTCAAAGCCATACCATCGATCTGAATGACCACCTTGCGCTTTCGGCCGCCCACCTCTCGGTGCAAACAAAACTGGCTTTGGCCGACAGCATCATCCTGACCTGTGCACGACAACAGAAGGCCACGTTATGGACGCAAGATGCACATTTTGAGGGAATGATCGATGTTCGGTATATCGCAAAAAAATGACCAAGGCTGCCGCATTCCCGCTGGTCACTCGCAGTCATACAGCACAAGCCCACTCACTTGATCTATGGCGTGGTCACCTCAGAAAAACCGTTTGATGCCGCTTTCAGACAACCTGCACTTGCAATTCAAGACGGTACCTGACCCCGCATACCTTCTGCGTTTACAATCAGAGTCTGTAAGGAGGCTGGTCAGGCGTGAGCGGCCTGATCATAGCGCGGAATGCGTGGCAGCACATCGCTCAAGCGCTCGCGCACCATCTGGGTGTCGTAATGTGCCTGCAAGGCCATCCAGCCTTCTGCATCCACGCCGAAGAATACCGCCAGGCGCGTAGCGGTATCAGCCGTGATGGCCCGATGACCCTGCACGATTTCGTTGATGCGCCGACGCGGTACCTGGATCGCTTTAGCCAGGGCGTACTGAGTAATGCCCATGGGTTCCAGCCAGTCCTTCAGCAGGATTTCACCCGGATGGACGAGGGGTACTTCACGCATCATTGCTCTGCCCTCCATTCAGTGGTAATCCACAATCTCGACCTGCCAAGCATGGCCATCGAGCCATACAAAGCACACTCGCCACTGGTCGTTGATGCGAATACTGTGCTGTCCCGCCCGATCTCCCGAAAGCGCTTCCAGGCGATTGCCAGGCGGTACCCGCAAAAACTCCAGATTTGGTGCCGCGTGTAACTGCTGCAGCTTACGCATAGCTGTCGATTCAAACGCCACGAATCTCGGGATACGCACGCCAGAGAAGAAACGCTCGGTATTCGGGCAAAGAAACGACTTGATCACAGACCAATAGTAACGGCAATGGTTACGCCTGTCAAACCCTCACGCTCACAGCAGGTTTTTGGTGTCGGCATGCAAAAAGCCGCACGGCGAACGGTGCGGAGGCAATTAAAGGGGCCAGGGTGGATTTTCTGTTGTTGGAAAGTCGAGCCAACCCCCATTTAATTGATTGATTTCTCAAGGCGTTTCCTCAATTCTCGGCCCTGAATGTCACGTTCTTACGATTGTGTTGCGCCAGTATTTTCAGGTGCTGACCTGCTTCCAGCATCAAGGGGGCAGGGAAAGTATGTAGCGCAAGACGCCAATGCCCTGCATGATCTGAGCGGGCACCAATACCAGGGGAGTTTTCATAGAAAATTTCGTCATGCAAGCACAAACGTATCCATTGCAAAACCCCGTGACACAGCCCGCTGCGGATCACTGGAATCTGTAATGACCTGGACTGTGCAGGAAATACCGCTTCCTGCTGGAAATCAAACGAAAAAATATCGAAAGGTTCGGATTGATAGTCCAGATCGATATTCCATTCTGTTGGAAACACCGTGACGGGCGAAAATTCGTTGAAGGCACTCAGGTCGAAGCCCGCCACAGTGCCAACACGCAAATAGGACTCCAGCTCGGCAGCTCCCGCCAGCTGGCCAACGATCCAGCCTTGCGCCGGGATAATGCGGGCATCTTTCTTGAGCAAATGCTCGCGAGCATGTTCAAAGCTGGGCAACACGTCTTCGCCGATCAATTCGCTTGAAAAAATCTCCGACACCAGCACATCCGCCCGCTCGGGCATATCCTCAGGAATCTGCAACTCGCTGGAAGGCTTGTCGATGACCCGAATACGCTTTTCCTGGCCGTTCGCCGTGATGATTTGCCGGGCTTTGGCGGCAATTTCCGGCACCATTTCGCAGCTGGTGACCCGCCGCGCCCCGGCACGCGCTGCCATGAGTGCCAGCAAACCAGAGCCCGTGCCAATATCCAGCACATGATCCCCAGGCCGCACGACCCGCTCCAGCGCCTGCCGATAAGCCTCGTTCCGCTGGACATCGTTCATCATCGAAAAATGCCACATCGGAGCCTTGCCACTAAGATGCAAACGCAGGTTTTGTGCAAAAACCGGATTGTCCGGTACCAGCGTACAAGCCTGCCGCAAGGCATTTTCAACACCGGGCAGCCCCAGCTCCTGCAACAGCAAGCCCAGGTTGGCATGCGCCGCTGCCAGACGTGGCTGCAAGCGGATGGCATGACGATAGGCCTCCACCGCTTCCGGCAATTGCCCGTCGCCCGCCAAGGCCAGCGCCAGAACAAAACGATGCTGCGCATTTTTTGGCTGCTGTTCTACCTGCGCGCGACAATGCAACACGCCCGACGACATCCCGTCTTCCCTTGTCGCCCGGCAGTCGCCAGCCGACGCGCCCAAAGAAGAACCCTGGCGCGACAGAATTTTTCGCAACAAGGCTCCCAAACCCGCCATATCGCACCCTTTTAAAAAAGCACAGATTATGTACCCCCCGGGGAGGCAATCGGTGCATGTCAAGAAAGTTGTCGCCTGAATCACGCGGCCAATCCTTGTTTATTGGAAGCGGTCGAATACGCCCTGACGACGCAGTCACGTTCAGGATTGAGCGTTACGGCGTCAATGGGAGACCAGTTTCGGGTTTTACTGGACCAGCGTTTCGGATTGCGTTCGCGGGCCTCGATATAAAGTGTA
>JAGOSV010000002.1 GCA_018062105.1 Sterolibacterium sp. | reverse complement strand
GTGCTGGGCGGGCGGCGTTACATCACAGCCGATCTGGCCGAGCAGATGATGTCCCTGCTGACACTCGATGCGCCCAGGGCACTGCATGAGTCCTTGTCCAGCCGTGAATTCGAGGTCTTCCGGCTGATGGCCTCGGCCAAAAGCCCGAAGGAAATCGCCTGGCAGCTGGACATCAGTGCCAAGACGGTCAGTACTTATCGGACACGCATCCTCGAAAAGATGGGCATGACCTCCAATGTCGAGCTCATGCAGTATGCGGTTCGCCACGGCCTGGTAGTGTAGGCCGCACTTGCCTGGCAGGCCGTACCTCAGCGCAGCAGGCGTCGCCGCACCAGCCACAGGGCAAGACTGTAGGCCAGGGCGGTGGTTAGCAGCAGGGCAGCTAGATGCAGGAGGATGTCTTGCGGCAGGTTGCCTTGCAGGAGTGGACGCACCAGCTGTACGGCGTGGCTGAGGGGAAGTAGCTGGGCCACCTGTTGCAGGCCGATAGGCAGTTGCTCGATGGGGTAGAACACGCCACACATCAGGGTCATCGGGGTGATGAACAGCGTGAAGTAGTACATGAAGAAATCGTAGGATTTGGCCAGGGCAGTAATGATCAGCCCCAGCGCGGCAAAGCTCAGGCCGACGAGGAAGATGATGGGAAGAACCCACAGGGCCAGCGGGCTGTGAACCAGCCCAAGGGCGACGACGACAAGCAGGATAGCGCTGCCGGAGAGCAGGGCCTTGCTGGCGGCCCAGAGACATTCCCCGGCCAGGATGTCGTCGAGCGAGAGGGGTGCGTTGAGAATGGCTTCCCAGGTTTTCTGGACATGCATGCGTGAGAAGCCAGAGTAGAGTGCCTCGAAGGAAGCGGCATTCATGGTGCTCGAACAAACGGTGCCGCTGGCCAGGAAGACGATGTACGGGACACCGCCGACTTCCGGCAGCAGGCTGCCCAGGCCATAGCCCAGACCGAACAGGTAGATCATCGGGTCAGCCAGGTTGCCTAGTACCGAGGTGATGGCCATCTTGCGCCAGACCAGGAAGTTGCGCCGCCAGACGGCCAGGGCGCGCAGGGAAAAACGGGGCAGGATAGAGGCAGAGACAGGGGGCATGGCTGTGGTTTCAGTCGCGCAGCTCGCGCCCGGTCAGCTTGAGAAAGATGTCTTCGAGATTGGCACGTCGGTGCAGGATGCGCAGGCCGGGAATCTGGGCACAGGCGGCCAGCAGCGGCGCCAATTGCGCCTCGCTGGCGTAGCAGAAGGTGGTCTCGCCACTGGTTTCGATGCGTGTGGCCAGTGCCTGCAAGGAGGACAGGAGGGCCGGCGGCACGGCATCTCCGTACAGCTCGATGACCTGGGGTTCGATGTGCCGGGCAACCAGGGCCTGCGGGCTGTCTTCGGCAACGATGTGGCCGCCGTCGAGGATGGCCAGACGGTCACACAGACGCTCGGCCTCATCCATGAAATGTGTCGTCAGCAGGATGGTCTTGCCCTGTTGCAGCAGGCGTTTCAGACGCTCCCAGATCAGATGGCGAGCCTGTGGGTCAAGGCCGGTGGTCGGTTCGTCGAGCAGCAGCAGGTCCGGGTCGTTGATCAGGGCACGGGCCAGGGTCAGGCGCCGCTTCATGCCGCCGGAGAGGCTGGACAAGTGGGCGCGCTCTTTGCCAGCCAGCCCGGCGAAATCGAGCAGGGCCGGGATGCGGCTGCGCGTGGTGGCGTCCTTCAGACCGAAGTAGCGGCCAAAAACCAGCAGATTTTCGGCGACGCTGAAATCCGGATCGAGGTTGTCGAACTGCGGGACGACCCCCACGCGGCTGCGCGCTTCGCGGGCCTGCTGTGGCACGGCCTGGCCCACCAGCCGGATGCTGCCGCGGTCAGGCGCGGTCAGCCCCAGACAGCAGCGCAGCGTGGTGGTCTTGCCAGCACCGTTGGGGCCGAGCAGGCCGTAGCACTCGCCCCGTTGCAGCGTGAAATGGATGCCGGCGACGACTTTGTGAGCGCCATAGGACTTGTGCAGATCGGTGACTTCCAGCGCCGGAGTGTTCATCGCGACCATGCATCGTGGAGGATGTTGCGGATGAGATGCAACTTGCGGTGGAAGAAATGGTCTGCACCAGGAATTACGATGATGGGAAGTTCCTGCGGCTCAGCCCAGGCCACGACATTGGCGAGCGAAACGGTGGTATCGGCCGAGCCATGGATGACGAGCGTACCAGGGGCGACGGTTTCGGGAAGATAGCTGCGCGCACCTTCGACGTTGCCTGCGGCGGTGCCGACTAGCACCAGACGTTCGATCGGGGTGGTGCGCTCCGCCAGCTGCCGGGCCACCCGGGTGGCGACATAGGCACCGAAGGAAAAGCCGGCCAGCACCACTGGCAAGGGGCCGTAGCGGCGCTGCGCCGCATCATGCACCGCCAGCATATCCAGGGTTTCAGCAACGCCGTGGTCATGGGTTCCGCTACTTTGACCCACGCCGCGAAAATTGGGGCGCAAGGTGGTGTAGCCCAGGCCACGCAGGGCGCGAGCCAGGGTAGTGACCACCTTGTTGTCGGCCGTTCCACCAAACAGGGGATGGGGGTGGGTGATCAGCGCCAGGCCGCGTGCGCCCTCCAGCGGATCGACCAGGACTTCGATCACGCTGGAAGGCCCGTCGAGCAGCCAGTGTTCGCTCATCGGTGTACCTTTGCCAGCGGCTCAGATTTTCAGACGCTCGACCACCTTGCCACCGACCAGATGGCTGTCGATGATTTCATCGATGTCTTCCTTGTCGAGGTAGGTGTACCAGACACCTTCCGGGTAGACGACGATGACTGGGCCGTTGTCGCAGCGGTCGAGGCAACCCGAGGAATTGATGCGGATTTTTTTGTTCGGGCCGCCCTCGTTGAGCCCCAGGGCCTTGATGCGGTCCTTGGCGTAATTGCGCAATTCGTCGGCACCCCGCGCGCCGCAGCAGACGATGCCCGGGTCACGCTGGTTGGTGCAGAAGAAAACGTGATGTTTGAACAGGCTCATGGTGTCCTCGTGTCGATGGTTCGTTGGAAAGCGGCTAATTATAGGCCGCTTTCCGTGGCTTTCCGTGGCTCAGCGTTCCGGCAGGGTCGGTTCGTCGATCCGCCGGGCTTCGCCTTCGATGATTGTGCCGGTGGCAGGGTTTGTCGGTGCGGCTGCACGCTCGCGGGATTCGTCGCATGGTGGCTGCTGTGCTGCCATTTGCCGCCGCAGGCTTCGTGTTTTCCACCACAGCCAGAGTACGCCCAGTAACCCGGCGGCCAGCAAGATGATGAACAAGGTGGCGGACAGCAGCAGAAAGGGGATCAGCAGCAACAAACCCAGCAATGAGGACAGCCAGGAGGCACCCGGGCGCATGAGGAGATGACCGGAGCGTTTCAGGAATTCGGTACGTTTGTGGGGCAAGAGGGTTTCTCCGTCAGATCAGCCAAACCAGGCTGGAATACTCAGAAAGTTTGGCATCACTCGTGACAAGGTGCATGGGCTCGGTGATGGCCTGGGCAACGAGCATCCGGTCAAACGGATCCCGATGATGAAAGGGCAAGGTAGCCATCGATTCCGCATGTTCCCCCAATACGGGGAGTTCGATGAAGCCACTGTTCAGCGCAGCCTCCCGCAGGAGCGTGACATCCGCATCCAGCTTGCCGATACTCGACTTGATGACAATCTCCCACCAGGAAACCGTGCTGACATGAACGATCGTGCTCTCTGACAGAATCTTGTCCTGAATGGATCGTATCCGCTGAGAGCCAGTCAGTGTCCAAAGCAGGACGTTGGTATCCAGAAGCAGTTTCATGGCTTGCCTTCAAATGCGGCCAGCACATCATCTGGCAGTGGTGCATCGAAATCATCCGGCACGACCAGCTTCCCCGCCAGGATACCGATGCGCTTTTTCGGCGCGGTATCCGCATCAACAGGCACAAGTTTGGCCTCGGCCTTGCCATACGCTCCCAGAAAGATCGTCTCCCCCGCAGCCGCGCGCTTGACGAGCTGCGAGAGATTGGTCTTGGCCTGGTGCATGGAGATGACGGTGGTCATGGTGCATGTTCCCCTGTTCCTGTTGGATCGGGTTGTCAGTCTGGCCCGGGCTTAGTTTGTTGTCAAATATCCTCTTGATGTTGCGACCAGCAGCTCCAGCAGCTCCAGTTAACTGCGCCCGGTCAGCGCAATCAGTGGCCAGGAATCGTGGCCAAGAATCGGAAGCGACGACGGGCCGACTCATTGCGCCGCATCGAAGGCAGCGAGTTCCCGTTCCAGCTTCGCCGGAGTGTTCGTGCAGTTCGCGCAGTTCGCGGATGGTGAAGGTATGCATATTGGTGCTGTCCAACGTGATTCAGCGTGATTCAGCGTGATTGGGCACAATCCGTAAAAAATGGTGGAAAATGCACTGCCGCATCTTATTTTTTGTCGTCATTCGCCCGTACTAGCCCCCATGGCCGACGATTCTCGAAATTGTGTCCCTCCCTCGGCGGGTTCCGTGGGGTATTCGGCCGCTGGGGCTGCCGGGGCTGCCCGGCTACCGTTGCCGGATCTGCCGGTGGCATGTTTTCTGCTGGCGGCAGACAGTGCGGTGTTGCAGGCCAATCCACGTGCGCAGCATCTGCTGGCCGAGGCCGGTTGCTCATTGCCCGCAGAGATTGCTGCGGTGCAGGGCGCGCGGCCTGGGCTGCGCTTCGAGAATCTGTTGGCGGCAGAGTGCCGAGTCTCTTTCCGGAACGCCTTGCAGCAGGCTCTGGCGGGAGGGCCTGCGGTGTCGTGTCGGCTCAGCGGGCCTTGGGCAGGTGAGCCATGTGTGCGTCACTGGAATATCGAGATGTCCGCCGAGACGCCGGGCTTGTGCTGCCACGTTGTGTTGATCGACATGACGGCTTGCCGCCATGATGAAATGGAAACGCACCGCAAGCTGGAGATGCTGACCAATCTCAGCAATCATCTGCCGGGCATCCTGTTCCAGTACCGGCTCGACCCGGACGGGACGGTTCATTTTCCTTACATCAGCCAGGCCATCAATACGATGTATGGGGTTGATGAGCAGCGGGCGGCACAGGATGCGCAATCACTCCAGCAGCACGTTCATCCCGAAGATGCTGCGGGGTTGCGCAGCTCCATGTTTCATTCGGCAAAAACCTTGCAGCCGTGGCGGTATGAATATCGCATGGTGCTGTTGTCGGGCGAGATCATCTGGCGTGCCCTCGAGGCCTGGCCGGAGAAGATGCCTGACGGGGCGATCCTGTGGCATGGCCATACCATAGACATCAGCCGGCGCAAGCAGGTCGAGGAGCGTCTGCGGCAGAGTGAGGAACGCTGGAAGCGGGCACTCGAAGGCGTGGGCGACGGGGTGTGGGACTGGGATGTAGGGCGGAGCAAGATTGCTTATTCCCGTCGCTGGAAGGCCATGCTGGGTTATGACGATGACGAGATCGGTGATGCGCCGGAGGAGTGGTTGAGCCGGGTGCATCCGGATGATGTGGCGTTGACCACGCTCAATGGCCAGCGCCTGACGGCCTGTTCGACGGAGGGTGGGATGGTTTCGACGGCCATTGAAGTGCGGCTGCGTACCCGCAGCGGCGCATGGGCCTGGGTGTTGTCACGCGGCTCGGTGGTCAGCCGGGATGCCCAGGGACAAGTGTTGCGGGTGATCGGAACCAATACCGACATCACCGACCGTAAGCAGCATGAAGATAGCCTGCGTGAAAACGAGGAACGCTGGAAGCTGGCACTGGAAGGGGCGGGTCACGGTGTCTGGGACTGGAACATGCAGAATAACGAAGCCCTGTTTTCGCGGCGCTGGAAGGAGATCATCGGTTATGCCGAGGATGAGTTGTCCAACCATGCCGATGAATGGGCTTCACGCATCCATCCGCAGGACATGCCGCTGGTAGTTGAAACGCAGCGGCAGGTGATGTTTCAGCCGGAACGGGGCAGCGCCAGCATCGAATTTCGCATGCGCTGCAAGGATGGTCAGTGGCGCTGGATGCTGGGCAGTGGCCTGCTGGTCAATCGGGATGCCGAGGGCCGGCCGCAGCGCATGGTGGGGACACTCAGCGATGTCCATGCCCGCAAGCAGATCGAGGAAACCTTGCGCCTGACCTTGCAGGAGCTGGATGAACGGCGCCGTGAGGCCGAGCAGCTTTCGGCCGCCAAGTCCCACTTTCTCAATGCCGCTACTCATGACCTGCGTCAGCCGCTGTATGCCGCCCAGCTGTTTGCCGATGCCCTGCTCGATGAGGTGGGTTCGCTTCGTCAGGGGGAACTGGTCGAGCACTTGCAAAGTGCGATTCAGGCCATGTCGGCACAGCTCGAGCTGTTGCTGGATGTATCGCGTCTGGACATGGGCAAGCTGCAGATACAGAGCCGGGCAGTGGCGGTGCGCGACATTTTTCAGAGCCTGGCCATCACTTATGGCCCACAGGCGGAGCGGGTAGGGGTGCAACTGAAATTTCGCATGAGTGCGCAGACCGTGCACACCGATCCGGTCCTGATCGGACGGTTACTGGGTAATCTGATCGATAACGCCATCAAGTTCGCTGACCGCCAGCAGGGCACCATCCTCGTGTGTACGCGGCGCGAGGTGCGTGGCTTGCGCATCGAAGTACGGGACAACGGGATGGGTATTGCAGCCGAACATCAGCAACGTATCTTCGACGAGTATTACCAGATTGGTAATCCGGCGCGTAACGCCGGGGAGGGGCTGGGCCTGGGGCTGAACATCGTGCGGCGTATTGCCCGGTTGCTCGATGCTCCATTGGCCCTGCGCACCCGCAGCGGTCGCGGCAGCACGTTCGTCATCACTTTGCCGCTGGCCGGGGCGCCACAGCAATCCTGACGGGATATTCAGGCTTAGTAAAGCAGGTAGGGGCGGCGCAGCGTGCGAAAGCGGGCCAGCTCGCCTTGCCAGCGGGCGACGATCGAGCCCAGGGTGCGTTCCAGCTCGGCAGGTTTGCCCGGTAGCCCGTCGCCCTGGCCTTGCAGGGCGGCTAGGGCTATTGCAGTTTGAACCTAGAAACCGCAGTTGGAAGCCTTCGAGTGTGCGTTTTTCCGGTGGTCTGACAAGACGCGACGACGCTGCATGCCCGATGCCTGCAAGGAGGAGCAACGCAGTCAGGCCGACGGAAAAACGTGCAATCGGAGGTTTAGGGAAACGCTGAAGAAGTCCAGATTTCGTCATTCCCGCGAAGGCGGGAATCCATGGTTTCAACAACTTACTGGATTCCCGCCTTCGCGGGAATGACTTGATCAGTGTTTCCTTAGCGTTCTCACCCAAAAGGTGAGGGCTAATCAGAACCAAAATGTTTAGAAAAACAAGGACTTCATACTGGAAATCAGCGGTCAACTGCGGTTTCTAGGTTGAATACAACCGGCAGGATCAGTTCCTCAGCACCGGCGATGGGTACGCGGCGCATGGCCAGGGCAGCACCCAGGCCGGCCTGGTCGAGCAAGGGGTGGCCGCTGCTGGCGGCGATGCTGGCTTCGAGGATACTGCCATCTGGTGCCAGTTTCAGCAGGATGCGTACTTCGCCTTCCAGCCCCTGCTCGATGGCGGCTGGTGGGTAAAACATGTGGGCGGCCAGTTTCAGCTGGGCTTCATGCACTACCTTGGGGGCTGTCTTGGCATTTTTTGGAGGTGCCGGCACGGCAGCCGCGGGCAGCGGTTTCGGGGGTGGAGTCGCTTCTGTTGCGGGAGCGGGCTGGGGCTGGGTCGTCTGGGCTTCGGCCAGCGTGTTTTTTAGTAGTGGGTCGTCCGTGGCGGGCTCGGGATCGGGGATAGAGGGCGGCAGCAGACGGGCGTCGAGCAGGGGCCGTGGCGCAGTTTCTTCGGCGGCTGGCAGGGTGCGCCACAGGGCGTGGAGCTGTGTGCCGAGCAGCAGTGCCACGACATGCAGGAGCACCGAGGCCAGCAGGGCTATCAGGAAGCGGCGATCGGATGCGGGCGTGGGCATGGTGAAAAACAGGGCGCAGAGGTAGGTATCGTGCAGGAACGGCGCAGGATTTGGCGATCGGCACGCATTCTGCTACAACGACGGTTTTTGTGGGTGGGTTCTGTCGTGATTCCTGTGGTCTTCTTGCGTCGTGTCTGGCCGGCTCTGGTGGCGGTCTTGTGGTGGCTGTCGGTGGCCGCGGCTCATGCTGAATCGTCCGGGCCGCCAGACCCGGTGCGCTTTGCCCTGGCGGTAGAAAATGGGCAGCAGGAACAGGTGGCGCAGTGGTTGGCGGCCGGGCTGCCGGCGGATTACCTGGGGGATCGCATCGGCAGCGGATTGATGATTGCTGCCTGGCAGGGCAATGTGTCCATGATGGACCTGTTCGTCCGGCATGGTGCGCAGATCGATCTGGTCAACCGCTACGATGAGCAGGCTTTGCAGCTGGCGGCCTGGCGCGGGCATCTGGCAGCGGTACGCTGGTTGCTCGATCATGGCGCTTCGGTTCGGCGTGAAGGGTCTCGCTGGTCGGCCCTGCATTACGCGGCGTTTGCCAACCGTCCGGAGATCAGTCGCCTGTTGCTGGAACGCGGTGCCGAGGTGAATGCCCGTGCGCCAAATGGCTCGACTGTGCTGATGATGGCAGCGCGCGAAGGGCATATCGATCTGGCTCGGCAGCTGCTGGCTGCCGGAGCCGATCCGCAGGCCAGCAATGAGGTAGGGGATACCGCGTTGAGCTGGGCCATGCGCCAGGGACATTACAGCCTGGCCCAGGCCGTTTCCAGCCAGAATGATTTTGCCCAGGCGGCCCGGCTGCATCCTCCCCAGCCGGTGCATGCCCCGCGTTCCGTACCGGCCCCGCCGGAGCTGGAGGAACTTTTGCGTCAGATCCGGCTGGCGGAGGCCGCCGGCCAGCCGACGGCGGCATTACGTCGCCAGCTGCTGGCCAGCGTCGAGGAGTTCAAACGCGGCAGTCAGCGCATCGTCATCGGTACGGCTCGATCATCTTCGGTGCGTGGAAAGAAGGTGAAGGCGGCCGGGGCACCCGGGGCGCTGGTGATTACGGCTCGTCGCCCGGGGCAGGATGGCGGGAGCGGAGAGCGGGCGGAGCTGGTCTATCACGATCGCCCTGATGGACGCAGTGCGCCGGTGGGTGTGGCGACGTCTGGGGCGGTGGATACAGCTGTAGCGCCTGCTTCGGTTGTGCCGGAGGGTAGCGAGATTACGGAAATCCTCGACCAGATGCAGCGTGCCCGGGCGCGTGGTCAGCCGGTGGAAACCTTGCGACAAAAGCTGTACGAGGCAGTCGCACGCGCCAGACATCCCTGAACCAGAAGGGGTGGCGTCGCAGTGTGATGCAGTACGATGGCGTGTGGATTGTGGATTGTGGATTTGTGCCTATTTTGTCGCGTGCATGGCAGAATGCCGTTGGGAATCATCCTAGAAACCGCAGTTGGAAGCCTTCGAGTGTGTGTTTTTCCGGTGGTCTGACAAGACGCGACGACGCTGCATGCCCGATGCCTGCAAGGAGGAGCAACGCAGTCAGGCCGACGGATAAACGTGCCATCGGAGGTTTAGCGTTCTCACCCAAAAGGTGAGGGCTAATCAGAGCCAAAATGTTTATAAAAACAAGGACTTCATACTGGAAATCAGCGGTCAACTGCGGTTTCTAGGATTATCTGTAGCGCAGCCTGTTTCACCTTCCATCTTCACCCACCCACAGCGAGGAAACAAGATGCAGAAAAAATCCGGCAAGAATATCCCCCGTGCTCTGGCACTCCTGCCTGCATTGATCGGCGGGCTGTATGCAGGAGCGGCCAATGCTTCGGCTTTCCAGTTGCTCGAGCAGAATGTCAGTGGACTGGGGGCGGCTTATGCGGGCTCGGCAGCCGTAGCAGAAGATGCCAGCACGGTGTTTTACAACCCGGCTGGCATGGCTTTGCTGCCGGCCGGCAAGAAGCACATGGCCGCGGGGCTCAATCTCATCAATCCTTCCGCCAAGTTCTCGGATGGCGGTTCGGTTGCAGCTGCCGGCCAGGTTCTGGGTGGCAACAATGGCGGGGATGCCGGTAGCCTGGCGGCTGTGCCACATGGCTATTTCACGATGCCTCTGACGGACAGCATTCAGTTTGGGGTGGGGGTGGGGGCGCCGTTCGGCCTCAAGACGGAATATGACAGCAACTGGAAGGGGCGTTTCCTGGGGATCAAGTCCTCGGTCGAGACGCTTAATCTCAATCCTTCGTTGTCCTACAAGGTCAATGATGCCGTGGCTCTGGGCCTGGGTGTCAATTATCAGAAGCTGAAGGGGGAATTTACCAGTGCGGTGAATTATGCGGCGGTGCTTGGGCAACTGGCGGCCAATCCGGCGCTCAGTGCGCTGGCACCGCTGGCGGCCACGGCAGGAGAAGGGCGCTCGATGATTACCGGCGACGACACGGCCTGGGGTTATAACCTCGGCGTGCTGGTGCAGGCCGGCCCGGCGACCCGCCTGGGACTGTCCTACCGCTCGGCCATCAAGTATCACCTGACGGGTTCGGCATCCTTTACTTCGAATGCCAATCTGACGACGGCGCTCAATGCCATTGCCGGCGTCAATCCGGCTGCCGCCAGCATGATTGCCGGCCGTCTGCCAACCCGTGGCGGTGCCATCTACTCGGACATCAAGCTGCCCGATACCCTGACGCTCAGTGCCCTGCACCGTCTGGATGACCGATGGGACCTGCTGGGTGATCTGTCCTGGACGGGCTGGGCCAAGATCCAGTCGCTCGACTTCAAGTATGCCAACGATAACTCGATGCTCAGCTCGACCAAGGAAAATTGGCGTAATACCTTGCGTGTTGCCCTGGGGGCGAACTACCGCATGAGCAATCAGTGGACCCTGCGTGGTGGCCTGGCCTATGACCAGACGCCGGTAGCCGACAGCAACCGTACGCCCCGCCTGCCAGACAACAACCGCACCTGGCTGTCCTTCGGCGGGCAGTACAAGCTGAACAAGGATGCGGCGCTGGACTTTGGCTACAGCCACCTGTTCGTTCCCAAGGCGTCCATCAACGATAACGCCGGCAATGCGGCGAACGTCTATGGCACCTTGCAGGGGCAGTACAAGAGCGGCGTCGATATCCTGGGGGTACAGTACTCACAGGCGTTCTGATACCGGGTTCCTGATCCCTGGTTTCCGGGAAGCAGGGCGGCCTCCATGCCAGGGGCCGCCCTGTGTTTTTGTGGGGTCGGGATTGGCAGGATTGATGCCAGGATTAAGCTTGGGCCCGGTCAGGCTGCGGCAGAAGCCGGCGCTGCCGGGCAGTCGGCGGTGGCCGTGACATCATCCGGCTTGCCGTAGAGCTGCCAGCGTCCGCGCTGCTGCTTGGCGACGTACATTGCGGCATCGGCCGCTTTCATCAGTTCGTGGTCGTCGGTGGCATCACGGGGGAACAGCGAAAACCCCAGGCTACCTGTGACATGGACGATGCCGGCGCTGGTCTTGATCGGCAGGGCGATGGTTTCCAGCAGACGCCCGGCCATGTGTTGCAGGTCGGCCGGCTGGCTGATCAGATCGAGCAGTAATACGAATTCATCCCCACCGTGGCGGCCGACGAAGTCTGAAGTGCGCAGGCAAGTGCGCAGGCGATCGGCGATGACGCACAACACTTCATCCCCGACGGCATGACCGTACTGGTCATTGATGGGCTTGAAACCATCCAGATCGAGACAGCCCAGGGCAAAGCATTGCGGACGTTCCTGGGCGGCGTAGAGCTCGATGCGTTCTTTCAGCATGGCATCGAAATTGCGCCGGTTGGCCAGCCCGGTCAGGGCATCGGTACGCGCCAGGAAGACATATTTTTCCCGCTCGGCATCGCGTTCGAGCTTGAGGGCGGCGGCCGTGTATTCATAGATGAAGGCCATGCCGGAGATGATGGCCAGATTCAGGAAGATGACGATGTGTTGTGCCAGTTTCATCTGCTCCAGGGAGCTGACCGTTTGCAGGAAGGGAATCCCGGCCAGGTGCAGCAGGATCAGGAGAATCAGGGTGGCGAAGGACAGGGCAACGGTGATGCCCCCCCAGCGCAGGCCACCGAAGAAATACGCTGTCAGGGGCGGGATGGTCAGCAGCTGGACGACGGGAGATTTTGTCGGCCCGCCAGAGACGCAGATGCCGACGATGATGATGGTGAAGATGATCAGGACGTTGGCAACACTGGCCAGCAGGTAGCGTCCGTGACGCTGCACCATCGCCAGCAGGATGACGAACAGCAGGGTGGATGGTGGCAGGATCAGTGAGGCCCAGAAGACGGAGGTTGCCAGAAAGGGCGAGATCAGTACGGCCATGTACGCGAAGGTCGTCACGGCGATGAAAATCAGCATCGAGGTGATGAGGATGCGGCCGCGGAAAAACGTGTCGGCATCCAGCCGGAACGAGGGGTGGATGAAATGCTCCACGACGATGGATAACAGCCCTTTCTTTTTTTCCACGTCCTGCATGGTGGATGGCCTCGGCGGGTGGGTTGCGGTTGATGGAAGGCGTGGGCGGGAAGGAGGCATCCGGCATTCTGGGCATTGGACGTTTGAGCGTTCCGGGTGTTTCGGATATTTCTGATGCGCCGTGCATCTTCCGCCATCGCCTGATTCTAGCAGGCAGACCTACTGTACAGGGGGGCGCAGGAAGCATTTCTGCGGGAAGGGTAAAGTGACAAAGAACCGTGGTCTGACCCCGTTTTTGGTGTTTTTGGTCTGGTGGGTTGGATACAATTTCGAGCCTGGGGACGCTGGAATGGAAATGAGGTGGAATGGTGGTTGAGGGGGCACAGCAGAACCGGGAGAACCGGGGTGAACGGGGTATCGGGCTGCGGCTGACGCTGGCGCAGCTTGAGGGTACGGAAGTGGTGCTGTGCGCCACGGCGCGGCTGGCACAGGAATTGCGCGAGGCTTATGACCATCTGCAGCAGGGGCGTGGCCGGCGGCGCTGGCCGACGCTGGTGACACAGACGGTGGTGCCATGGCTGGATGAGCGGCTGGAGGAGGCTGCTTTGCTGGGGCGCCTTTCCGCGCCCCTTCCGTGGCCGCTGACAGCATTGCAGGAGCATTTTTTGTGGCAGCAGGTTATCGAGGCTGCCACTGAAAGCCAGGGGATGGTGGCCTTGTTCGATCCGGCGGGCATGGCGGAGGTGGCCGCCGAAGCACATGCCCTGTGTGTGGCCTGGGGCGTGTCTCAGGTGGTGGCGGGAAGTGAGGAAGAGCGGCAGTTTGCCTGCTGGCAGCAGGCTTTCATGGAGCGTTGTGACAGAAACGGCTGGCGGGAGGCGGTGCGTTATCTTGATGTGCTGCTCGATCGGTTGGCAGAGAGGGCGATCGATCCGGCCCGTCTGCCGGCTTGTGTCGTCTTTGCCGGGTTTGACCGTTACAAGCCACAGGAGGAGCGACTGGCAGGCATCCTTGCAGCATTGGGGTGCCAGGTTCGGGAATGGGCAGGGGACATCGCTGAGGCGGCAGAGGACGGGCGCACGGTGCGTGTGCAGGCACTGGTGGATCGTCGCGCCGAATGCCGGGCGGCGGTTGCCTGGGTGGCGCAGCGTCTGGCCAGCCAGCCCCAGGCCCGGCTGGCCATCGTTGTTCCGGAACTGGCGGAGCTGCGGGCGAGGCTGGCGGATCTGCTCGATGATGTCCTGGCGCCGCAGACCTTGCATCCGGCGCAGGCCGGGCGGCCGCGCAATTACAACTTCACGCTGGGTACACCGCTGGCCCGGCAGCCGCTGGTGGCAACGGCTCTGCGTCTTTTGGCCTTGTGGGCACGGCCGCAACAGGTGTCGCAGGAGGAATGGGGAGGGCTGTTGCGTGATCCGTACTGGTCGGCCTGGCTCGAAGAGGCCGATGCCCGGGGCTTGCTAGAGGCTCGCATGCGCCGCAGCTTGCCGGCTTCCCTGACGTTGGCGCGGTTGCACTCTTTTCTGCAATATCAGCATTCGGCAGTGCCACGATTGCACAGGGATTTTGCTGCGGCCTGGCGGCTGCGGCAGGCGCTGGACATGAACACCCGGCGTCCGGTGGCAGACTGGAGTGCGGCCTTCGCTACATTGCTTTCAGCGCTGAACTGGCCGGGAGAGCGTTCCCTGTCGAGCGAGGAATATCAGGCCCGGCTGGCCTTTGATGAAGCGCTGGTGCAGCTTGCCGAGCTGGATATGCTGAAGGTGCCGTTCGACATGGCTGCGGCCGTGCAGCATCTGACCCGGATTTGTCGTGAGCGCATTTTTCAGCCGCAGACCGAAGGCAGCCCGGCCGTCCAGATCATGGGTTTGCTTGAAACTTGTGGCACGCCGCTGGACGGGCTGTGGGTCATGGGCATGAATGATCATCTGTGGCCGGCGGCTGCCCGGCCCAATCCGCTGCTGTCGGCGGCCGCTCAGCGGGCTGCCTGTGCGCCCAATGCCAGTGCTGATCTTCAGGCGGCATTTGCGGCGACGGTGCATCATCGCCTGCAGCAGGGTGCTCGTGAGGTGGTGTTTAGCCATGCCCTGAATGAGGGCGACCGTCACCTGCGCCCCAGTCCGCTGTTGTCCGGGGTGCTGGAGCAGGACGGGATGCGGACAGAGGGTGGGGCGGTGGATGAGGCAACGGGACTGCTTGAGCGGCTGAGTGTGCGCGTGCGCGAGCCAGGTTTGCCGCTGCTGGAGTGGCGGGAGGATCGCGAGGGGCCGCCGCTGGTGCCAGACACCTTGTTGCCGGGGGGCACAGCCTTGCTGAAGGCCCAGGCAATCTGTCCGGCCTGGGCGTTTTACCAGTATCGCCTGGGGGCGCGCAGCCTGGCTGTTCCTGTCGACGGGCTGGATGATGCCCAGCGTGGCACCTTGCTGCACAAGGCGCTGCAATGTTTCTGGCAGGCGCAGGAGGGATTTGGGCTTGGCGATCTGGTAGCGATGTCGGAGGCGCAGTGCGCGGCAGCCATTGCCACGGCGGTCGAGTCTGCGCTGGTGTGGCTGGTGGAGTATCGCCATGCCGAGATGCCACCGCGTTACCGGGCGCTCGAACAGGCACGCTTGCAGACGCTGCTGGCTGAGTGGCTGGCACTGGAGCGGCTGCGCGAGGTTCCATTCACGGTGCTGGCTTGTGAGCAGGAAACCGAGGTAGAGATCGAGGGACTCCGGGTGCGGCTGGTCGCAGATCGGGTGGATCGGCTGGATCGGGAGGGCGCCGGGGCTGCAGGGAGTGCCGGGCGGGTCATCCTCGATTACAAGACGGGTAGCCAGATCAGCCTCCGGCATTGGGCGGGGGCGCGCCTCCATGAACCGCAGCTACCGGCTTATGCCGTCTGGGGTGCGCAGGGGGATGGAGTGAACGAGGTGGATGGGGTGGATGGGACGGGTTCATTGCCGGTTGTGGCGGTGGCATTTGCCCGGGTACGGCCTGCCGCCTGCGGTTTTGTCGGCATCGCTGCACAGCCGGCGCTGTTGCCGGAAGTGGCTGGCATGACAGAAGGGCGCAGGCGGGCGTTTGCGGCACTGGCGGACTGGCCAGCACTGTTGGCACAGTGGCGCCACCATCTTGCGGCATTGGCGCGCGAAATTCTCCGCGGGGAGGCCGGTGTGTGCCTGGCCAATGAGAATGATTTGCGCCATTGTGAGGTGCTGCCCTTGCTGCGTCTGGCGGAGCGCCGCCAGCAGCAGACGCAGCAGACGCAACGGATGGAGCAGAAGGTGCAGCAGTGTGTCGGGGAGGATGCCCTGTGAATGGCATTCATGATGAGACTTTGCTGCAGCAGGATGCAGAAAGCCGGCAGCGGGCTCTGGGACTGGCTTCGTTCATTGTCGAAGCGCCGGCTGGTGCTGGCAAGACCGAGCTGCTGACGCAGCGTTACCTGCGCCTGCTGGCACAGGTGGAGGCACCGGAGGAAATTCTCGCCATCACCTTTACCAACAAGGCGGCGGCCGAGATGCGCGAGCGTATTCTGGGGACTTTGGTGCGGGCGGGTTCGGGGGAGATTCCAGCCGAGCCGCACCGGCGGCAGACTTTTGAGCTGGCGCAGGCTGCCTTGCAGCGCAGCACACAGCAGGGCTGGCAGCTGGTGGCGCAGCCGCAGCGGCTGCGCATTCTGACCATCGATGCCCTGTGCGCCCTGCTGGCGCGACAGATGCCTTATCTCTCGCGCTTTGGCCGGCAGCCGGCAGTGGCGGACAGCACGGTAGCGGCTCGTCATCTGCGGGAGGCGGCCCGGCGGACTGTGGCGATGGTGGCCGAGGGCGAGGAGGGCGAAGCGGCGGGAGGGGGCGAAGTGGGAGAGACGCCAGCCGCAGTCGTGGCTGAGGCCTTGCGTTATCACGATAACAGCGTCGGTCGCCTGACGGCGCTGCTGGCCGGTATGTTGGCGCGGCGCGAACAGTGGCTGCACTACTGCGCGGGCTCGGGGACGGAGGGCTCAGAGGTTGCCGGCGGTTTTGCCGAGGCACTGACGACCCTGGTCGAGCGTGATCTGCAACGGGTGATGGATGTGCTGGATGGGCAGCGGCAGCAGGGGGTGATGGCGGCTGCCCGCCATGCCGCGCAGTATCTGGCGAGCGTTGAGGGGGCGCAAACCTCTCCGATCTGTGCCTTGCAGGAATGGCGGCAGCCGTTGCGCCCGGTGGTGGCCGATCTGCCGCTGTGGCGGGGCCTGTGTGCTTTGCTCTTGACGAATCAGGGAACGGCCCGCAAGCGGCTGGATAAAAACTGTGGCTTTCCGGGGGGAAGTGCTGCGGCTGTTGCGGAGCATAAGGCGGCAGTGCTGGGGATGCTGGAGGAACTGACACCGGCCGAGGTGGCCGTGGTGGCGAGCCTGCGTACTTTGCCGGATCTGGCCGGACATGCAGATGGTGCAGAGGTAGCGGAGGCCGCGCATGTGGTGGCGGTCATGGCGCGGCTGTTGCAGCTGGCGGTGGCCCAGCTGTGGCTGGTGTTTGCCGAGGCCGGTACGGTCGATTTCGTCGAGGTCGCCCAGCGTGCGCTGCTGGCGCTGGGGACGGATGAGGCTCCGACGGAGCTGGCGTTACAGCTCGATTATGTGATTCGCCATCTGCTGGTTGATGAATTCCAGGATACCAGTCCTTTGCAGACGCGCCTGCTGGCGCGCCTGACGGCCGGCTGGCAGGAAGGCGATGGGCGCACATTGTTTGTGGTCGGCGATCCGATGCAGTCGATTTATCGCTTCCGCAAGGCCGATGTCGGGATGTTCTTGTCGGTGGCTGAGAGCGGTATTGGCGGTGTGCGTTTGGAACGCCTTCGTTTGTACCGCAACAATCGCTCCTGCAGTGCCGTGATCGACTGGATCAACCGCGCTTTTGACGAGCTTTTTCCGCCGCAGGATGAGGCGGCCAGCGGCGCTATCCGTTATCGTCCGTGCTGTTCCAGCCGGTCAGACCTCGATGCGCTGGCCGGTCAGGAGGCCCTGGGGGTGCAGGTGCATGCACTGGTGGATGGTGCGAGAGGGGCAGATGGAGAGGATGGGAAGGATAGGGAGGGGGGGCAGGAGGGACAGGATTGGGGGCAGCACGAGGCCGCTCTGGTTTTGGCACTCATCCGTGCGGAACAGCAGGCCCATCCGGAGCAGCGGGTGGCCGTATTGGTGCGGGCACGCAGCCACTTGCAGGCGCTGGTGGCCTTGATCCGGCGCGAGCAGCCGGAGATGCGCTTTCAGGCGGTGGAGCTGGAAACGCTGGTGCAGCGACAGTCGGTGCAGGATGTACTGTCGCTGACCCGGGCCTTGCTGCATCGCGGGGATCGTCTGCATTGGCTGGCCGTGCTGCGCGCGCCGTGGTGTGGTCTGAATCTGCAGGATTTGCATGCCCTGGCCGGGACGCATGGGCAGGGTGGGCAGGCTGGGCAGGCTGGGCAGCAGGCCAGCGTGTGGTCCCTGATGAATGATGAGGCTTGTCTGGCGCGATTATCGCTAGATGGCCAGCGGCGGCTGGGGCATGTGCGCGAGGTTCTGGCGGAGGTTCTGGCCCAGCAGGGAAGGGTACGGTTGAGCCGCTGGCTGGAAGCTGCCTGGCTGAGGCTGGGTGGGGCGGCCTGCCTGGTGCAGCCGGGTGAGGAAGCGGATGTACGGGCCTGTTTCGATCTGTTCGAGCGTCTCGATGCGGCCGGTCGCTTCAGTCTGGATATCTTGGCGGAGGAAGTGGAAGGGCTGTTTGCAGCGGTGGATCCGTGCGCCGATGAGCGGCTGCAGTTCATGACCATCCACAAGTCCAAGGGGCTGGAGTTCGAGACGGTCATCCTGCCCGGTCTGCATCGTGGCAGCCGCGAGGATGAGCCACCGCTGATGCTGTGGGAGGAGGTGCAGATGCCTGTGGCCGGCCGGGCCCCGGTGGTACGTCTGGCCGCTGCGCCTTACCGCCCGGGCGGGGCGGCGGAGCGGAGTTTGCCGACATCTTATGACTACCTGCGACGCATCGAGAAAAGGCGTGCCGATCATGAGGATATGCGGGTGCTTTATGTGGCTGCCACGCGCGCCATCCGGCGTTTGCATCTGGTGGGCGTGGGGCGGCAGGGGGCGAAGGAGGTGCAGGCAGCGGCAGGCAGTTTTCTGCGGGCGCTGTGGCCAGTGGCGGGAGTGGCGGAGGCCTTTCGGCAGGCGGCGGAGCCTGCCAGGCCGACAGCGGGAATGGAGGGAGCGGGGGGCGCAGGGGATGAGGGCGAGGATGGGATGAGGATGGCCGCGGAGGAAAGCATTTCTGGCGCGGCTTTTTGCCCGCAGCTGGTGCGGCTGCGGCAGGTAGGGGTGCCTGCGCTGTTGCCAGGTGTGGCAAAAACGCAGGAAGTGGCGGCCGTCCATGAGCTTGTGCGCCAGCCGGGCGAGGGGCAGAAGGCGGGGGCTGGTGCTGGTGCGGATATTCTGGCGGTGGAGGTGGGAACCTTGCTGCATCGTTATCTGGAATTGCTGGCGGGGACATCGTTGGCGCAGTGGGATGAGGCGCGTCTGGCCGGGCTGCTGCCGCACATGCAGCAGTGGTTTGCCCAGCGGGGACATGCGCTGGAGGTGCAGCAGCGCGGGGCGCAGCGGGTGGCACAGGCATTGCGGCTCACGCTGGCCAGCGATGTGGGACGCTGGCTGCTGTCGGCCCATGATGAGGCGGCGGCAGAACTGGCCATAACTGTGCCGCGAGAGGTGGTGCCTGCGCCAGCGTCGTCAATATTGCCAGCGGCATTGCCATCCGGATCCGTGTCGTCGCGCTATGCCATGAATATCGTGGATCGCTGTTTTGTGGCCGATGGGGTGCGCTGGATCGTCGACTACAAGACGGCGTTGCTGGCCGCCGACACGCTACCAACGGATGAGGCTGGTTGGCAGGCACATGCGCGGCGTTATCGCGACCAGCTCGAGCGCTATGCCAGGTTGTTTGCCGATGAAGGACGGCCGCTGCAAATGGCGATTTTTTATGTCAGCCATGACCGGCTGGTGTGTCTGCCGGAGATGGAGATGGCGACAGAGGCAGGGGATGCACTCAGAAATGCAGATGCCGGATGTGACGCAGCAGGTGACGGAGCAGGCCGGTGAAGACCACGCCCCAGGCGAGCAGGGCAATCCACAGGAATATTTGTGGCAGGGTATCGAGGAAGCCAAAGCCCATGGCTTCGATCATTTCGTGGGTAGAGGCGGCGTACATGCCCAGCGGGAAGACTGCACCCCAGTAGAGCGGATCGTATTTGAAGGGAAAGCGTCGATAGATGTGACGCCAGAGCGCCAGGATGATGAGCATGGGAATCCACCAGGTGCCAGTGGCCCAGTAGAAGACGGTGAAACCCTTGATGAAGGGAATCAGCGATTGCAGGAAAGGGGCGTCGGCAGAATTGACGATCAGCAGCGAGCCGGCGAGGGTAGAGATGGCCATGGCGCCCATGTTGATCCAATAGGGCGGCGAGAGGTCGCCCGGGGCCAGGGTAAAGAAGGTGTAGCGGTAGAAGATCAGCGACATCATCCAGATGTAGAGCATGCCGCCCCACAGCCACATCGACAATGCCAGAAAATTCAGCTCCAGCCGGCCGGGCTGGCCGATGCGCGGGGCGAGCAGGGCGGCCAGTACGGCGATAGATTGGGTGGCGACGACGGCCAGCAACCAGGCACCGCTGATGCCCTGGTCGAGGCTGGGTTTCTTTTCCTTGATGGTGATGCCGGTGAAGATGGTGTAGGTCAGGCCGATCCACAGGATCAGGGCCCAGACCCACAGCGCACTGCCGATACGATCTTCGCCGGCGAGGACGACGAACTGGCTGCCGAGCACGGCGGTGGCCGCTACCGTGGTGAAAAAACCGGGGCCACGCAGGTGATCGGCCAGGTCACGCAGCACCCACTGTGGATGACGCGCCAGGCGCAGCAGGGTGAGCAGCCACAGGGCCAGGTAGGCAGCGATGTTGAGGAAGAACAGGGCACGGGAAATCAGTGGCTGGCCAAGCATGTGGGCGGCAATCGAGATGATGCCGGTGGCCATGACCATACCGAAATAAGCTGGCGACAGGCCGGACAGATACAGAGCCGGAGGTGGGGCAGCGGGAGAGAGGGATGTGGCGGATGTGGTGGATGTGGTGGATGTGGTGGATGTGGTGGATGCGGCGGCAGGATCGGAGGTAGGCATCATGCCATTTTGTCTCAGGCTGTCGCTTCGACGGCGGTCAGATGAGGCTGGAACAGCCGCCAGGTCCCGCGCTGACGTTTGGCTTCGTACATGGCGTTGTCGGCGGCCCGCTTCAGGTCTTCGAGGTTGCTGGCATCGAGCGGGAAGAGGGCAAAGCCGAGACTGCCGGTGACGCCAACCTCACCGGCGCTGGTGGCGATGGGTTGGGCGATGGTCTCCAGCAGACGGTTGGCCATCAGAGTCAGGGTGGTTTGGTCGCTGATCTGGTCGAGGATCAGGATGAATTCATCCCCGCCTTGGCGGCCGACGAAATCGGTTTCGCGCAGGGTGTTCCTTAACCGGTCAGAGATGATGCGCAGCACTTCATCGCCGGCGGCATGGCCATGGTTATCGTTGATCGGCTTGAAGCCGTCGAGATCGAGATAACCCAGGGCGAAGTGGCTCTCAGGGCTGTCGATGTCGTAGCGGGTTGCGCGCTCTTGCAGGAGGCTGTCGAGATTGCGGCGGTTGGACAGACCGGTCAGGGGATCGGTCTTGGAGAGTTCGATGAACTTTTCACGTTCGGCATCGCGCTCGCGCTTGAGTACGGCCGAGGTGTATTCGTAGATGAAGGCCATCATCGAGATGACGGCAAGATTTTGTAAAGTGACGACCAGAGCCAGGAGGGATTGCCTTTCCGGCTCAGCGACGGTCTGGAGGTAATAGGGTACTCCCAGAGCCTGCAGGAGTATCAGGGTGACCAGAAGGATCAAGGTGAGCAGGACGACCTTGCTGCCCAGCGGACGGCCTCCGAAGAAATAGGCGGTCAGGGGCGGAATGGCCAGAAGCTGGGTGACCGGGGAGTCGGATGGGCCACCCGACAGGCAGATACCACCGACGATCATGCCTATGATAGTGAAAATGGTAGAGTGGCTGGCCAGTTGGTAGCTCCCCCGCGTGCGTAGTTGAATCAATGCGTAGATGAACCAGGCGGAAGCCGGCAGGATCACTAGGGAGGCAAGAATGTCGGAGTGGCGCTGAAAGTTGGAGAGCAGCACAGCAATCAGTGCGCCGAGAGCCCCGGTTGTCAGGGTCAGCATTGATCCGATCAGGATGCGCGCCCGGTTGAGGGTGTCCGGGTCTTGGTACAGCGAAGGGTGGAGAAAGCTGTCTACGACGCGCCCCAGCAAGCCGACAGCACGCCGGGTCGTTGCCGGAGGAGCCGCGGCGGTGTCGGTGGACATCGCTCTGGGGTGAGGCGTGCGCTGGATCATTCGGGACACCTCGCAAGGTTGGCGGGCAGGTCACGGGTCACTCTGTGCGGCGATTATAGCGACAATCCCGTGAGAAACAGGGCGGGTGGAAGGGAACGGAACGGTAGATAGCCAGGGGAATTACATTTCATTTTTTTCAAACCTCATCCAGCGGCAACACCACCCCGCGCCCGCCCTTGTTTAGCACATGGGTGTAAATCATCGTCGTCGCCACATCGGCATGGCCGAGCAGTTCCTGCATCGTGCGGATGTCATAACCCGCCTGCAGCAGATGCGTGGCGAACGAATGGCGCAGCGTATGCGGTGCAGTCAGCCTGGCCGGTTTCGCCAGCCCCGCCGCCGAATTTCCCATCCGCCGAACCCCAAGGGTTTGAGAACCGGGGCGTTTTTCTTCCCATGCGGTCACCGGCCTGCACGGCGGAGAACGCTCCTTTTTGCGACTTGGCACTCAGGCTGGTGAATGGGTCTTCAGCCAATCCTTTAAGGCGGCATTCATCCGGGTCTGCCAGCCCTTGCCGGTGGACTTGAAAGCCTCGATAACCTCCGCGTCGTAGCGGACTGTCAATGCCAGCTTGGGGCTGGCTGCTCTTGGGCGGCCGCGATGCACGAGCTTGTCGCCCGCGTACTCGTCAGCGGCCTCGAAGAAGGTATCCGTCAGTTCCGGCGCGTCGTCCGGGTCAGTCCATGCGGTGGCCGAAGCGCTCTTGTTCCCGTTCATTGGCTTTCCTCATGCTGATGATGCGGCGGGCCTCGCCGCGAGGTGTCCAGACCATGACCACCATCCGGTCATCCAACTTGCCAACCGTGATGTAACGCGGCTCCACGTAATCCTCGCGCAGGTCTTCTGCCGTAAAGTGTCTGCCCGCAAAGACTTCTGCTGCCCGTGCGAATTCGATTCCCCGCTCGGCCATGGTCTTGTCCCGCTTTTCTGGATCGAATTCGATCTCCATGACCAGAATTGTAACTACAAAAATTGAAACCGCAAGAGGGTACAGGCAATCGCATTTGAAGTTTCCCCACCCCGTAGGGGCGAATCATTATTCGTCCCGAACCCTCTTTGCGGGATGCTCCGACATGCGGCTTCATTTTCAACCCTGCCGGGACTCGCACCACCTCTACGGGTGGCTCCACCCTGCGGGCTCCTGCCGGCGGGCGCAATCAATCATCGAAAATCAAATGCGATTGCCCTGCAAGGGGGTACGAACGTAGTGACCGGAACCTCAAGTCGACCAACGATAGCCCGGGGTGCTATGGAGACGCTGATTAAACCAGATCCGTTCGGGCTTAGCTTGTCGAAGCCCTTTTAGTGTCGAGGACAACGCGCCGGATGCTCATGCGCGCTTTCTGGCCCAAGCGATTGCATCGCTCACGTCATCATGGGTGATGCCCAGCTCTTCCCGCTTGGCACGGACGGCGTCAGCCTGCTGTAGGCGAACCGGCGTCAGCACGATCTTGCCGTCCTGAACGGTGACGTCGTAGTAGTCGGCCTCGCCGACGGTCTGGACGATGGCTTTGGGCAAGGTGACCTGGTTCTTGCTCGTGCGTTTGGCCAGCATGGCAGCTCCCGAAAGTATTGAAGTAAGAATTTCGATCCTAGCCAGTTTTCAGTGTGCTGGCACGCTCGTAGGTGTAGACGGAACGAGTCAATGGAAGTCTTGCATTACGAACAGCGTTGGGGACAGGCAACCTCAAACCTCATCCAGCGGCGACACCACCCCACGCCCGCCCCTGTTTAGCACATGGGTGTAAATCATCGTCGTCGCCACATCGGCATGCCCGAGTAATTCCTGCACCGTGCGAATGCCGTAACCCGCCTGCAGCAGATGCGTGGCAAACGAATGGCGCAGCGTATGCGGTGTGGCCGGTTACGTTCGACCTCTTGGGAGGACCTACTGCGTTGTCGCAATTGACAACACGGGCAAATGTTGGTATGATCACCAACATGAAAGCCACTGAGTTATTCCGTCAGCGTATCGTTTATGCTGAGAACAGGTTCGCTGAACTCGTGCTTTGGCGCCTTCCTAAACCTGCGGCTGGATCTACGCATTCCTTTAAGTACAGACTGGCGTACGTGGTCAACGAGGTTTGCGTACTTCGTTATGACAACGAGGCAGGCAAGGGTGACCACAGGCATTGGAGTGGCAAGGAAAGCGACTACCAGTTCTCCGATCCAGACCAGTTGTTGGCAGATTTTCAGAGCGACATTGAGAGGTGGGATCATGAAAACGGTAATTCTTGAGGTTCGGTCTCCGAAAGAGGCTATGGCCGGGTTTTCTCAAGCCTGGAACACAAACAAGCAGCAGAAATCGGCGCGCATCAGTTTCGCGTCACCAGAGTTGTTGTGGAAAGTGCTTAGCGCAAAGCGTTGGGAACTTCTGAAGGCTCTTTGCGGGGCTGGCCCGATTTCCATTCGTGAGGCTGCTCGCCGGGTAGAGCGAGACGTTAAAGGTGTGCACGGAGACATCGTTGCGCTGATTGATGCTGGCTTGCTAAACCGCATGGAGAATGGCGGCGTTGAGTTTCCGTATGAAGCCGTGAAGGTAGAGTTTCTGTTGCAGGCGGCTTAATTGCTCCGTGCGTGCTCTCTTGTCTTATTCCCATGCGCTATCAAGGTCGTATCACCACATGGAAGGATGACAAAGGCTTCGGCTTCATCACGCCTAATGGCGGTGGTGAGCAAGTCTTTGTGCACATCAGTTCCTTTTCCAATCGGCAGCGCCGGCCGGAGGGAAACGAAATCGTCACCTACGAACTCAAGGTTGATGCCAAGGTCCGTGCCCAAGCCAATACTGTTGTGTTTGTCGGTGAACGGCCCACTTCGTCTGCTCCGCCGGGCCGCAGTAACATCCCTCCCATCTTTGCCGCTTGCTTTCTGGTCTTTGTCGTTATCGCGGTTGTAGTCGGCCGCCTACCTATCGCTGTCCTCGCGCTCTACCTTATTGCAAGTCTCGTGGCCTTCCTCGCTTACGCCCTCGACAAGTCAGCCGCCTTAAGGAATCAATGGCGAACCAAAGAAAGCACGTTGCACTTGTTCGCCCTTCTCGGTGGTTGGCCTGGTGCCTTGGCTGCACAGCGGCTGCTTCGGCACAAGTCGGCGAAAGCTTCTTTTCAAGCAACCTTTTGGGTCACCGTCGTGCTCAACTGCGGAGTGCTGGGCTGGTTGTTTTCGCTTTCTGGTGCCAGAGCGCTTCAGTCTGTGCTCGGTGCCGCGTGAGGGCTAACCATCGCTTCGACGGGACTGCCGAGAAGCTGCGCTTCTCGATTCCCGTGTGTCACTGTGAGCGCAAAGGTGGTGACGTGATTCGCATCATTTCTGCAAGGAAAGCCACCAAACAAGAACGTTCCTTCAAAATTAAAGGGGGCCAGGCTCGATTTTTCCGTATTTTTCCGTATTGACGGTGCTCCGCTGCATATCGTGCAGCGCGGTCACAACCGCCCCCGCGAGCTGTGTTTCTTCACCGAGGAGGATCCCCGGCTATCGTCACTGGCTGGTAACCATCCAGTCGCGTTTTTTTGATTCCGTTCATGCGCCTTGCCATTCTTTGCTTCACCCTGGGGGTGTGCCTGTTGCAGGTGCAGCCGCTCTTGCCGGGCCGGGATGCTTTGCTGGGGTTTGCGGCCGCGGCTTCCTTGCTGCTGCTTCTGGCGGGTGGCGTGCGTTATATGCGCTGTCTGTTGTTGCCGGCGGCATTTCTGCTGGGGTTTTGCTGGGCGGGGGGATGGGCGCTGGCACGCATGGCCGAAACCCTGGCACCGGAGCTGGAAGGGCGTGAGGTGGTGGTGGTTGGTGTCATCAACGATTTGCCACAGGCTATCGAGAACGGTGTGCGTTTTGGGTTTCGGGTGGAGCATGCTGCACAGCCCGTGCCGCAACAGCTGGTGCTGTCCTGGTATCAGAAGCGCCGTTCGGCACACCGCGAGACAGTGGGAGCGGCAGATGTGGCAGATGTGGCGTTACCAGTGACTGGAGGCTGGGCCGGGGCTGTGGTTCCGCCGTTGCATGTGGGCCAGCGCTGGTCGTTATTGGTACGCTTGAAGCGGCCGCATGGCAATGTCAATCCACATGGCTTCGATTATGAGGCGTGGTTGCTGGCGCAAGGGGTACGGGCGACCGGCTACATCCGGTCCTCGCCGGATAACCGGCTGCTGGCGGAATTCGTGGCCGCTCCGACGACCTGGCTGGGGCGGCTGCGCGAGACGGTGCGAACACGCTTTGCCCGGCGGCTGGCGGATGCGCCCTATGCCGGTATCCTGAGCGCACTGGTGATTGGCGATCAGCGTGCCATTACTGCGGCCCAGTGGCAGCAGTTCAGTCGCACCGGCATTACTCATCTGGTCAGCATCTCCGGGCTGCATGTCACCATGCTGGCAGGATTGGCGTATGCGCTGATGGCGGCATTCTGGCGCCGTCAACCGGCTTTGGCGCTGCGCTTGCCGACGCAGCGGGCAGCGGCGCTGGCAGGGTTTGTGGCGGCACTTCTGTACAGCTTGCTGGCGGGGTTTGCCGTGCCAGCCCAGCGCACGCTCTACATGCTGGCGGTGGCGGCCTATGCCCTGTGGTGCCAGCGGCAGACGACGGTCAGCCGGGTGCTGGCGCTGGCCTTGCTGGTGGTGTTGCTGGTTGATCCCTGGGCGGTGCTGGCGGCGGGCTTCTGGCTGTCGTTCGGGGCTGTGGGGCTGTTGTTTTATGTTGCCAGCGGCCGCCTGGGTAAAGCGCACTGGCTGCTTGCCTGGGGGCGCACACAGTGGGCGGTGACGCTGGGCTCGCTACCCTTGCTGCTCGTTTTGTTTCAGCAGTTTTCTCTGGTCTCGCCGCTGGCCAATGCCGTGGCGATCCCGCTGGTCAGCTTCGTCATTACCCCGCTGGCGCTGCTGGCCGCCTTGCCGTGGCTGGATTTTCTGCTGGTACCGGCGCACTGGCTGACGAGCGGGCTGATGCAGTACATCGGCTGGCTGGCGCAGTGGCCCTGGGCGGTCTGGCAGCAGGCAGTACCGCCGCTGTGGTTGTGGCTGGCGGGGTTGGCCGGTTGCCTGTGGTGGTTGTTGCCACGCGGCTTTCCGGCGCGCTGGCTGGGTAGCTGTGCGCTGTTACCGTTGTTGTTGTGGACGCCGCCGCGCCCCGTGCCAGGTGCTGCGCGGGTGACGGTGCTCGATGTCGGTCAGGGGCTGGCGGTACATGTCCAGACAGCGCACCACGACCTGATATACGACACCGGGCCGCTTTACACCGCCGAGGCAGATGCCGGTAACCGCGTACTGTTACCTTATCTGCGGGCCATGGGAGTGTCGTCGCTGGATGGGGTGGTGGTGACGCACAGCGACACGGATCATTCCGGGGGGGCAGAGTCTTTGCTGGACGGGCTGCCGGTGGGCTGGCTGATGAGTTCGCTGGCGTTCGAGCATCCGTTGTCGGCCATGCCGGTGCGGGCGTTGCCTTGTCAGGCCGGACAGGAGTGGGTGTGGGATGGTGTGCGCTTCACGGTGCTGCATCCGGCGGTGGAGCAATATGGTGCGTCTGTCCGCAAGACCAATGACATGAGCTGTGTGTTGCGGGTCCGCAGCATGGCGGGCGAGGAGGGGACGCTGCTGCTGACAGCCGACATCGAGGCACGGTCGGAGGCGGCCATCCTGCAACGTCTGCAGGGGCAAGGGCAGGTATCGCAATTGCGTGCCCAGGTGTTGCTGGCACCACACCACGGCAGCCGTACTTCCTCATCGGCCGATTTCGTTGCGGCAGTCGGGGCGCAGACGGTTATTTTTCCGGTGGGTTATCGCAATCCGTTCGGTCATCCGCGTCCCGAGGTGGTCGCGCGTTACCAGGCCAGCGGTGCAGTGCTGCACCGGACGGATTTTGAAGGTGCGCTGGTGGTCGAACTTCCGGCAGCCGCCGCGTCCCCCGTCACGCTGCAGGGAGAACGTGCGGCGCATTGGCGTTACTGGTATGGGCAGTGATGCCTGCGTGGTGTTGCCGTGTAGTGGTGTAGTGGTGTCGTGGTGCAGTGCCCGGAACGACGACGGCGCTCAGCGGGTTTCGTCGATCATGGTCTGCAAGGCGCGGCCGACTTCTGCGGCGATGCCTTGCAGGGCGGGATCCGGGGAGAGGGTGGAGAGGACGGCCGCCGGAGGGATCATGCCGATGCGGGTCTTGCCCTGTTCGGTGTAGACCGAGATGCGGCAGGGCAGCGCCATGTTGAGGCGCAGATCGACCGACAGGACGCGTTGCGCCTGTTGCGGATTGCAGACCTCGAAAACCCGGCACTGCTCTGTGAAATCCTGCCCTTTGCTGCGCAGGGTCTGGCCGATGTCGTGGATGTGGAGGACACCGAAGTTGTGGCGTTTGACGGCGGCTTCCAGATCGGCCGCAGCCTGTTCAAAAGGTTTGTTGCTATCGACGATGCTGTAGGGGGACATGGTGCAGACTCCTGTCAGGGTTGAATATAAGCAAACACTTATTTAGTTTGCGCCATGTCCAGGGAAAACGCAAGCCGCCGCTGCTGCAAGCGCAGCAAGGTGCGGCGGCGCTGAGCCAGGAAGGATCAGCGGTTTTGCTGCATCATGCGGCCACGGCCTTGCCCGCGTCCTTGCCCGCGTCTTTGTCCCTGCATTGACTGGAATGAGCGGTTGAAGTGCTGGTCGGCGACGGTCTTCTGTTCCGGCGTCAGCGCGGCATACAGGTCTTTCATGGCGGCGCTCATGGCTTCCATGTGTGTCAGTCGCTGTTTCATGAACTCAATGCCTTTGTCCATGCGCTCCGGCGCGGAGAGCGGGGTGGTTGGTGTGGTTGGTGTGGTATTGGCAGCGACCATCGGGCATTGCTCAGGCATGCTGTCGAATTGCTGGCGGGCTTTCTCGGCAAAGCCCTGCCAGGCGCTTTCCTGGGCAGCGGTGATCTTGAGCTCAGCCTTGAAGCGGTCGAGGTGCTCGGTGGTTCGCGCCTGGCGAGCCTTGGCATCCATCGGCTGCCAGGCACCCTTGCCTTGCCCCTGTGCCTGTGGGCAGTGTCCGCCCCAGCCCATCATGCCGTAGGGTTGCGCCTGGGCAGTACCGAAACCCAGCAGGCCGATGGTGGCGAGAAGGAGAAACAGGCGGTTCTTGTGGCGGTGATTCATGGTGCGCTCCTTGAGGGTGAAAAAAGAGGGGACAGCGGATCATTATGCACTGCATCATCTGGTGATGTGGCGGTTGCAGGCGCAGCGACGGGTGCGTGCAGCGATTCGTGCGTGTGCGTGGACAGCTTGGGTTGCTTCCGGTTCCGTACCTGGGGGTGGGGTAAAATCGCCCGATGGACATGATCTGGTCGTTTGTGGGGGGCGGGGTGCTGGTCACCATCGTTGTCACCGTCTGGCTGCGGCGGCATCTGGCTGCCTTGCAGCGGTTGGCCAGCCTGGAGGCTGGGGCAGTACAGGCGACCCTGCAGGAGCGGCTGGCGGCGCGTGAGGCGGAGGTGGTGCGCCTGCAGGAGCACCTTGCTGGCGCACAGGAGGAAGCACAAAGCTTGCGTCAGAGTGTGATTGTGCTGACGGCGGGCAGGGCAGAGCTGAGTGCCCGTCTGGAGGAAGAACAGCGCAGCAGCGCCGAGAAGCTGGCGACGCTCGAGGCGGCGCGCTTATCTCTGGCGGATGCTTTCAAGGCGCTGTCGGCCGATGCCTTGCAGCGTAACAATCAATCCTTTCTCGAACTGGCCCGGACGACGCTGGAAAAGTATCAGGAAGGGGCGCGCGGCGAGCTGGAAAAGCGTCAGCAGGCCATCGGCGAACTGGTAGCACCCGTCAAGGTGTCGCTGGAGAAATTCGAGCAGCAGGTACAGGCGGTCGAGAAGTCACGGGTGGATGCGTATGCCACGCTGACCGAGCAGGTTAAGTCGCTGGCCGAGTCGCAGGGCACGCTCCGGCTGGAGACAGCGAATCTGGTCAAGGCGCTGCGTGCGCCACAGACACGCGGGCGCTGGGGTGAGTTGCAACTGAAACGTGTCGTCGAGATGGCCGGCATGCTCGATCATTGCGATTTCTTCGAGCAGGAAAGTGTGGGCACCGAAGAGGGACAGCTGCGCCCGGATTTGGTCGTGCGTCTGCCGGGTGGCAAGAACATCGTGGTCGATGCCAAGGTTCCTCTGGCGGGTTATCTCGATGCACTGGAGGCCGCGGAGGATGAGACACGGCGCAGCCGGCTGAATGTCCATGCGCGTCAGGTACGCGAGCATCTGGTCAAGCTGGGACGCAAGTCCTACTGGGAGCAGTTCCAGCCTTCGCCGGATTTTGTCGTGCTGTTCCTGCCCGGCGAGGTGTTCTACAGCGCCGCGCTGGAGGTGGATCCGGCCCTGATCGAGGCTGGCGTCGAGCAGCGTGTGATCCTCGCCACACCGACCACGCTGATCGCGCTGCTGCGTGCCGTGGCCTATGGATGGAAGCAGGAGGCACTGACCGAGAATGCCCAGCAGATCAGCGTGCTTGGCAAGGAGCTCTACGAGCGCATGGCAGTGCTGGCCGACCATTGGGGTGACGTCGGCAAGCATCTGGGCAATGCTGTCGGTGCCTATAACAAATCGCTGGCATCGCTGGAGTCGCGGGTGCTGGTGTCGGCCAGAAAATTCCGTGATCTCAAGGTCACGCCGGAGGGCAAGGAACTGCGTGAGATGGTCGGCATCGAGGTGGCACCACGTGGCCTGCAGGCACCGGAAATGTTGGTGCGTGAGGAGTGAGGGGAGAGGGTGAGGTGGTTGTGAGTCTGGCTGAGAAGAAGGAGTACTGGCGCTGGGCGGAGCATTGCTGGGTCGATGAGACGTGCGACTGGCGTGCGGCGCAGCGCGTTACGGCGGGCATCGATGTTGGCTCGGTCAGCTCGCAGGCGGTGGTGTGTGTCGATGGCAAGCTCTTGGGTTACCACAGCACACGCACCGGCAACGACAGCCCGGATTCGGCGCGGCGCGCCCTCGATGGCGTGCTCGACAAGAGTGGCATGACACTGGCCGATATTCACTACATCGTCGGTACTGGCTACGGGCGGGTCAATGTGCCGTTTGCTCACAAGACACTGACGGAAATCGCCTGCCATGCCCGCGGTGCCAATTACATGGTGGGGCCGACGGTGCGTACCCTCCTCGACATGGGCGGCCAGGATTGCAAGGCCATCCGTTGCGATGAACGCGGCAAGGTCACCCAGTTTCTGATGAATGACAAGTGCGCGGCTGGCACCGGGCGCGGCATGGAGGTGATTGCCGACCTGATGCAGATTCCGGTCAGCGAACTGGGGGCGCGTTCCTTCGATATCGATGCCGAGCCGCCGGCGGTGTCGTCGATCTGCGTGGTGTTCGCCAAATCCGAGGCGCTGGGCATGCTGAAGGCCGGCTACACCAAGAACAAGGTGATTGCCGCGTATTGTCAGGCGATGGCCGAACGGGTGGTGGCGTTGATCGAGCGCGTCGGGGTTGATCCGGCCGGCGATTTTTTCATCACCGGCGGCATTGCCAAAAATCCGGGTGTCGTGAGGCGCATCGAGAAGCTACTGGGGGTGAATGCTGTTCATTCCCCCTGGGACAGCCAGATTGCCGGTGCGCTTGGGGCGGCCCTGTTTGCCCATACGCTGCTGCAAAAGCAGGCGGCCAAGGCTGCCTGAGACAGGTGGCCGGAGGCTTGAGGAATTCACCATGATCGCCAATTATGGTTACCAGGATGGCTCCGGGGCTTATTACATCCGCATCGACACTGATTGCTGTATCGACTGTGTGTCACGCCCCTGTCTGGCAGCCTGTCCGCAGCGACTGTTCGAGGTCGTGGTCGATGATTATGACGATGAAGTGATCCAGGTGGCCGAGGCGCACCGTCGCACACTGGCGGCGGATTGTGCTGCCTGCAAGCCGGCTGCAGGCGCAGTGCGCTTGCCGTGTGTCGCGGCTTGCCCGTCGGAGGCGTTGAAACATGACTGGTGAGTACGTCCGGACTGCTGGCGGGAATGACCGCGATGTGCTGCTGGATGAAGGCTGGCAGTGTCAGACGGTCATCGATGAGCCACGTTTGTCCGAGCTGGCTGAAAATTATCGTGCGCTTGGCTACGAGGTGCTGGTCGTGCATGAGGGCGTGACTTCGGGCTGCGGTGCATGTTTCCCTTCCGTGGGCGGTTCTCCGGTGGGTCGGCTGTATACCCGAATCCCGGTGGGCGGGATGGTGGAAGCTGCCGGTGACGATGATCTGTTCGCGTCATGAGTCAGGTGGCCATCATCACCGTACATCGCCGTATGGCCGGGACAGCCAGGCAGGACGGGCTGGGCAGAAATGGCGCGGCGAATGAAACGGCACGCTCTCCAGCGGTGCGGCTGACCTTGCAGATCGATGGCAAGCCGGTCGAGGTGCGGATGGGAGAGACGCTGCTGGCTGCGGCTGCGGCGGCCGGTATCTACATTCCTGCTCTGTGCGCGTATCCTGACTTGCCGATGGTCTGCTCGACCTCGCAGGAGGGCGGCGGTGGGAATGGTAGCGGGGGCGGTGGCTGCGGTCTGTGTCTCGTCGAACTTGTGGGTGTGGCCGGGGTGCATCACGCCTGTGCCGTGCCGGTGGCGGCAGGCTTGCAGGTCATCACCCATACGGCAAGTCTTCAGCAGGCGCGTCAGACAGCTCTGGCGCAAATCCTCGAACATCATCCGCATGTCTGTCTGACCTGTCCGCAACGCGATGGTTGCAGCCGTGTCATGTGCTGCTTCAACAATACCGTCGAGGAGCGCTGCTGCTCGATCATGAGCCATTGCGCGCTGCGCAAGGTGGCTGATTACATCATCATCCCGGAAGCAACCCCGGAATACGATCCGCAGGCCAATCGCTTGCCGGTGGTTCGGGACGAGCCGTTTTATGACCGGGATTACAACCTGTGCATCGACTGCCGCCGCTGTCTGGTGGCCTGCAACGAGGTGCGCGGTGTTGGCTGTCTGGAGGTGAAGCAGACGAACGGCCGTCGCTGGGTTGGGCCGGTGGCCGATACATTGATGGAATCTGGCTGCAAGTTCTGCAATGCCTGTGTTGAGGTCTGTCCGACCGGTGCCTTGCTCGACCGCACCCTGAGTGCTGTGCAAAAGCAGGGCGGGGTAGCACCCTGCACCACAGCCTGCCCGGCGGGTATCGACGTGCCACGTTATGTGCAGCTGGCCGGTCTGGGGCGTTTCAGCGAGGCCAATGCCGTGGTGCGTGAGAAACTGCCCTTCCCCGGTATCCTCGGCCGTGCCTGCTACGCGCCGTGTGAGAGTGATTGCCGGCGGGGGAATCTCGATGATCCGCTGTCCATTCGCAGCCTCAAGCGCATCGCTGCCGAGCGTGATGATGGCCGCTGGCGTGAATTGCAGCGCCGTGCGCCGCCGACGGGGCGGCGGCTGGCCGTGATCGGTGCCGGGCCGGCGGGTCTGACAGCGGCGTTTTACCTGGCGAAGAAGGGACATGCCGTGACGGTGTTCGAGGCCATGCCGGCGGCCGGGGGCATGGCGCGTTACGGCATCCCGGCCTATCGCCTGCCGCGTGCGGTGATCGATGCCGAGGTGGCTGATGTGGCGGCGCTGGGTGTGACCTTTCATTTCGATACGCGCATCGACGATCTGGCGATACTGGAGGCGCAGGGCTTCGATGCCCTGTTTGTTGCCATCGGCGCACAGCAGGCAGCTCCGCTGGAAGTGCCGGGGGCGGGTCTGGCCGGCGTGGTGGATGGAATCGGCTTTTTGCGCGAGGTGGCGCAAGGCCGTTGCACGGCATTGCCGCAGCGCGTGACCGTCATCGGTGGGGGCGATGTGGCCTGTGATGTGGCACGCAGTGCGTTGCGTCTGGCCGGAGAGGGCGCAGCAGTCGAGCTGGTGTATCGGCGTACCCGGGCAGAAATGCCGGCGCATGCGCCCGAGGTGGCAGCCTGTCTGGAGGAAGGGGTGCAGACCCGTTTCCAGCGCACACCCGTGGCTTTTCGCAAGGCAGAGAGTGTGGTGGATGGGGCGGATGGGGCAGACCCGGGGCTGGACATCGATTGGGTAGCGACCCGGTTGAGCCGGCCGAATGTGCTGGGTTACCGGCATCTGGAGCAGGTACCAGGCAGCATGACGACGGATACGACGGATCTTGTCATTGCTGCCGTTGGTCAGCAGGTAGCTGGATTGGCTGGATTGGTTTGCACGGCAGAAGGACGCATTGCCGTTGATGCCGAAGGGCGGCTGGTGGGCGGAGGAAAAGTGTTTGCTGGTGGCGATGCAGTGCTCGGGCCGAAGAGCCTGATCGATGCCGTGGCGCAGGGGCGACAGGCGGCATCGGCCATCGATCGTTTTCTGGGCGGAGATGGAGACATCGACGAGACGCTGCTCGATGAGACAGGGCGTGGCTGGCAGACCGACCCCTGGATCGGTCGTGAGGAAGAGTTCAATCAGCGTCGCCAGCAGGCAGTGCCCAGGCAGCCGGTTGAAGCGCGGCGTCACTGGGATGAGGTCGAGCATTGCTACAGCGTTGCCGATGCTGTCGCCGAAGGCCAGCGCTGTCTCAAGTGCAACCTGATGCATGACATCGGTGAAGCGCAGATGCCGCCCGAATCCTGGCATCCGCTGGAGGCGGTGGCAGTGCATGCCCTGCCGGCTGAGTCCGGGGTGTATTTTCTTTTCGATGCCAACAAGCAGGTGCTGGCGATCAAGGGCGTGGCCGATCTGCAGGCCGCACTGGCCCTGCTGCTGGCACAGCAGGGTGATGGCGTGCCGCTGTTTTTCAGTATTGAGCCGGCGCATTACTACAGTCAGCGCGAGAGCGAGCTGCTGCAAGCCTATAGCGCACAGCACGGCCGGTTGCCGCCGGGCATCGGCGAGGATGCACTGGATGATCTGTTTTGATGATTTGTTTATGGATGTGCTCTCAGCTCATTCGTCCATTGATATTGCCGATGGACAGTTGATTGATCCTGAAAAGGGATTGTGGAATTGTGGAATTGTGGAATTTTGGTCACCCACATGGCCTGATAAATGAGCGATAAATGAGCGATAAATTTCATTTCCTCGACACCCACTACAGTGATGGACTGCTGACGATCACACTCAGGCGGCCGCCGCTCAATGTGCTCAACATGGCTTTGTTCGACGAGCTGTCCCGGGTATTGGCGGTGGCAGCGGAGGATGCTTCGCTGCGTTTGCTGTTGCTGACGGGAGAGGGCACGAAATTTTTTTCGGCCGGAGTGGATATTGCCGAGCATGAGGCGGCACAGGTGGCGGACATGCTGGCGGCGTTTCATGGTGTGGTGCGGCGTTTGCGTGATTTTCCGCTGCCGACGGTAGCGGCCTTGAATGGCTCGGCACTGGGGGGCGGGCTGGAGCTGGTGTTGGCTTGTGATCTGCGGGTGGCGGCTGCGGATGCCTTGCTGGGGCAGCCGGAAATTCGGCTCGGCGTGTTTGCGCCGGTGGCAGCGATTCTTCTGCCGCGTCTGTTGCCGTCTGCGCTGGCGCATGAGCTGCTGTTTTCGGGTGGGACGCTGACGGCGGATGAGGCACGGCACTACGGGTTGTTGAACCGTGTTTTTCCGGCAGCGCAGTTTGCTGCCGGGCTGGCGGCCTTCGTACAGCCGTTGTGCGTGCTGTCGCGTGCCGCGCAGATGCAGAACAAGCGGGCGATCCGTGCGGCAGAGGGCATGGCGTTCGATGCGGCGCTGGTGGCGCTGGAGCGGCGCTATCTGGACGAGTTGATGGCCACACGGGATGCCCATGAGGGCATTGCCGCGTTTCTCGACAAGCGCGCACCGTGCTGGACGCATCGCTGAGGGTGATGCGTGTGCAAAGCGTACAGAAGGTGCAGGGGGGGCAGCGTGTCGAGATGATCCATGCCTGGCAGATGACTGCCCCCGGTACTTTGTGCCAGGTGCGTCTGCCGGTGCCGCCGCTGGCGGCGGGCGAGGTACTGGTCGAGGTGCGTGGCTGCGGGGTGTGCCACACGGATCTGTCCTATTTTTACGATGGTGTGCCGACCCGGCAAAAGCCGCCATTGATCCTGGGGCACGAGATTGCCGGGGTTGTGGTGGCGGCGGCGGAGCCGGAGGCATCATTGCTGGGGTGCGAGGTGATCGTGCCAGCCGTCTTGCCGTGCGGCAATTGTGTGCTGTGCCAGACGGGACGGGCAAACCGCTGCCTGGCGCAGCAGATGCCGGGTAATTCACTGGGCATCTACGGTGGCTTTGCCAGCCACATTCCGCTGCCGGGAGGTGACCTGTGCCCGGTCGGTCGGCACGAGGGCATCCCTCTCGAACATCTTGCCGTGGTGGCCGATGCCGTCAGTACGCCGTATCAGGCGGCGCGGCGTGCCGGGCTGGCGGCGGGCGATCAGGTGATCGTCATCGGTGCCGGGGGCGGGGTGGGGGGCTTCATGGTGCAGATGGCGCGGGCGTTGGGTGCGGCAACGGTGGTGGGTATCGAGCAGCATGCTGGTCGTCTGGCGGCGGTGCAGCCCCATGGTCTGGACGCTGCGATCCATTGCGCCGGCATGAGCGTGGCCGAGATCAAGGCGGCCTTCAAGGTATTTTGTGCGGGGCGTGGGTTGTCGGCCCAGACCGGCTGGAAGATTTTTGAAGCCAGCGGTAGCCAGGCAGGGCAGGAACTGGCCTTGAGCCTGCTGGGTTTTGCCGGCACGCTGGTCGTGGTGGGTTATGGCACGGCCGAGCTGCCCTTTAACCTGTCGCGTCTGATGGCGCTCGATGCCACAGTCATCGGTAGCTGGGGCTGTGCGCCACAGGACTATCCGGCGGTGCTGGCGCTGTGTCTCGATGGTCGCATCGCCTTGTCTCCTTTTGTCGAGGTGCAGCCGATGCAGCGTATCCGCGAAGTTTTTGCTGCTGCGCAGCGCAGCGAGCTGACGCGTCGTGTCATCCTGAGCCCTGATTTCTGAGCATCTTCTTCCCTTCATTCACCAAGGAGTTTTGCATGTCCCTCGACTGGCTGCCGCGTGATGCGGTATTGAAGCAGCACACCCTGTTTGGTGATGAGCATCTGGGCGGTGAGGCACCGGGGGTAATCTTCGAGAAACGTCCGGTGCTCGATGCTGCCGGTCAGCCGGTCGATGGTTTGTATTCCGCCTGGATCTGGCTCAACAATCCGGCACAGCACAATGCCTACACGACGGAGATGGTGAAGGGGGTCATTGCCGGCTTCCAGCGGGCATCCGGCGATCGTTCGGTAGTGGCTGTGGTGTTTGCCGCCGTCGGTGACAAGGCCTGGAGCAGCGGCGGCAACACGAAGGAATATGCCGAGTACTACACACGTCGGCCACATGAGTATGGCGATTACATCGATTTGTTCAACCGCATGGTCGACGGTGTGCTCGAATGTCGCAAGCCGGTGATCTGTCGTGCCAATGGCATGCGCGTGGCCGGTGGTCAGGAAATCGGGCTGGCGGCAGACCTTACGGTGTCGTCGGATATGGCGCTGTATGGCCAGGCCGGGCCGCGCCATGGTTCGTCGCCGGTGGGCGGTTCGACCGATTTCCTGCCGTGGTTCTTGAGCATCGAGGATGCCATCTACAACTGCGTTTCCTGCGAGCTGTGGAGTGCTTACAAGATGAAGCACAAGGGCATGATCAGCAAGGTGTTGCCGGTGTTGAAGAAGGATGGGCAGTGGCTGCGCAATCCTCTGGTGCGTACCGATACCTGGCTGGAAGATGGCGAGATCGTTTATGGTGAGCTGATTCCGGCGGCGCAGCAGGCGGCGGCGCGGACGCTGATTGCTTCCTGTGCCGTCGATTTCAGCCGTGTCGATGATGAAATTCACGCGCTGATCTGGAACTTCACCAATCTGTTTCCCAACTGCCTGCAGACATCGCTCGACAGCCTGCGGGCGAAAAAGAAATTTTTCTGGGATGCAGCCAAGCACATGAACCGCCATTGGTTGCAGGCCAACATGAACAACGAGGCCTGGCTAGGCTTCAATGCGTTCAATACCAAGAAGCTGACGGGGCAGGATACGGTCGATTTCGTTCGCTTGCGTCAGCAGCTGGCGCAAGGGGCAATGCTGGATGAGGCTCTGGCCGAGCAGGTGTTGCCGCATCCGCTGAAGACACCGATGCGGCCGTAAGCCTCGGGGTTAGAGCAGGAGTCAGGGCCAGGGTTTATGGTGATGATGGCTGCAGGTCGAACAGGATGGGCTGGAGGGTGTGAAAGCCTGGTGGCGCGCGACGGGCTTGTGTCAGCATGGCATGGGCGACTTGCCGGGCGGCCACGGGGCGATAAGCGGGTGGCATGAGCCAGGCCAGGCGTTGCATGAGCTGCCCGGTGAGGTCTTCCAATAGGCGTGACTGGCGACGTTGCCCCGTCAGATAGGCCGGGTGAAAGACGCTGGTCGAGGGGTAGGCCAGTGTTTTCAGGGCATCCTCGGTCTCACCTTTGGTGCGCATGTAGAAAAAAGGAGAACGGCTGTCTGCGCCGATCGAGCTGACCAGCAGGAACTGCCGGGCACCGGCGGCCTGTGCCTGGCGAGCCAGGGCCAGAACCAGGTCATGATCGATGTGGCGGAAGGCGGCTTTGGAGCCAGCGGCCTTGAGGGTGGTGCCCAGACAGCAGAACACGTCGTCGATGGCGGGCAGCAAACAGCGCTCAGGTGCTTCAGGGTCGAGTAGCCGGGTGTGCAGTTTGCCGTGTTGCCGGGCAAGCGGGCTGCGCGTCGGAGCCAGGATGTCCGTAAAATCGGGCGCTTCCAGCAGGAGATCAAGCAACTGTCCCCCAACCAGGCCGCTTGCTCCGAGCAGCAGAGCCGTGCGGCGCGGTGGGGCGGTGGTCGAATCGGTTAAAGTGGCAGGTGTGGTGGATGTAGCGGATGAGGACATGGATATGGCGGGTGGGATGTCGGGGTGGATAACAGGTCAGATAACGAGGCAGCGGGTGGGTGATGGCAATCGATCCTAAAGTTTATGAGAAGAATTTTTACCGGGCGAGCTTTTTGCTGTCCCGGTTCACGGTGCCTTATCTGCGCTGCATCTACAAGGAATTCGAGGGAGACATCCTGCTCAATATCGTGATTGGCGAAATTGGCACGCGCAACATGGGGCAATATTATGAAGCGAGCCGTACCAGCGAGACATTTGCCAGCCGCCTCGATGATGCCAGCGAGCGCCAGCAGGTTCTGCGCCCCTGCAATGCCCTGTCGATCAGCGATGCCACGGGTATCCCGCGCGAAACCGTGCGGCGCAAGGTGAACGCCCTGATCCAGCGTGGCTGGGTCAGCCAGAACAAGCGTGGCCACCTGTATCTGACATCATTGGCCGCCCAGCATTATCAGGATTTCCTGCTTGGCTTGATCGAGGAGTTGTTGCCGGTGTCGCGTGAGCTGGCCGAGTTGCTCGAAACGCCATCAGGAAATGGTGGCAGTCAGGGAACCTCGGGGCATCGTCGCTGACCACCACGCGCTACTCGTGATGACGTGATACGGAGGGTTACCGATGGCAATGACCCCGGAAGGTAAGAAAATCTGGGAATGTTGGTCCCCTCGACAGGAATCGAACCTGTATCCCACGCTTAGGAGGCATGTGCACTATCCATTGTGCTACGAGGAGAACGGGGTTTCAGATGTGATGTGGCTTAGATGGGACAGTTGCCGGATTCGCACAGGTGGACGATCAGGCTGCGCACATTGACCATGGCGGTGGTTAATACACTTTCTAGTGGCTTAAAAGCGATGGTCTGGGCGCTGTCCATGCGCCCGGCGGCCCAGTTGGCAACGACGGCGATGGCAGCATAGGGGAGCCCGGCTTCGCGTGCTAGCACGGCTTCGGGCATGCCGGTCATGCCGACCACATCAGCACCGTCGCGCTCGTGGCGATTGATTTCGGCTGCGGTTTCGAGGCGCGGGCCCTGGGAGACGGCATAGACTGCGCCATCACCGACCTGCACTCCGGCGCGTGTGGCCGCTGTCAGCAGCAGTTGGCGCAAGGCTTCGTCATAGGGCTGGGTGAAGTCGATATGAACGATGGGGGCGTCCTGGCCATCATAGAAGGAAGAAATCCGTCCTGAGGTGTAGTCGATCAGTTGATGGGGGATGACTAGCGAGCCGGGGGAGAGGTCAGCACGGATGCCGCCGACGGAAGCGACGGAGACGATATGGGTGGCTTTGGCGATTTCCGCCAGTGCCCAGATGTTGGCCCGGTAATTGACCCGGTGGGGCGGGATGGTGTGACCAAAGCCGTGACGGGCAAGAAAGACCACTTCCTGACGGCCGATACGGCCGAAGGTCAGTGCGCCGGAAGGATCCCCGTAGGGGGTGCGTGCAACCTTTTGATGGGAGACATCGAGGTTGGAGAGTTGTGACAGACCACTGCCACCGATGATTGCCAGCATGCTGTAGGGGACTCGAGAAGTGCTGCCGGGTTGAAGGGAGGTGGGTTGCCGTGGCAGCGGTGCAGTGCAGAGCCGCGCCGCGCGGCGTTAATCCCTGGGGATGCTTTCCTGGAACGAATGGCGTTGCATCAGCCGGTTGTACAGGTGGGCGAGGTTTTCGTGTGTGTTCTGCCAGTTGATATCTGGATGGCGGAATGTGACATAGCCCAGGGCGCTGCCCACGGCGATATCCGCCAGTGTCAGGTTGCTGCCCTGGCACCATTCGTTTTCGGCCAGCTCTTGCGACATGGCTTGCAAGCCAGCGATCATCTTGTCGCGTTGTCGCTGGATCCAGGAGGGGCTACGCTCCCCTTCCGGGCGACGTGATTCGAGCAGGGCGGCAGCAGCGGCATCGCCGATACCGTCGGCCAGGGCTTCCCAGCGCTTGACGAGAATGTGCTCGCGGCCATCGGCCGGAATCAGCCGCTTGTTGGGGGAGATGCGGTCCAGATATTCGGCGATGACGCGCGAGTCGTAGAGCGTGCTGTCATCGTCGAGCAACAGGACAGGAACCTTGCCTAGCGGGTTGTGCTTCGTCACGATACTGTTTTCGACCCATGGAGATTCCAGCAGGAATTCGTATTCGATCTTCTTTTCAGCAAGGACGATGCGCACCTTGCGGACATAGGGGCTGGTGAGTGAACCGAGCAGCTTCATGGGGGATGTTGGGCAAAGGAAACGAAGGGTGAAAACAGGCAGGAAATTATCCTTGATTCCCCCATCGACTTCAATATGGGGGCGTGTGAAGGGGCGACGTGCGGCGTTTTTTGGGTCGTTCGATGGCGGACAGGAAGCCGCGCAGGATGCTGACTTCGTCATGTTCGAGACGGGTGCGGGCAAAGAGGCGGCGTAGTCGCGCCATGAGCCGCTTGGGCTGATGGGGATCGAGGAATCCGGTGGCCAGGGCGACCTGTTCGAGATGGCTGTGTAGCCCCTCGATTTCCTCGCTGGTGGCCGGTAGGAAATCCTGTCCGGAAGGGGGTTGTGGTTCGGGGCGCACTGCGGCCAGGCGTAGCTCGTAGCTCATTAGTTGCACGGCAGCGGCCAGGTTGAGGGAGGAGTATTCCGGGTTGGTGTGGATCATGATGCCGAGATGGCAGCGGCTCAGTTCGTCATTGGTCAGACCGGCGGTTTCATTGCCAAACAGCAGGGCGACTTCTTGGTGGCCGCCCCGTGTTCCCTGGATAAGAGTATCCGCACCATCACGAGCCCACAGGAAGGGCGCTGCCAGGTCGCGTCTGCGGGCCGTCATGCCGGCTACCAGAGTCGTTCCGTTCAGGGCTTCATCGAGGGTGGCGCACACCCTGGCCTGCTGTAGAAGGTCGCTGGCACCGGAAGCGCGTGCCGTGGCCTCTTCGTCTGGGAAGCGTTTGGGGCAGATCAGGACGAGCTGCGACAGCCCCATGGTTTTCATGGCGCGTGCTGTGGCGCCGATATTACCGGGATGACTGGGACGGGAAAGAATTACCCGGATGCGGGCAAGCGATGAGGGGCTGTTCATACTAGAATTCGCGCTTTCGATGGCGCAGGCTTAGGGCTCAGGTCTTGAGGCTTGAGGCTTCAGTTGTCATTTGGATAGAAATCAATCATGCATCCCATGCTCATCACTGCCGTCAAGGCCGCACGTCGTGCCGGACAGATCATCAATCGCGCCAGCCTTGATATCGAACAGATCAAGGTCAGCGTAAAGCAGCAGGCAGATTTTGTCACTGAGGTCGACCGGCTTGCTGAAGAGGCCATCATCGACATTTTGCGCGAGGCTTACCCGGAGCATTCGATTCTAGCAGAGGAGTCGGGTACCTCCGGCGACAGCCAGGCGGAATATCAGTGGATCATCGATCCGCTCGATGGTACGACCAATTTCATTCACGGCTTTCCGCAATATGCGGTGTCGATTGCCCTGGCACACAGGGGCGTGCTCAGCCATGCCGTGGTTTATGACACGAGCCGCAATGAGCTATTCACGGCCAGCAAGGGCGGTGGCGCATTTCTCAACGAAAAGCGCATCCGCGTCTCGAAGCGCACCAGACTGGAGGAATCGCTCATCGGTACGGGCTTTCCTTACCGCAGTTTTGAGCATATCGATGCCTACCTGGCCATCTTCCGCGAGCTGGCGCAAAAGACGGCTGGTATGCGCCGCCCCGGTGCAGCCTCGCTGGATCTGGCTTACGTCGCCACCGGGCGACTGGACGGTTTCTGGGAATTCGGCCTGAGTCCCTGGGACATGGCGGCGGGTGCCTTGCTGATTACCGAGGCTGGCGGGCTGGTCGGGGATGCCACGGGAGAACAGGGTTATCTTGCCAGTGGCAATTTAGTGGCGGGCAATCCCAAGGTATTTGCCCTGCTGCTGCAGAGCCTGGCCCCGCACCTGAGCGAACCTCTACGTTGTTGATCCTGACACTGATCCTGGCTGAAAAGTTGGAACTGGCCGTGCAGCAAGGCTCACGGCATATCGTCGGTCGCATTCGCCCGTATTTGCGTAGGCTGGCGGGATCGCAGGCCAGGACACCTGGGGTGAGATCATGACCCTGCTTGCTTACCTGTACCGGCAGTCCTGGAAGCTAGTGTTGCTGGCGACCCTGAGCGGTCTGGTGGCCGGGGTGAGTGGTGCGGCGCTGATTGCCGTCATCAGCCAGGGTATTGCGGCGGAAACTCCATCGGGTACGTTGGCCTGGGCATTTTTCGCAATCGCCACCCTGCATCTATTGACCAAGTGCGGCACGGAAATTTCGTTGTTGCACCTGACCCAGGCGGCCATTTACCAGATGCGCATCGAGCTGGGACGCAAGATTCTGACGACCTCGCAAAAGCGCCTGCAGGCGCTGGGCAAGCCGGGCATTCTGGTGCTGCTGACCAAGGACATCGACAGCTTCACCGAAGCCTTCATCTGGCTGCCGATTGCTTTTGGCAACGCCATCATCATCCTGGCCTGCTTTGCCTACCTGGCCTGGCTATCTCCGCTGGCCTTGCTGCTGCTGATCGTTTTCCTGGTGCTCGGGCTGTTGGCCTTTTTCGCGGTGGAGCGTATTCCGCGCCGTCACCTGATCGAGGTACGAGCCAAAATGGAAGCCCTGTACGGACACTTTCATCACCTGATCGAAGGCAGCAAGGAATTGCAGCTCAATGCCGGGCGGGGGCAGCAGTTTGTTGAGCGCATCATCGCCCACGAAGCCCGTGCATTCCGGACCTCCTACACCCACGCCATGACCGGCTACAACATGGCGGTCAATGTTGGCGCCATCATGTTCTTCGTCCTGATCGGTACCTTGCTGTTCCTCGTGCCGCAGGCTCTGCCGCAAGCGCCGGAAGTGGTGGCCACCACCATCTTCACCCTGCTTTATCTGGTGCGTCCGGTAGCCGAGCTGGTCTTTGCCTTGCCGGTCGTCAGCCAGGCCGGCATCGCTTTTGGCCGCATCCGGCAGCTCGATCAGGAGCTGGGTACGCCGGATGGTGCGGTGCCGGGTTTGCCTGTTCCCGTTACTTCCGCTGCTGCTGCCTCTGCTGCCCCCCTGGCAGGCGGTGCATGGCAGCTGACGCTGCAAGACATTCGCCATCACTATCCTGGCAGCGATGAAGACCGGCAATTCGTCCTCGGCCCGCTCGACCTGACCATCAACGCCGGAGAGATTCTCTACATCGTTGGCGGCAACGGCAGCGGCAAGACCACGCTGGCCATGCTGATCCTGGGGCTCTATCAGCCCGATGAAGGGCGTATCCTGCTTGATGGCCGTGAGATTACGGCCGACAACATCGACACCTACCGGCAGAACTTCTCGGCGGTTTTTGCCGATTTTCATCTCTTCGAGCAAGTGCTGGATGCCGATGGTGGCACGCTGGATGCCCGGGTGCAGCACTATCTTGAAGTGTTGGGCATGGCGCACAAGGTGCGGGTGGTCGACGGGCGTTACACCACGCTCAACCTGTCGACCGGCCAGCGCAAGCGACTGGCACTGGTTTCGGCCTATCTGGAAGACCGGCCGATCTACCTGTTCGACGAATGGGCGGCCGACCAGGACCCGGTATTCAAGCGGGTGTTCTACACCGAGCTGCTGCCCGAGCTGAAGTCACGCGGCAAGGCCGTCATCGTCATCACCCATGATGATGCCTACTTTTCCTGTGCCGACCGCATCTTCAAGCTGGAGGATGGGCACTGCAGGCCGATTTGACCGCAAGGCATGGAATTTGTTATTTTTCCCATCTTTTCCCTCTTTCCCTTTTTTCCTCTAAAGGCTTACCTTCTGGCGCGATGCGTCGCGCCGGCTATTTCTCATGGTTAAATCCGCACGCCGCGCCGCGCCGGCCTCCTTTGAAGAGGCTTTGGCAGAACTGGAAACCATCGTGCGGACGATGGAGGAAGGTAAAACCTCGCTGGAAGAGTCGCTGGCCAGCTACGAGCGCGGGACGAGCCTGCTGAAGTTTTGCCAGCAGGCACTGACGGCTGCCGAGCAGAAACTGCAGGTACTGGAAAAGGATACGCTGCGCGCCGTACCAGGGCCTGCCGATGGGGCTGTGGAGTCATTGTTTGATGATGAAGAGTTCTGAGCCCATGTCCGTGCCTGACGGAACAACTGCGAACCCCATGATGGTACCGCTGGACATGACGGATTTCCCGGACTGGATGGAGCAGGTGCAGCAGCGCAGCGAGCGCGTGTTGGCACAGCTTTTGCCGGATGAGGCCTTGTTACCCGGGCGGCTGCATCAGGCCATGCGTTATGTGGCGCTGGGAGGCGGCAAGCGTATCCGGCCGCTGCTGTGTCATGCTGCCGGAGCCCTGGGACATGCCTTGCCGGAGCAGCTGGATCGGGCGGCGGCGGCCGTTGAGCTCATCCATGTTTATTCGCTGGTGCATGATGATCTGCCCTGCATGGATGATGATGTGCTGCGTCGTGGCAAGCCGACCTGTCACGTTGCCTTCGATGAAGCAACGGCCTTGCTGGTCGGGGATGCCCTGCAGTCACTGGCTTTTCAGGCATTGTCCGAAGAGTCTCTGACGACGGGGGATCATGCTGCCCGGCGGCAGCTGGCGCTGGTACGGTTGCTGGCCCAGGCAGCCGGTTCGCGTGGCATGGCGGGTGGACAGGCCATCGATCTGGCGGCGGTTGGCCAGTCCCTGTCGCTTGCCGAACTGGAGTCCATGCACATTCACAAGACCGGGGCGCTGATTCGTGCGGCCATCCTGCTGGGCGCGGCGTGTGGCGAGGGGCTACCCGAAGAGGCACGGGTGCAGCTGGACCATTATGCGCGAGTGGTCGGGCTGCTGTTTCAGGTGGTCGATGACATTCTCGATCATGAGATGGACACGGCCACTCTCGGCAAAACGGCTGGCAAGGATGCCGCGCAAAACAAACCTACCTATGTCAGCCTGCTGGGGCATGGCCAGGCGCGTGCCAAGGCACTGGCCTTGCAGACTGAAGCACAGGCAGCTCTGGCCCCCTTTGGCCCGGCGGCATTGCGGCTGACGCAACTCACCCGTTTCATCGTCGAGCGCAAGTTCTGACGGCATCGACGATCAATCCATTTTCTGTAACGGCGCAACTGCGCGACGGTTTTGTACTTTCATGTCCAGTTATCCTCTCCTCGATACGGTCAATCAGCCGGCCGACCTGCGCCGGCTGGAACGCGAAAAATTGCCGCAACTGGCGCAGGAATTACGATCTTTCCTGATCGAGTCGGTATCGAAAACCGGCGGGCACCTGTCCTCCAATCTGGGCACCATCGAGCTGACCATTGCGCTGCACCATGTTTTCAATACACCGGAAGACCGTATCGTCTGGGATGTCGGGCATCAGACCTATGCCCACAAAGTTCTGACCGGGCGGCGTGCCGGCATGGCACGGCTACGCATGCAGGATGGGCTGTCTGGCTTTCCCAAGCGCAGCGAAAGCGAGTACGACACTTTTGGCGTCGGACATTCCTCGACCTCCATCTCTGCCGCACTGGGCATGGCGGTGGCAGCACGCAACAAGGGCGAGGAACGGCGCGTCGTGGCGGTCATCGGCGATGGCGCCATGTCGGCCGGGCAGGCGTTCGAGGCGCTGAACAATGCCGGCGTGATCGATGCCAACCTGCTCGTCATCCTCAACGACAACGACATGTCCATCTCGCCGCCGGTAGGGGCGTTGAACAAATACCTGGCGCGCCTGCTGTCCGGGCATACCTTCAATGCCGCCCGCAAGGCCGGAGAAAAAGTGCTCTCCATCGCGCCTTCGGTGCTCGAGCTGGCACGTCGCGCTGAGGAGCACCTCAAGGGCATGGTCGTGCCGGGCACCTTGTTCGAGGAATTCGGCTTCAACTACATCGGTCCGATCGACGGCCATGATCTCGATTCGCTCATCCCGACCCTGCACAACCTGCGTGCCCTGAACGGCCCGCAGTTCCTGCACATCGTCACCCGCAAGGGACAAGGCTACAAGCTGGCCGAGGCCGATCCGGTGCTGTATCACGGGGTGTCGAAATTCGACAGTACGGGGGGCATCGTTCCCGGCAAGGCGGGCAAGGCCAGCTACACCCAGATTTTCGGCCAATGGCTGTGCGACATGGCGGCGCAGGACGAGCGCCTGATGGGCATTACGCCGGCGATGTGTGAAGGCTCCGGGCTGGGCGCGTTTGCCCGCCAGTATTCTGACCGTTATTTCGATGTTGGCATCGCCGAGCAGCATGCCGTGACCTTTGCCGCCGGCCTGGCCTGTGGGGGCATGCGCCCGGTGGTGGCGATTTATTCGACCTTCCTGCAGCGTGCCTATGACCAGCTGATCCACGATGTCGCCTTGCAGAATCTGCCGGTGGTCTTTGCCATTGACCGTGGCGGGCTGGTGGGTGCGGATGGGGCGACTCACAATGGTGCCTTCGATCTGTCGTATCTGGCCTGCATCCCCAACCTGCTGGTGATGACGCCTAGCGATGAAAATGAATGTCGCCAGATGTTGACGACAGCCTTTCATCACGAGGGGCCGAGTGCCGTCCGTTACCCGCGTGGCAGCGGGCCGGGATTGCCGGTGGATGCCTCTTTGGTGTGCTTGCCCGTGGGCAAGGGAGAAGTTCGCCGGCGTAGCGGCCAGCCGGCCGGCAGCCGTGCGCGCGTTGCCTTGCTGGCCTTTGGCAGTCTGCTGACGCCGGCACTCGAAGCAGCGGAAGTCCTGGATGCGACGGTGGCCAACATGCGCTTCGTCAAGCCGCTCGATGGTGAGTTGTTGCGTGAATTGGCGCAGGATCACGGCCTGTTCGTGACGCTGGAAGAAAATTCCGTGATTGGCGGTGCCGGCAGCGAAGTGGCGCGTTTTCTGGAACAGGCCGGGATCGCGGTTCCCGTCGTGCGGCTCGGGCTGCCAGACCGGTTTGTCGATCATGGCGACAGCGGTGTGCTGTTGGCGCAACTGGGGCTGGATGCCGAGGGCATCGTTACTCGCTGCCGCGCGGCACAGTAAGCATGCGAACGCTTTTTCTGCAGGCTGCGTTCGGGATGTCTGATTGTTGAGTAAAATACTCGGACTTAAACTGCGGCTCACGAAGTGTGGGTGTGCTGCGGTGTTTCAGCAAACATGAGCGGGCTGCCTGGCAGCCCTGAACATCACAGGAAAGAACCATCATCATGGTGATTGCAGACGTACAGAGCAGCGTGGATTCACGCGCCATTCCCATCAACAAGGTTGGTATCAAGAACATCCGCCATCCTGTCAAGGTGCTCGACAAGAGCGGCGGCATTCAGCATACCGTGGCTGAATTCAACATGTACGTCGGCCTGCCGCACAATTTCAAGGGCACGCACATGTCGCGCTTCATCGAGCTGCTGAACACGCACGAGCGTGAGTTCTCGGTGGAAAACTTCGAGTCGACATTGCGTGCCATGGTCGAGCGGCTGGAAGCCGAAACCGGACATGTGGCCATGCGTTTTCCGTATTTCATCGAAAAACAGGCGCCCATTTCTGGCGTGCGCAGCCTGATGGAATATGACGTAACCCTGATTGGCGACATTCTGGCCGGCGGTGTTTATCATCAGGTTACCAAGGTGGTGGTGGCCGCCACCAGTCTTTGTCCCTGTTCAAAAAAGATTTCCGAGCGTGGGGCACACAACCAGCGTTCGCACATCACCATCACGGCGACGACCAACAGTTTTGTCTGGATTGAAGAAATCGTCGACATGGCCGAAAAACAGGCATCCTGCGAGCTCTACAGCCTGCTCAAGCGGCCGGATGAAAAGTATGTCACCGAGCGGGCTTATGACAATCCCAAGTTCGTCGAGGACATCGTGCGCGATGTCGCCGGGGTGCTCAATGCCGATCCGCGTATCGATGCGTATATCGTCGAATCGGAGAATTTTGAATCCATCCACAATCATTCAGCCTATGCGTTGATCGAGAAGGACAAACGCATCGGATGACACGGAGCCGTTCAGTGTTTTTGCCTCGGGAACAGGGCAGACATCAGGAGAAGGGCAGGAGGGGCGCATGGCGACAGGGAGACGGCAGAAAAGCGTGCAGTGCTGCAGTTCGGCCGGTCTGCACCGCATGGTGTATGACGAGTGGGGCGCAGCCGACAATCCGGATGTCCTGCTGTGTGTTCATGGCCTGACGCGCTGCGGCCGGGATTTTGACTACCTGGCGACCGCGTTGGCGGACCGATACCGGATCATCTGTCCTGATGTCGTGGGACGGGGGCGCAGTGACTGGCTGCCGGACAAGTCCCTGTACGGCATGACGCAATACGTTGCGGATATGATGACATTGATTGCCCGGCTGGATGTGGCACAGGTGGATTGGCTGGGCACCTCGATGGGCGGGCTGATCGGCATGTTGCTGGCGGCTCAGCCACAGACGCCTATCCGTCGCTTGATTCTCAACGATGTCGGGCCGCTCATCACGGCAGTTTCACTCAAGCGCATCGGCGAGTATGTCGGCCGCGATCCACGCTTTGCGACGATGGATGAAGCGGTGGCCTTCGTGCGTCAGGTGAGCGCGACCTTCGGCCCGCACAGCGAGGCGCAATGGTGGAAGCTGACCGAGGATGTGGTGCGGGTGGCGGCAGACGGGAGCATCGAGTTCCGCTATGACCCGGGGATTGCCGAGACTTTCCGGCAGAGTGCGGGCGGTGGTGAGGATGTTTCCCTGTGGCCGTTCTACGACCAGATTCATTGCCCGACCCTGGTGCTGCGCGGGGCAGAATCCGACCTGCTGCGGCAGGATACGGCACAGGAAATGTCACAGCGCGGGCCACGCGCCCGGATCATCGAAATCCCCGGAGTAGGTCACGCACCGATGTTCCAGCAGGACGATCAGGTGTTGCTGGTGCGGGAGTGGCTGCAGGCATAATGAGCCCGCTGAGCGAGGCTGAGCGAGGTTGAGGTGTTACCCGTGGCAAGCCCCCAGCTCACCATTCCCGGCTGGGGTTGATGACGGGGAGCTTGATGGTGTTGACCACGAGTGGATCGCGGTTGCTGGCGGGTGTACTGCCGAGGGCGCCCATGGCGTAGTACTGGGTACACCACTTGTCATTGACGCATTCGATGGTGCCCCCCCGGCCGCACCTTGTGGTGGCGATGTGGTTCGAGTTGCAGGTGACGGCGCCGCTGAAATAGTTGTCTGTGGTGAGGATGCCGGTGCCAACAAAGTGCTTGCCGGAATAACCTTCGATCTGGAAGGCGTAGCGGCCGATGTTGCCGAGATTGTTGAGGTGCCAGCGGGCGACGCCTGAGTCGCCATCACGCAACGAACAGACCAGAGTTTCGCCGGTGGCATTACGGGTGATGCTGCCCAGTTCGTGATTATTATTGACGCAAGGGGCGTTTTCGATACGCAGCGGGCTGAAGCCCAGGCGCAGCACGCCGGTGTCATCCACTGCCAGCGGTTGCCAGCGCCAGGAGAAGGGGGCATTTCTGTCCTGGGCACAGGTGTAGGCACGTGGGCCAAAGCCATTGCCGGGATATTTGACGATGCGGGTCTGCCAGGCGTTCTGGGTGGCACTGCAGGGGTGGGTGATTAGATTCAGGTCGGAATAGGCATTGACGGCGACACTCCAGTATTGATCCTTGGCAACGGTACGCCAGTAGCGTTTGTCGTCGCCACCTTCCGCACGCGGGAAGACAGCACACATCATCAGGTTGCCATTCTTGTCCTTGGCCAGGGTGCCGGGTGGAACGGTTTGTCCGAAATCCGAGGTGCTGGCGGTGCGTTTACTGTCGCACAGGGTATCGGGCTCTCGCACGATGGCCAGCGTGATGGTGGCACCGGGTGTGGGGGGGGCGAGGAAGTTGAGCTTGTCCTCCTTGAATTCCAGGTCGGTCTGCATCACATTCAGTTCGGGGTGGCCGGGTACGGCATCGCGGTAGAGGTAGGCCGAGGGCGTGTCCTTGGCAAACCACAGCGCCATGACGGGGTGGCCCTTGCTCAGATTGCCACTGCTGGGTAGTCCGTTACAGCGGGTATTGGCGAATTTCTGGATATCGGGATTGCTGTTGCCGGCCAGATTGATCTGCCAGCGTCCCATCGTTCCCTTGATGACTGTTGGCTGGCGCGTGTAAATGGCGCCACCCGCCGCGCCCAGGGTACCGACGAGCAGGCTGAGCTCGGTATCGTCGATGATCTCGCCACCTTCGGCAATTACCATGGCATAGATTTCGTTGGGATTCTGGGTGGTATTTCTGACTCGGACGATGGCGCAAAGCGTCTGGCCAAAGGCGTTGATCCCCTCGTAACCTGGGGGAAGATAACGGTTCATTGGCGGTGTTGGTGCGGCGTTTTTCAGGGTATCACTGGTGACGATCAGCGTGGTTTCAGCCGTACCACTGGGCAGGAAAGAGGCGTATTTGTCCCTGATGTAGGCCTGCACCGCATTGCCAAAGGCCGCCATGTGTTGCGCGGCTGCCGTAGTACGCACTTGCTGCAGGTGGTTGTCCAGCAGCATGGCTGCGCCTGCTGTGAGTGCGCCCATGATGCCGATGGCGACGAGGACTTCCAGCAGGGTGGCACCCGCCTGGCGCAGGGGCTTGGGCAGTTGGGGGATGGGCCGGAATGAGGACATGGTTCGGTGTGGGCGCAAGGAGGTTAGTTGCTGACGATGACCACGGCACCATCGGGAATTTGCGCCGGGAAGGAGGGGAAAAAGGTACCGGTTGCAGTATAGGGCGGGGTGTCGAGTTCGTACTGGGTCTTGATGCGGTCGCCCTGGCGGATGCCGACCATCAGGCTGCTGCCATGATAGCTGGCAATGGCATCGAGGGTGCCGGCGGGCAGGTTTTTGGCGGGGATGCTGGAGAAGGTATAGAGACGGCTGCCTTCGATGTAATTGCTCCAGAGGCTGGTGGGCAGGAGGTCGGCGGTTTTCATGACGGTGTAGCCCAGCGGCACGTAGCCATTCGGCCGCCCGGGTGGGTTCGGAAGACTGAGCAGGGCATCTGGAATGAAGCCGCTGGCGGTTTGGAAGTGGTCGTTCTGATAGTGGACGAGGGCATCGTGATAGGCCCAGAAGTTGGCGGCATGGCTTTCTGCCTGGACGTTGCGCAAGAACGCGGCTTCCTGTGGCTGGCTGGTCGCCAGCCACAAGCCGAGCAGTGCGGCAGCCAGGGTGACGAGTGCCAGGGGGTACATGTCGTTCAGCCTTTCATCATCATCTGATTCAACTGTAGCATGACATCGTTTTCGATCTGGTCAAAGCGCCGCTGGCGGATGGTATTGCGCACGCCTTTGGAGGCAAATTCACGCGGGTTGTCGTTGTCGCCGACCCAGAGGAATTGCAGCTTGGGGCGCTTGGTGCCGACGGCATCGGTTTCGAGACGCTGATGCAGGACGGCGGTCAGGCCATTGGCCAGCAGGCTGGCGACGTCTTCCGAGTCGCCGGCGGCAGAATTGGCCAGGGAATAGAGGCGCTCAATGGCCAGGGTGACACTGCCGGCATGGGTGGTGCAGATGACCAGGCGGCCGTTGATGGAGGCACGCAGGGCTTCGGTGGCGGCTTCGCCGTCACGGACTTCACCCAGGAAAATGACGGAGGGTGACCAGCGGGCGGCTTTGCGGATTTCATCACCAAAACCGCCTTGTTCGACCCAGGTCTGGTAGCAGATGCCGTGGCCGTGGTGCCCTTCGAGGGGCATTTCCGGCGGATCCTCGACGGTGATGCCCACACCGCCGTATTTGGCCAGACGGGCAGTGAGCAGGCTGGAGGCGGTGGTGGTCTTGCCCTGACCAAAGGCGCCGGCGACGACGATCAGACCGGTCAGCTCGGGGGTCAGGAGCTTGTCAACATGGCGCGGGTGGATGCCGAGTGTGGCCAGCTCTGGAACCTTGGGCGGGAAGCGGCGCAGAACGTAGATGGTTTCGGCGATGCTGACCAGCATCGAGACGCGGTAGGAGATGCCGTCATCACGCACGGTGAATTCGCTGCGCCGGGTGTCGGTGTGGATGGCCTCACACTGGGCACGCAGGTTGTTGAGTGCATCGAGGTACTGAGTGGGTGCCGGGTGTGGGTCGATGGTTTGCGGAATGCCGGCAAAGAAATGGCCGGTTTCGCCAAGATAAATGGCAAAAAATTGCAGTTCGCTGAGTCTGGCCATACCAAGCGTGTGCTAAATGATGTGGGATGTCAGGTATCAGGTATCAGGTATCCGGTACCAGGCAGAGGGTGCTTCCCGCAGGGATACTCCTGCGGGAAACAGGCCACCTGGTTACGGATTAGTTGATGGTTCTGAATTCGACATCGACGCCAGAGCCGCTGGAGGTGGGATTGCAATGGGTGTTGGCATCAGCTGGTTTGACGGGGTACAGGTGATTGTCTTCCGGCTTGATCGAGCCAATCAGCTGGCTGTTGGCATAGGTAGAGGACCAACCGGTTGACAGGTTGGTGGTGATCTGTGTGCAGATATCGGGGGGGACGTTTTTCAGGATGATGGTGAAAAAGGGATAGACGCCACTGACCGAGAAGGGTTTAACGGAGATCGTACCGCCCCAGGGCGTACGGAAGCCTTCGCTGTTGGAGATAAAGGGCAGGTCGGTCGGCATCTTGCGCGAGGATTGGAGCTGGGCATTCATATCGTTGTCACCGGCACCTTGGGGTTTGTAGGTACCCTGACCTAGATAGAGCTGTTGCATGGCAGAGCGGATGGCGACGATGTCACGCATGATGGTAACCGAGGTGTTACTAGACTGGGCGCTGTTGAACAGAGCCAGGGCACCGACCACGACGGCCGCGATGATGGCCAGTGCGGCAATGATTTCCATCAGCGTCATGCCGGCCTGGCGATGGAGGAATTGCATCGTCCTCTTGAAGCGGTTCGTCGATTTCATCTGCGTGCTCCTGTCTGGGTAAATGATGAAGGGGTGTGGTAGGGATTGTGGTGAGTGGTGCCGGGATTGGTACGGGTGCTGATATTCATGTTAATCGTGGTTGAGGGTTAATTGGCCATCAAGTGCTGCATAGCCTGGGACATTTGCAGTTCCATGGCGATCATGCCGCTGACCATAAAGGCAATAAGGGCACCGACAAGTAGGATACAGACGCCAAATACGACCTTCATTCGTGTTTCTATCTGGACGATAGATTCTTCCAGCCATTCACGACCAAGCATCGAGAGGGCATCTTCGAAACCTGAGAGCGATGAGTATACGCCCAGATCTTCGATGATTTCACGATCCGGAAAGTCGTAACCGGCACGCGCCAGGGCATCGCCCATGTTGCGCCCGGAGCGCATGCCGGCCAGGGCTGTGGCAATGCGGCGTCTGAGCCACGGACTGGCGTCCTGCGAGAGTTGTTCGAGTGCGATTTCGATCCGCATGCCGGCTTCGATCATGGCGGCCAGGGCGATCAGCCAGCTGCTGCCCTGCATGATGCGATAGACGCTGTAAGGTACGTAGCGGTCGAGGAAAATGCGAACCTTACCGTCGAAATGGGGCAAGGACATGAAAAACAGAATGACGAGCGCGATGACCGAGGGGATGAGCAGAAAGAGCCAGTCGCGGGCAAAATCGCTAACGAAGATCATCCATTTTGCCAGTCCTTGCCATTCTGCACCTTTGAGGGCATGAGTGAAGGCCGGGACGATCTTGAAACCGAACAGGTAGAGCACGCCTGCTGCCATCAGCAAGAGTACGACCGGATAGGCCAGACCTGCGTAGACGGCACTGGAAATGCGTTTGCGCGCTTCCATGATGCGGGCGGCGGAATACAGGGCAGCTTCTAGCGTACCGGACTGCTCACCGGCCGAGATGAGGATCATTTCTTCGGTTGACACCCAGCCATCCATGGCACCGGACAGGCGTGAGCCATTCTTGATGGCACGTGCCCAGGCAGATAGCGCCAGGGCTTCGGGTTCCTTGGTGCCGCTGGTCAGGATGCGCCGGTCGCGGATGGATTCGACCGCTTGCAGGATCTGCACGCCATTGCCGATCAACTTGGCCAACTTGAGCCACAGGCGTCGCCGCCCGGACTGCCCGATGTTCAGGAACCAGAAGCGACCAAAGGCAACTTCGATTTTGTTGATGGAGAGGGAGACCATGGGCGTCGGTGGCGTTGCTCGTTAGTGGCGAGACATCTGGTATTTCGTTAGCGACGCAGGTTGTGCAGGGCGTCGTCGCTCTTGACCAAGCGGCCAACGACGGCCTCGGCCTGGAAGGGGTCGACGGTGCCCTGGATGACTTTCAGCAGCGCGTGGTCGCGCATGGTCAGGCCACGCAGTTCGTTGCGCCAGTAAGCGATTGCCCCTAATTTGTCGTGTTTGCGGATGAAGGACAGCAGCTTGTCGTCGGTGAGCACGGTTTCGGCCACCACCGTGCGGCCGACGATACCGGTGTTGCGGCAGTTTTCGCAGCCACTGCCGAGGACATAAACCTTGTCCAGTTCAGCTACACTCATGATGCGCTGCAGGTCAGTCTGTGAGTAGCGGTCCAGTACGGTGTTGATGGGGGACTTACATTGCGGGCAGAGAACCTTGAGCAGACGCTGGCAGACCAGGCCGGTGATGATGGATGCATCGGCCAGCAGTTCGAGCGGCACGCCCAGGTCGATGAGGCGGTCGAGGATGGCCAGGGCGTTATTGGCGTGCAGCGTGGTCCACACCTGGTGGCCGGTCATGGCAGCCTGAACAGCCAGACGGGCAGAGGGGGTATCGCGTACTTCGCCAATCATGATGACGTCGGGGTCGAGACGCATGGCGGACTTGATCGCTACCTGGAAGGCTTTGGAACGTTCCTCTTCGGTCTGGGCATTGGTGACGGGCGTTTGCACCGCGCCCATGATCGGGTATTCGGGCGGGTCTTCGACGGTGATGACGTGTTTCTTGCCGGCTTCCTCGCGGATAATGGCCGCCAGGATGCGTTGCAGCGAGGTGGATTTGCCGCTGCCGGTCGGGCCGCCGATGATGATGATGCCGGTTGGGCTTTTCTTCATCAGCTCGAGGTTGTCGGATTGCTCGCCGCTGAAGCCGAGAGAGCGCAGGTCGAGGTCATCGGCCGTGTCGTTGTAGAGCAGGCGCATGACGAACAGGAAGCCGTCTGTCTTGGGACTGGTGGCGATCCGGATGCCGTCGATGCCTTCGGGCAGCTTGCTGCGGTCAGAAATACGCGCGTCCTGGCGTGACAGCGGCTCGAAGGTGGAGTCACCGATGTCGGCCATCGACTGATAGATGGTGGTACACAGCTTGTCGCCGGTATCGTAGGAGTGTTCTTCGGTGAATTCGAGATCGTTCTGGATGCGGAAGTAGATCTGGGTGTTGTGGCGATTGTCGACGCGGATGTGGATGTCGGAGGCACGTAGCCGGGTGGCCTTGCGGAACAGGCTCTTGGCCATGTCCTGCATTTCCGAGAACGAGGCACCACGGCGTTGTGGCTGGTCTTCCTCGTACATTTCGGCGATGACCCGCATATCCACCTGGAGAACGCGGTGGGCAATCTTGAGCCGGCGCAGACGGCCGATGAAGGCATTGACCGAAGGATCGAAGACGTGGGACTTGGAAATCAGCAGGCGGCCGTCATCGAGCAGGCAAAGCTTTTGGCGCAGTGCGGCATCAACGGCAAACTTGCCATTGGCACCGGTCAGCGGAATTCCCTGACTTGGGCTATCGATGGGTGTTGTTTCCGTGACCATGAGCGGTTATCTCAGAGTCGGGCTAAGAGGGGGGACGGCTGTCATCGGTAGCCCCGTGGGCATGGCAGGCATGGTCGATATGGGGGGGGGGGGTTCGTAACCATAAGCCAGGCGTACCCGTTCTTTGCCACGGGAAATCTGTACCGCATCAATACCGATACGGCTGACGATCCAGCCACCGGGAATGTGGTCGCCACGTCGGACGATTTGTTGTATTCCGCTGCCAAAAATGAGCGTGGCGGCCATTTTTCCGTCAGCACCTTCGATTGAGCGGACAACCGGGTGGCGCGAGCGGTCGACATTGGTGACATCGACGTGGTTGGCCCGATCGATTTCGTATTGCTTTGAGGCGATCTGGGCACGCAGTTCTATTTCCTGTCGTTGTGCGCTCAAAATGGCGATGGATTCGTTGATGCGTTGCAGCTGTTCGGCCGTGCTTTGCTGGGCATTGGCTGTCAGCGACGTGCCGCTACAGGCAGCCATCAATAATAGGATGAGCGTCTGGCGGGCGAACATCTTAGGGGCGAACATATTGAACTCCTTTGTATGTCCATATCAAAGACCCTTCTCTCAGGGCAAGATCGAGCTGGGTGATGCGGAACCCCTCGCTATCGAGCAGGGATGCGATGGTGGCGGGCATCAGGCGAGTATCTTCGATCATCCAGTCCAGTAATTTCCAGCTGTAGCTGTTGGCAGGTTGTCCGGGTACGGAGTCGCCGGTGGATGGTTTTATCTTGAAGTTGAGCGCATAGCGTTGTGCCACAGTGTACATTTCGATGGTGCGTATCTGTTCCCGGGCGGGGGCTTCGCTGGCCTCGGATTTCCCCATGTTGAGCGGCAGTTGCAGGCTGGCGGTATTGCCATCGCCGGCAGTCAGGCGGGCAGTGGGGATGAAATTCAGTAATTGGTCGAGCGTGCCGTTGTCACTACGCCGCCAGGTGATCGATAGCTGTGGCTCCGTACAGCGGATTTCCGTGGTGCGCCAGTCGCCAGGCCATAGGGTGGTGACAGAGTTGCGAGCAGTTTCGCAGGCTTCGATAAAGGCGCTGACACGCGGGATTTTTTTCCACGGTTGTTCGGCTGCTGCAGCCATACGGGCAGCGCTTTCTTCGGCTTCTTGGCGGGCAAATGCTTCCAGTTGTTTGTTGATCCGGTACTGGCTCCAGAAATGGTAGCCTGTCAGCACCAGGGCAATGACGATCAGGGTGATGTAGAGGCGGGTGTTATCGAGAAAAATATCGATCCACGGGTTGCGGATGGGGCGGACTTCCCACCAGCTCTTGAAACTGTATTTCTCCCCGCGCCGGGGCAACAGGTCTTCGAAACGACGTTCCTGGCTGCCGGGGATGCCCCATTGTTCCGGGGCAAAGACGGTCTGCCACTCGATGAGCGACAGGTCGTTCATCATGCGGGCCTGGACGATCTCCTCGCTGCCCAGCAGGTCGCCATCATGCAGCAGTACCCCCTCGCGCTGAGCCACATAGACCCACTGGCCGTTGGGGATTGGCATGGCGCACAGGAAGCTGCGGTCGCGGTTGGCCATTTCCAGCGATTTGGAAACCATCGCTGCCACGGACAGCATGCCCGAGCGAATGCCATCTGCAGTGGCGGCAAAACCCGCCTGGGGGATACCGGAGGTGCGCTGGACGACTAGGTCGAAGCCCTGTTCCTCGGACATCTTGCGCAGCTCGGCCTTGCGCAGTTGCAGGGTGTGCCCGGGCAGGGGCTGCCAGAACAGTCCGGAGACGAAGGTTCGCTTGCCGAATTCGAAGGTTTGCTGGACTTTGTCCAGCTCCGGGAAGTCAGCCGACGGATTGGAGTCGAACACCATCCGTCATTCTGCCGTGATGGGTTGAATCAGGATGACCAGCACGCTGCGGTTGCGCTTGCCGCTGACACCGCCACCCAGCATGGTGTTGTTGGAACGTCCCATGCCCGAGCTGCTGGCATTGGTCACAGCCTGTTCAAAGCCAGTCATGACCAGGGTGTCGCCGGAGGTCAGCAGGACGCGCTGCATGAAGTTTCGGGTGTCGACATCGGGTGCCTGGATGCTCGAGTTGTTGGAGCTGACGGTGTACATGCCCAGCAGTGAAGAAATGTCGATGGCGTATTGCAGCATCAGCTGGCCACGGTCGAAGATGTGCGGCACAATGGACATTGAAAAGCCGGTGGTGAGCATGCCGGGCTGCAGGGTGGTGGTGGTGCCTGCGCCCTGGGTGACAGTGGTGGTCGAGGAGGCCAGGTAGGTGGTTTGGCGGCCAACCTGCAGCGGGGCGGCCTGGTTGTTGAGGGTGGTCAGCGAGGCCGAGGTGATCTGGGAGACCTGACCCTGGCTGGAGAGCGCGTTGATGAGGGCTTGCGAGCCGGCCCAGGTGGCTATCTTGGCACCCGTCAGTGCGCCATTGGGATCCTGACCGACCCGACCGGCGGAGCTGAGTACGTTGAGATTCAGGGTCGGATTGGTGGTCGAGCCCGGATCAAAGAACGAGTTTTTGAAGCGGAAGCCCATGTTGCCGGCCATCGAGCGATAGACGACATCCCAGTTGATGCCGTAATTCTCGCCATCATTGAGATCGACGGACAGCACGCGCACATTGATGACGACCTGTTTGCTGAGGGCGGCATTCTGTTGTTCGATGAATTTTTCGACACGCGCCAAAACTTCCGGTGTATCGGTGACGGTGACACTGCCCGTCGCTGCGGTGACGGTGACTGAAGAGCCGGTCTTCGACAGCATACCCTTGATGGAGTCGAGCACACCCTGCCAGACAGACAACCGGGATTCAATCTGGGTTTTTTGTTTGGTTTCGGATGTGGAGCTGTTGCTGCCACCGCCACTGGAACTGCCTCCGGTGGTGTTGGAAACGAGATTTTGTGTCGAGGTTTCACCCGGCAGAGCAGAGAGACGGAAGGTGCGGGTGGTGAAGCGATAGAAGCGGATGCTGTCGCCACTCCATTCCCAGTAGGCACCAAAACGTGCTGCGACGACATCGAGGAATCCGGACAGGGGACCGTCATAGCTCAGGGGTACCACATTGCCGGACAGGGAATACTGGCTGCCGGTCATGGCAAATGGCGTCACCGAGCCAGGAGCACCGCCTGGGGGGGATACAGTGTTCGTGGCGGCTTGCCCTTCGGGCTGGAGTTCCGGTGCCAGGGTGACCGGAACACCGATCAGCAGGGTGACCCGTTCGGCGACATCACGCAGCGTATGAAATTCACGGTTGACCGAGAAGCGCCGGCTGGTCACTTTGTAGGCGGCAGACTGAAGTTCGCTGTCACGCACCTTGCGTACCGGCAGCCAGATGCCGTCCACATTTTCGGCAACAGGCCTAGCAGGTTGCGCGGCACCGCCACGGTCGATCTTGCGTAGCAGGCCATTTACCTGCTCATCGGTGGTGGTGATTTCCTTCTGCATGGGAGCGATGCGCTTGGTGGCGCAGCCAGTGGTAAAGAGTGTGGCTCCCAGGACCAGGGTGGCCAGAGCCAGGGTCGTCCAGTTTTTCTGCATCTCGTTTATTTCCTCGCCATGACGCGCAGCATGTGGTTGGCCGTATAGAACTTCACTTGCAGATCACTGCCGCTGCGGTTCAGTGCTTCGGCTACTTTGGTGACTGCGCCGGTGAAGGTGTCGTCAAGTTCGAGATCTGCCTGGGCGACCATGTCCGTGGTTTCCCAGGCGACCTGCCAGCCGACAGACTGAGCCCAGCGTGTGAAAACATCAGAAAGGCGATCACCACTCTGGATGCGCCAGTGTGCCTGACTGTCAAAGCTCACACGTTCCGGAACTTTGGGGGCCATCATGCTGGTAGATATCTGGCGAGATTCGGTGGTGACTGGCTCGCTGGAGGGTGCCGGTTCGCTGGTGGATGATGGGCTGGTGGGTGGGGTGTAGGGTGTGTGATTTTCGGCAGGCGGGGCAGACTCGGCCATGGGCGCAGCGGCCGGAGCCGGCTCTGGATTCGGGGCTGGGGCTGGCTCAGACGGGGGGGGGCTGGTTTCGGTGGCGGCCGGAGTGATCGTAATGCTTCCTGGTGTTTCTTCACTGACCGGGCCGGAGGTGGGTGCCGGGGCAGCGGCGGGGGCATTATTGTTGTAGTCTTCGCGTATGGCGTGCGAGGAGTTCAGGGGGGCGGTGACGCCCCCAGGTTCTGCCTCGCCTGCATCGAAGGTGGCGGCGGGGTATTTCATTTTCAGTTGGGCGTGTGCTGCCAGTGAGAGGGTAGCGAGGCTCAGCAGCAACAGTTTTCGGAATCCACTCAATTTCATTCCTCCTGGGGGCGGTGCCAGCATGGGTGTTCAGTGGTCAGACACACGAACGAAGAACCAGAACGCCACCGGGTCCGGTACGGATGGGGCGTGACAGATTTGATGCAGCTTGTGGGGGGGGAGCGAAGGTGGCAGCAGAGCCGCACACAGGGATGTGCTGCCCTCGTTCTTCCCCGGCAAACGTATCCTGTTTGCTCAAGTCGTTCATCTCTTCCTAGTATTTTGTATTTTTATGTTCTGACTGTGCTCTGACCGTGCCTTGTGCCCTGTATCTGAGGACGGCCAGCCAGAGACATCTATCTTGGCGAGTATAAAGAAAAATTGTAAAAATTACCCGGTTTTGTGATTTGTTGCTGGCTGGATAAAGGGATGAAGGATATCGTGGGCGGTGGCATACAAGGTATTTAATGTACTTGGTGCGTGCTTGGCGCTGATTTAACGCCAGACCAGCACCGGGACTTTTGAATGGGTCAGTACTTTCTGGGTTTCGCTGCCCAGCAGCAGGCCGCTGATGCCTCGTCGACCGTGTGAGGCCATAAAGATCAGATCGCAGCCCGAATCTGTTGCGGCGTCAATGATGGCCATGAAGATCAGGTCGCTGACCGTGGTGCGGGTGGTGCAGGGGACGCCGGCTGCCGTGGCCTGCTGTTTTGCTGTGGTGAGGATGTCGTTTGCTTGGGTATTGGTGAGTTCGGTGAATTTGTCCGGTGTTGCCGGATCGATCAGTGCCCCTTCACCATAGAAGGCAATCGGATAGTCGGGCTGAACGAAAAAGAAAGTGATTTTTGCACCGGTTTCCCGGGCAAATTCGATAGCTTTGTGTATGGCCATGGACGAGAGTTCGGAGCCATCGGCGGGAACCAGCAGGTGTTGAAACATGACGACCTCCTCTCGGATGCTTGGATAGTGGGTAGCCGATTATAATTGTCTGCTTATGGTTGTTAGCAACGCTGAAAACCTCCCGATAAATGAATCATGAAATGGATGACACAATGGATCACCCTACTGCCGGCAAGACCAAGACGCTGGTGACCCCCAAGGATGCCTGGCATGCCCTGAATCAGGCGGTGGAAAGCAGGATAGACCCGATCGGGATGGTGGCACCATTGATACACAGCCAGATTGCCTGGCTTTTGCATCCGCAGGAGCTGATGGAGGCGACGAGCCAATTTTCCATGGATGCGCTGACGCTGTCCTGGCATACCTGGCAGCGTGCCCTGGGGATGCCGGCCCGGGAAGTGGTTCATCCGCACACGGATGATGCGCGGTTTCGTGATGCCGATTGGTCGGAGGTGGCAAGCGGGAGTGTTGCCAAGCAGTGGTATCTGCTGCTGACGCGGCAGACGCAGGACATGATTCATGAAACTCCGGGCTTGTCGAACCATGAGCGCCGCCGTGCCGCCTTCTGGTCACGCGAGTGGCTGAACATGCTGGCACCGACCAATTTCTTCTGGAGTAATCCGGTGGCCATGCGCAAAGCCATCGAAAGCCGGGGACAAAGCCTGGTGCGTGGTTTCAACAATATGGTCGAGGATTACGAGACGGGCACCATCCGCATGACCGATCCGGATGATTTCAAGGTCGGCCAGAACCTGGCGGTGACGCCGGGCAAGGTGGTGTTCCGCAATCATCTGCTGGAGGTTTTGCACTACACGCCGACCGTGGCAAAGAACTTTGAAAAGCCCATCGTCATCGTGACGGCCTGGATCAACAAGCATTACATCCTCGATATGACACCGGCCAAGAGCATGGTCAAGTATCTGCTCGATCAGGGTTTCAGCGTATTTATCACGAGCTGGAAGAACCCGGATGAGAGCATGCGAAACGTGAGTTTCGATGATTACCTGACCGATGGCATCGACAAGATCATCGAGGTGGCTTGCCACATCAGCGGTTCGAAACAGGTGAATGCGGTGGGCTATTGCATCGGCGGTGCCGCCTTGACGACCTATATGGCCTGGGCCAACCGGCGTTATCCGGCGCGTGAGGTGCCGGTGTCGAGCGTGACCCTGCTGACGGCGCTGGTCGATTACCGCAAGCCCGGGGATATTGAAATCTTCCTCGATGAGAGCACCATCGAATGGCTGTCGAGGAGCATGGCGGCCAAGGGCGTGCTCGAGGGGCGCGAGATGGCCGCTGCTTTCCGCTTGCTGCGCTCGAACACGCTGATCTGGCACTATGTGGTGCACGGTTATCTCTATGGCGAGGCACCGCCGCCGTTCGATGTCCTGTATTGGAACATGGATGCAACACGCATGCCGGCGACCATGCACGAATGGTATCTGCGCGAGTTTTACATCAACAACAATCTCATCAAGCGCGATGCCCTGACCATCGCCGGCGAGAAGATCGACCTGGAACGCATCAGCCAGCCGGTGTATGCCGTGGGTGCGGCGGATGACCATATTGCGCCGTGGCACCAGACGTTCTGCGTGAATAATCACGTTTCTGGTAACAAGCGTTACGTTCTGTCGAGTTCTGGGCATATCCTTGGCATCGTCAATCCGCCGGTCAATCCGCCCAAGCGCGAATACTGGGTGGGCAGTGCAGAGCGCCACGACACGCCGGAAGGCTGGCGCGAGCGTGCCGAGCATCGTGCCGGTTCGTGGTGGGAAGACTGGATGGATTGGCTCAAGCCGCAGGCCGGCAAGCTGGTCAAGGCCGGGCCGACGACGACCCACGATTACCCGGCCCTGGGAGATGCACCCGGCAGTTATGTGATGGAGACCTGAGGAGACCTGAGGAGACCTGAGGAGACTTGATGGTCATCAAGGCCATTGTCTGGAACCTGCATTAAAGTCACGTTTTCGTCCCTGGTTGCGAGATTCGTCATGTCTGAAATCCGTCTGGTATTGCCGCCGCATCACCATCATTGCGATAACCTTTTCTCGGCAGCCGAAGAGGCCGCGCAAAAGGGGGACTGGCCGTCCTGCGAGACGCATCAGCGCCAGTTTGCCGGGCAGCTCGAAGCCCATCTGACGGCCGAGGAAGAGGTGCTCTTTCCCGCTTTTGAAAATGCCACAGGTATGCGCCAGGGGCCTACTCAGGTGATGCGCATGGAGCATGGTCAGATGCGCGCGCTGGTTGGGCAGATGGAGGCGGCGCTGGCGGCCCGGGATGGCGAAGGCTATGCTGGTGCGGCGGAAACCCTGTTGATCCTCATGCAGCAACACAACATGAAGGAAGAGAACATTCTTTACCCCATGTGCGATCAGTCGTTGGCCGGGCAGGTCGAGGCGATTGCGGCGGAACTGGCCCGCCGCCTCGCTCACTAAACTGGTTTTTTGTCTCTTCGTCATCGAGCCTGCCAACGTACTGACCATGTCTAGAATCATCGACGGCCGGGAGATGCAACCACCGGAACCACTAGAGCGCACACTGGCTGCGCTCGATCAGCTGGCACCGGGCGAGGAGCTCATTCTGCTGCTGCACTGCGAGCCGCAGCCCTTGTATTCGATACTGCGACGCAACGGTTATCGTTACGCCGCCCAATACCAGGCGGATGGCACCAACGAGATCCGTATTTCGAAAATCTGAACGGGCGGGGTCTCGAGCGGGCAAGCAACGCCTGGGTTAATGTTTCGTTCCGTTTATCCCCCATGCACCCCAAATTATCTTTCGAGCAGGCACCGCCCATTTCGGTGCCGTTCCGCTTTCTCATGACGGCACCGTGGTTCGGGGTGTTGGCGGGGCTGCTGTTGCTGGTTCGTGGGGGCGATGGCTGGGCGAGCCGCTGGCAGGTTGATGTGCTGGTGTGGACGCATCTGCTGGCAGCGGGTTTCATGTTGCAGGTCATGCTGGGCGCGTTGTTGCAGTTCGTGCCTGTGGCTACCGGCGGCAATATCTGGCGGCCTCGATGGGTGGCGGCGGTTGCGCATCCCCTGATCACGCTGGCAGTGCTGGTGCTGGCGGCCACCTTCCTGTTTGTGCGTCCTGCTGGATTCATCTGGGCAGCCGGGCTGTTTTTTGCCGGGCTGTCTCCGTTCATCGTGGCAACGGCGGTGGCTCTGCTACGGACGCCGGCACAGGGGGCGACCGTACCGGCATTGCGCCTGGCTCTGGTCGGGCTGCTGGTTGCCGTTAGCCTGGGCGGGACGCTGGCCCTGGTGCTGGGGGGCGGGCTGAGCTTTGATGTCGCGCAAGGCAGGTCATTGCCGGCCCTGGTCAATGTCCATGCCGCCTGGGGGCTGGCTGGCTGGGCGCTGATGTTGGTGATGGGCGTATCCTTTCTGGTCGTGCCCATGTTTCAGTTGACCCCGGCGTATCCCGCACCCATTGCCCGTGGCCTGCCCTGGTTGCTGCTGGCCGTCTTGCTGTTCTGGTCGGCAGCACTGCTGTTCCAGGACGGCTCGATGGCGATGGGGTCAGGGACGCTGGGTGTGCTGAGTGTGCTGGGTGTGCAGGCAGCCGGCTTGCTCGTGGCCGCCATCTATGCCGGGGTCACCCTGTTCCTGCAGCACAAACGGCGTCGCCGGCTGGCTGATGTGACCCTGCTTTACTGGCGCTGTGCCATGTCGGGTCTGCTGTCGCTGGTGCTTTCATGGCTCGTTTTCCAGATATTTCCGGTGCTGGGTGAGCAGCCGCAGGCGCTGCTCTGGCTGGGGGTGCTGGCCTTCATGGGGGTGTTCGTGCCGGCGATCAATGGCATGCTCTACAAGATCGTGCCGTTCCTCATCTGGCTGCATCTGCAACAGCTTGGTTCCCTGAAAACCTTGCCGCCCAACATGAAGCAGATGATTTCCGAGCGCCGGATGCGCGGGCAATTCGTTGCCCACTTGCTGGCCTGTGGGCTCTCGCTGGCCATGCTGCTCTGGCCGGTGTTGAGCCGGCTGGCGGGCGTGGCGCTGATGGTCAGCTTTGCCTGGCTGGCGGTTAACCTGATCCAGGCGGGCCGGCTGTATCTGGATTTTCGCCGGCGTGCGATGGCTAATCCTGTAGATCGAACTGACGCAGCCGCCGGACATCATGGATCGTGATCTGCTTGCCATGCACCGTGATGAGGCCGGCTACAGACAGGTCATGAAAAATGCGCGACAGGGTTTCCGGGGTCAAGCTAAGGCGCGAGGCGATGACCTGTTTCGAGGTTGGCAGGGCGAAGGTGGCATCTCCGCCGGGGCTGCGGCCTTCCCCTTGTCCGTCGTCGCTGCCGTGCTGCAGCAGGAAGCCGATGACCCGCTGTGTCGTCGAACGCAGCGAATAGGACTCGACATCCTGCACCAACGTGTGCAGGCGCATCGACAGGCCGGCCAGCATGCGCCGGGAAAAGGAGGTGTCTTCCTCCAGCAGGTCGATGACGGCGTGGCGGCCGATATGCAGCAGCAGGGTTTCGGACAGCGACTCGGCAAACACCGGGTAGGGACGATCCATGAACATGGCGGCCTCGCCGAAGCTCTGGTTCGCCCCCAGAATATTGATGACCTTTTCGTTACCCTGGCTGGAGGGAAAAGCCAGCTTGATCTGCCCCAGAATGACCACATAAAAACCGCGCGGTGCATCACCTTTCTGGAACAGCATTTCCCCTTTTTGCAGACGTTTTTCGCGGCTCTGGGCCGCAATGCGGGCAATTTGTTCGGGCGACAGTTCGAGGAACAGGGGCAGACGCGCCAGGATCAGGGGAATGTCAGGGGTATCGTGGCGGCTCGAAGTCATGGGTGTGCAATGGGGCTGACGAGGACGGGTATGGCTGGATCAAGGGGAGCAAGGGGGGCAGGGCATTTTGTGGGCGTGGAACATAGCATGAATCATGGCATGTGCAGCAATGCCGGAATGTCTGTCGGAGTGTCTGCTCTCGAAAGGATGGACGGATGAGTGTTTATCTGCTGGTCAAGCAGGTGCATGTCACCTGTGTGCTGTTGTCGGGGTTGGGGTTTCTGTTGCGGGGCGTGTGGATGTTGCGCGGCTCGCCCTGGCTGCGTCATCCGCTGACCCGCATCCTGCCGCATATCAATGACACCTTGTTGTTGACTGCGGCCGTGATGCTGGCGGTGATGAGTGGCCAGTATCCGTTCGTCGTTCCCTGGCTGACGGCCAAGGTACTGGCGTTGCTGCTGTACATCGTGCTGGGTTCGCTGGCACTAAAGGAGGGGCGCAGTCGCCGCCAGCGCCTGGTCTGTGGATTGCTGGCACTGCTCACCTTTGCGTATATCGTTTCCGTTGCTTATCTCCGTGATCCTTATGGCTTCTTGGCACTGATCGTGGTGTGACGGCGTAACAACATAACGGTGTGTCGGGCAGCGGAGGGCTGCGGGGCAGGGGGTAAATCGGCTAGAATTCCGCTCTTTGGTGAACTTAGAAAACTCCGGAGACAAAGAACATGTCCATGTCCGACCGCGATGGCTTCATCTGGTATGACGGCAAGCTGATTCCCTGGCGCGATGCCAACATCCATGTCCTGACCCATTCCCTGCATTATGGCCTGTCGGTGTTTGAAGGCCTGCGGGCCTACAAGACCGGGACGGGGACGGCCATTTTCCGTCTGCGCGAGCATACCGATCGCCTCTATAACTCGGCACACATCTATCGCATGGCCATGCCTTTCGACAAGGAAGTGCTGATCGAGGCGCAAAAGGAGGTCGTGCGCGTCAATCAGCTCGAGTCCGGTTATGTCCGGCCGATTGCTTTCTATGGCTCCGAGAAAATGGGCGTGTCGCCGCGTGGTGCCAAGGTGCATGTGGCCATTGCCGCTTGGCCGTGGGGGGCGTATCTGGGTGAGGAGGGCATGGAGCGCGGCATCCGTGTACGGACTTCGTCTTATGCCCGCCATCACGTCAATGTCACCATGGCGCGTGCCAAGTTTGCCGCCACCTATGCCAATTCCATCCTCGCCAACATGGAAGCCCTCGATGATGGTTATGACGAGGCGTTGCTGCTGGATGTCGATGGTTTTGTGGCCGAGGGGGCAGGCGAGAATCTCTTCATCATCAAGGATGGGGTCATCTATGAGCCGGAAATCGCTTCGGCACTGGTGGGCATCACCCGCGCGACCATCATCACCCTGGCACGCGAGCTGGGCTTGAGCGTGGTTTCCAAGCGTCTGACGCGTGACGACATCTACATTGCCGATGAGGCCTTCTTTACCGGCACGGCAGCCGAAGTGACGCCTATCCGCGAGCTCGATCGTCGCCAGATCGGTGAAGGTCGCCGCGGGCCGATTACAACCCGACTGCAAAGTCGCTATTTCGATGTGGTGCATGGCCGGGTGGCCGAGCACGCCGACTGGCTGGCGCAGGTTGCCTGAGGAGCCGATGTGATGAGTGATGCCCCAAAGGTTACGACGACGGTGATGACGACAGCGACAGCAACAGCCACGGCCATGAATACAGATAGCACCTTGAAGGTCAGTGTTACGGCGCATGATCTGCCCTTGCATTGCCCACGTGACAGCAGTCCGCTGTGGGCGCGTCATCCGCGCGTATTTCTCGATGTGCTGAAGACAGGTGAAGTGACTTGCCCTTATTGCAGCACGCATTACACTTTTGCGGGTGAGCAGCCCCAGGGTCATCACTGAGACAGAATTGCCTGGAGCCGGGGCGAACGTGAAAATCCTCATCGTTGCGCCGTCCTGGATCGGCGATACCCTGCTGGCACAACCGTTGTTCGCCCGGTTGCACCAGAAATATCCAGGACTGGTGCTGGAAGTATTGGCGCCGGCATGGACGGCGCCTTTACTGGGGCGCATGGCGGAAGTTCAGGCCGTGCACCACAATCCCTTTGCTCACGGGGAGTTCAATCTCGCTGCCCGCTGGCGGCTGGGGCGCGCGCTGCGTCATGAGCAATATGATGAGGTCATCGTATTGCCGAATTCCTGGAAATCGGCCTTGATGCCTTTTTTTGCTGACATCCCGGTACGCACCGGGTTTGTCGGCGAGGCGCGGCTGGGCTTGCTCAATCGTCGCCATACTCTCGATGCCTGGGCCTTGCCCCAGTTGGCACAGCGTTATGCCCGCCTGGCCGAGTTGCCGGGGCAGCGGGTCGAAGCTGGGCTCTTGTCCGCACCCCGGCTGCATTCGACGCCGGAACAGCAGCAATTGGTACGTCTGGCCCTGGGCTTGCCGCTGACGGCCGAGCCAGCCATTTTTTGTCCTGGTGCCGAGTTTGGCCCGGCCAAGCGCTGGCCGTCACGGCATTTCGCGGCACTGGCGCGGCAGCTGGCTGCGCAGGGAATCCCTGTCTGGCTATTGGGCTCGGACAAGGATGCCGGTCTGGCGGAAGGTATCGTGCAAAGAGCCCAGGGGCAGGCACTCAACCTGTGTGGCCGGACGACCTTGCTTCAGGCGCTGGACCTGATTGCCGGTGCGCGTTTGGTGGTCAGCAATGATTCCGGCCTGATGCATGTGGCTGCGGCACTCGATCGCCCGCTGTTTGCGCTGTATGGTTCTTCCAGCCCGGAATACACGCCGCCCTTGTCGGCACGGGCGCGGATCATTTCGCTGCGGGTGGATTGCAGTCCCTGTTTCAAACGGACCTGCCCGCTAGGACATTTCAAGTGCATGGAGCAACTGGAGGTGGCGCGGGTCGTGCAGGCGATGCAGGAAGAGGGCGTTCTGGCGGCTGCTGTCGGAGAAAGTCCAAGGGTGACGGACTAATGCAGAAAAAAACGATCTATACCACGCCCCAGGATGCGGAGAATGCTTTTTACAGCGCCATCCATCGGGGAGATATCGAGGCCTTCATGGCGGTCTGGTCAGAGGATGAGGAAATTCTCTGCATCCTGCCGGGCGGGCCGCGGATCATCGGCTATAACGACATCCGGGAAACTTGGCGTCACATTCTCGAAAACGATCAGAGATTCGGTATCCGTGTCGATCATCAGGTGGTGCTGTCCGGGGCATTGGTGACGGTGCATAACTTGCAGGTGACGGTGACCTTGACCAACGACCAGGGCGTGCAGCGGGTACCGGTGCTGGCCACCAATATTTTTTCGCGCGGTCCGTCTGGCTGGCGTTTGATGGTGCATCATGCCTCACCGATCATGAGCAATGATGAGGATGAGACAGAGGATGGTGACCGGACGCTGCATTGAATTTTCTGCCTGACAAACAGGCTATTTCACGAACCCTTCTGTCCTGATATGAAGAACATCTGCACGCCCGCTCCGGAAATTTTTAAAGCCTATGACATTCGCGGTATCGTTGGCAAAACGCTGACTGCCGAGGCGGTACGCAGCATTGGCCTGGCTTTGGGGCTCGAAGCACGGTTGCGGCAGCAATCGTCGATCGCCATCGGTCGTGACGGACGCCTGTCCGGCCAGGAACTGGCGGCAGCGCTGGCGCAAGGCCTGAATCAGGCGGGTATCGATGTGGTGGACATCGGTTGCGTGCCGACGCCGGTGTCCTACTTTGCGGCGCACCATCTGGGGACGGACAGCGCCGTTTCGGTGACGGGTAGCCACAATCCGCCGGATTACAACGGACTGAAAATGGTGCTTGGGGGCGAGACGCTGTATGGCGAGCAGATACAGGCGTTGCGCCGGCGTATCGAGGCGGGTGATCTGCCCGTGGCGGAACGGCCGGGCAGGTTGATCCAGGCCGATGTGCGCGAAGCCTATCTGGAGCGAGTGTGCCGTGATGTCAAGCTGACCCGGCCGATGAAGATCGTGGTCGACTGTGGCAACGGCGTGGCCGGGGAGTTGGCTCCTGAGCTGTTCCGGCGCATGGGGTGTGAGGTGATCCCCCTGTTCTGCGAGATCGATGGACATTTTCCGAACCATCATCCCGACCCTTCCAAACTGGAGAATCTCGAGGACGTGATTCGCACCCTGCGGCAGACCGATGCCGAGCTGGGACTGGCATTTGACGGGGATGGTGACCGTCTGGGGGTGGTGACCAAGGATGGCGAGGTCATTTTCCCGGATCGCCAGCTGATACTGTTTGCTGCCGATGTGCTGTCACGTCATCCGGGGGCGCAGATCATTCATGACGTGAAATGTTCGCGCAATGTGGCGCTGTCCGTGCGTCAGCAGGGTGGGCTGCCGTTGATGTGGCAGACCGGCCACGCGCTCATCAAGGCCAAGCTGCGCGAAACTGGCGCTTTACTGGCCGGCGAGATGAGTGGCCACATCTTTTTCAAGGAGCGCTGGTACGGCTTCGATGATGGTCTGTATGCCGGAGCGCGGCTGCTTGAAATCCTGTCACGCTGGCCGGATGCCAATCTGCCGTTGAAACAGTTGCCCAATGCACTATCGACACCGGAGCTCAACATCCGGATGAATGAAGGAGAGCCGCACGCACTGGTTGCTGCGCTGGTGCAGGACCGTGATGCGCTGTTTCCGACGGCAGTCGAGCGGAACTGCATCGACGGGGTGCGGGCAGAGTATGCCGATGGCTTTGGTCTGGTGCGGGCTTCGAATACCACGCCAGTCGTGGTGTTGCGCTTCGAGGCGGACACTCCAGAGGGGCTGGCGCGTATCCAGACCGAGTTTCGCCAGGCGTTGGCACAGGCCTGGCCCGGGCTGGTCGCAGATTTTTGAGCAGGCTGGGTCGTTCATGAAGGCAAGCCGTTCGGAATTCGTGACCCTGAGGAAGCGGCGGCACCATGTGCGCCTTTGGGGCGACAGGGATGCTGGGTCACCTGTGCTGTTCCTGCTGCATGGCTGGCAGGATTTTTCTGCCAGCTTCCAGTTTCTCGTCGATGCCTTGCCCCGGGAATGGTGCTGCATCGCACCGGACTGGCGTGGTTTTGGCCAGTCGCAGTGGAATCACGATGGTTACTGGTTTCCGGACTATCTGGCCGATCTCGATGGTTTGCTGGATCACTATTCACCGACCGGGCCGGTGCGCCTGGTGGGGCATAGCATGGGCGGCAATGTGGCCTGTGTTTATGCTGGGGTGCGGCCCGGGCGCGTCCTGCGGTTGGCCACGCTTGAAGGTTTTGGCCTGCCCGCCAGCGATCCGTCGGATGCGCCCGGACGTTATGCCCAATGGCTGGATCAGTTACGTGCGCCGCCGGTCAATCGTGACTATGCGGACCATGACGCACTGGCGTTGCGTCTGCGTCGGCTGAATCCTCGCTTGAGCATGGCGCGTGCTGCATTTCTGGCACAGCATTTCGGGGTCGTGGAGGATGTTGCTCAGGGTTCTGGTAGGGTGGTCATTGCCAGTGATCCGTATCACAAGCTGGTGGCACCTTATCCCTACCGCTTTGAAGAGGCGAAGGCCTGCTGGCGGCGGGTGACGGCACCGGTTCTTTGGGTCGAGGGACAGCAGTCGACGGCAATGAAGATGTATCAGTCCCTGGGGGATGAGGATTATCAAGCCAGGCTTGCCTGTTTTCAGAATCTGCGGCGAGTCAGTCTGGAGGATGCGGGGCATAATCTGCATCATGACCAGCCGGAGCGGCTGGCGGCGCTGCTGGAGGAGTTCATGGCATGAATGCCGATCTGCATTGTCATTCCAATGTTTCGGATGGCCTGTTGAACCCCAGGGCACTGGTGCAGCGTGCCCATGAAAATGGTGTGACGCTGCTGGCATTGACCGATCATGACGAGCTGGCAGGGTTGTCGGAGGCTCGTGCCGCGGCAGAGGAATTCGGGGTACGTTTCCTCGATGGCGTGGAAATATCGGTGAGCTGGGGGAATGATCAGACCATCCATGTGGTTGGCCTGGGGGTTGATCCGGACTATGCCGTACTGGACACTGGGCTAGCACAGTTGCGCGGCGGGCGTGATGCGCGTGCGCGCCGGATGGCGCAGGCTTTGGCCGAAGCGGGAATTGCGGGGGCTTATGAAGGGGCATTGCGCTATGCCGGTAACCCTGCGCTGGTTGGCCGTTCCCATTTCGCCCGTTATATCGTCGAGGCCGGCCATGCGCCGGATGTGCGTTCGGTGTTTGATCACTGGCTGGCACGCGGCAAGCCGGGCTATGTGCCGCATCAATGGACGACGCTGGCGACGGCGGTGCAGTGGATACATGAGGCCGGCGGCCTGGCTGTCATCGCTCATCCTGGACGTTATCGCGTGACGAAAGCGGAGCTGCGTCGTCTGTTGGGGGAGTTTCGTGACCTGGGCGGGGATGGGATCGAGGTGTTGTCCGGCTCGCACAGCGCCGATGAGATGCAGGCGGCCGCCCGTCACGCGCGGGAATTTGGCTTGCTGGCGTCGCGCGGCTCGGATTTTCATGGCCCGGGTGAGAGTCGTGTGGATTTGGGTCGGCTGCCCGCTTTGCCGGAGGGCGTCGAGCCCATCTGGAAGCGGCTGATCCGGGATTGAGGAGCCGGTAATGGCACAGCTTTTCTACATCCATCCTGACGAACCTCAGCCACGCCTGATCCGTCATGCGGTGGAGATCATCCGGGAGGGCGGGCTGGTGGCGCTGCCAACGGACTCGGCCTACGCGCTGGTCGGGCATCTGGGCGATGCGGCGCTGCTCGAACGCATCCGGCGAATTCGCGGTGTCGACGAAAAGCATCTGTTTACCCTGATGTGTCGCGACCTGTCACAGATTGCCACCTATGCCCGGGTCGATAACAGCACCTACCGCCTGCTCAAAGCCACCACACCCGGCAGTTACACCTTCATCCTGGAAGGCAGCCGCGAGCTGCCCAAGCGCATCCTGCATCCCCGGCGCAAGACCGTGGGGCTGCGTATTCCCGATCATGTACTGGTGCAGCGACTGCTGCAGGAACTGGACGAACCGTTGCTGACGTCAACCCTGATCCTGCCGGAAGAGATGTCGGTTGAGGCGGGCAGCGGAGAAGGCTTGACGGACAGCCATGACATTCGTGAGCGCCTGGGGACGCGGCTCGATCTGGTCATTGATGGTGGCCCTTGCCCTGGACAGCCAACCACGGTGATCGATTTGGCCGGCGGTTATCCGCAGCTGATCCGGGCGGGGCGAGGCTCTCTGGAACCTTTTGATTTTTCGGCCTGAGCCATCGCCTATCATCCTAGAAACCGCAGTTGGAAGCCTTCGAGTGTGCGTTTTTCCGGTGATCTGACAAGACGCGACGACGCTGCATGCCCGATGCCTGCAAGGAGGAGCAACGCAGTCAGGCCGACGGAAAAACGTGCAATCGGAGGTTTAGGGAAACGCTGAAGAAGTCCAGATTTCGTCATTCCCGCGAAGGCGGGAATCCATGGTTTCAACAACTTACTGGATTCCCGCCTTCGCGGGAATGACTTGATCAGTGTTTCCTTAGCGTTCTCACCCAAAAGGTGAGGGCTAACCAGAGCCAAAATGTTTAGAAAAACAAGGACTTCATACTAGGGAAACACTGAAGAAGTCCAGATTTCGTCATTCCCGCGAAGGCGGGAATCTATGGTTTCAACGACTTACTGGATCCCCGCCTTCGCGGGGATGACTTAATCAGTGTTTCCCTAGAAATCAGCGGTCAACTGCGGTTTCTAGGATCATCCATCATCCTCAGGTTTACGGCAGGGCGATGCCCTCGGCCCGCAGCATGCGGCACAGGGCAATCAGGGGCAGGCCGACTAGGGCGGTGGGATCGTCTCCTTGCAGGGCATCCATCAGGGCGATGCCCAGTCCTTCGGATTTGGCGCTGCCGGCACAGTTGAGGGCATCTTCCCGGTCGAGGTAGCGGTGGATTTCCTCGTCACTCAGAGCGCGCATGCGTACCCGGGTTGGCACGCCGGCAAGCTGGCTGCGGCCGCTGGCGGTATTGAGCAGACACAATCCGGTGTGGAAGATCACTTCTTTGCCACGCATGGATTGCAGTTGTTGGCAGGCGCGTTCCCGGCTGCCAGGTTTGCCGAAGCGCTGTGCCCCGCAATAGGCGACCTGATCGCTGCCGATGATCAGGGCGCTGGGGTAGCGGTCTGCCAGGGAACGGGCCTTGGTTTCGGCCAGCCGTTCGGCCAGGGCGGCAGAATCCTCGCCCGGGTGCGCCGCTTCGTCGGCGAGTGGGGCAATGGCGGTGTAGGGGTGTTGCAGCCGGGACAGGAGTTCCTGACGGTAGATCGAAGTCGATGCCAGGATTAGGGGAAGGGGCGAAGGCATGTTGCCGGAGGGCATGTTGCCGGAGGTCGAGGGGCTGAATTTCATGAGGAGAAGTGCGTCTTTTTTGACTGCGAAAACAAAAGCTAATATTATCCCGTGTTTTTCGTGCCCCTGAAACAGAATGCGGTCGGGCGACGTTCTCATCGATAGTCTTGAATTTGCACGCACCGGGCGCCAGGTCTCGGGCCAGGTGCCGTTGTCGGCGCTTGTGCGTCTGGCTGACTTGCTGGCGCGCGAAGAAGGTACTCTGGACTGGTCGTTGCGTGGCGAGCGGCGGCTCGATGTGCAGGGCAGGCAGCGGGCCATTCTGGCACTGACGGTCGAGGGGTCGCTCTGGATGACGTGCCAGCGCTGTTTGTTGCCGTTGCAGGTGCATTTGCGGGCAGACAACCATCTGCTGCCTCTGGCAGCCGGGGAGGCCTGGCCAGATGAGGAGAATGAGGATTTTGCCGGATTGGGAATGGCAGGGCCGGAACATGACAACATCGATCCGATCGAGGCTGCGATCGGGCAGTCGGTGCTCGAATTGGTTGAGGATGAAGTCTTGCTGAGTCTGCCGATTGCCCCCGTGCATGAGGTGTGCAGTGTGCCTGTCCATGATGATGGCCGGGCGGCAGCCTCGCCGTTTGCGGCGCTGGCGCAGTTGAAGCGGACACATTGATTTTTGCTTTGAAGTTTTTTGAAGGAGTAGTGACATGGCTGTGCAACAGAACAAGAAATCCCCGTCCAAGCGTGGCATGCATCGTGCCCATGACTTTCTGACGGCCCCCCCGCTGGCGGTGGAAGCGACGACGGGCGAAGTGCATTTGCGCCACCACATCAGCCCGAGCGGCTACTACCGTGGCAAGAAAGTCGCCAAGGGTAAGGGCGAGTAATTCCTTTACGGTGATGCGACTGTGTGAAAGCGGGGTGCTGCCGGTTTTCTGTGGCAGCCCGGATTTACAGGATCCAGTCGTTCCGGTTTTGCGAAATCTTCCTTTTTCGGGATGGATGCGATGACGGTCACTTTGGCCGTCGATTGCATGGGGGGGGATCATGGCCCCTCGGTGACGGTGCCTGCGGCTCTGGAGTTTCTGCGCAAGGATGTTGATTGCGCGGTGATTCTCGTTGGCCGCGAGGAGGTGCTGTCGCCCCTGCTGACTACGGCACGCAAGGAGTTCGGTGCGCGCCTGGTCGTGCGTCACGCCAGCGAAACCGTGAATATGGACGACCCGGTGGCGACGGCGCTGCGCATCAAGAAGGATTCTTCGATGCGGGTGATGGCCGAACTCGTCAAGTCCGGCGACGCCCAGGGCGCGGTGTCGGCGGGCAATACCGGTGCCTTGATGGCGGTGTCGCGCTTTGTTCTGAAGACATTGCCCGGCATCGACCGGCCGGCCATCGCCACGGCCATGCCCAACATCAACGGCTATACCTACATGCTCGATCTCGGGGCCAATGTCGATTGCACGCCCGAGCATCTGTTGCAGTTTGCTGTCATGGGTTCGCAGCTCGTCTCGGCACTGGAACACAAGGAACAGCCCACCGTTGGCCTGTTGAACATCGGTGAGGAGATCATCAAGGGCAACGATGTCGTCAAGCAGGCGGGTGAGTTGCTGCGGGATAGCGGCCTTAATTTTTATGGCAATATCGAGGGAGATGACATCTTCAAGGGCACCGTGGACCTGGTGGTGTGCGACGGTTTTGTCGGTAATGTCACCCTGAAGGCGTCGGAAGGGCTGGCGCACATGGTGTTCGATGCCCTGAAGTATGAATTCACCCGCAACATCCTGACAAAATTCGCGGCTCTGATGGCGCTGCGCGTGCTGAAAGCCTTTAAGCATCGCTTCGATCCGCGCCGTTACAACGGTGCCGGGTTGCTGGGTTTGCGCGGTGTGGTCGTCAAGAGTCACGGCTCGGCGGATTCCTATGCCTTTTTCAATGCCCTGGAACGGGCGGCTGAAGCGGTACGCAACCGCCTGCCCGAGCGTATCGCCGAGCGCATGGCTCAGTTGCCGCCGTCCACCCTGAATGTGGATGTGGTGGCGGTGCCCTTGTCGGCATGAGCGTGGCAAATACGGCATCGAATGGCGATCGCGATGGCGGTAACGGTTCGATCCGATCATGAATAGATAATATGGTTCATCACGACACTGCCCTCCATGCACGCATCACCGGTACCGGCAGCTATCTGCCTGGCCAGCCGGTCAGCAATGACGATTTGCGGGCGCGCGGCATCGACACCAGCGACGAATGGGTCGTTGAGCGCACCGGCATCCGCACGCGTCATCTGGCTGAAGCTGGCGTGGTGTCTACCGATCTGGCGCTCATCGCCTGCCAGCGGGCGCTCGAGGCAGCCGGGCGACAGGCCGACGAAGTCGATCTGATCGTCTATGCCACGTCGACGCCCGATTTCATTTTCCCCAGCAGTGCCGCCATCCTGCAGAACAAGCTGGGCATCACCCGAGGGGGCGCGGCCTTTGATGTGCAGGCGGTGTGCAGTGGCTTCGTGTATGCCCTGACAGTGGCTGAAAAATTCATCCGTTCCGGTTCGCACAAATGTGCGTTGGTGGTCGGTGCCGAGGTGTTTTCGCGCATTCTCGACTGGAACGACCGGGGAACTTGCGTGCTGTTCGGGGATGGTGCCGGAGCCGTGGTGCTGGAGGCCAGTGATGAGCCGGGCATACTTGCTACCGCCTTGCATGCCGATGGCCGTTACAGCGACATCCTGTCGGTGCCCGGCCAGATCAGCGGCGGGCAGGTGATTGGCACTCCCTTCTTGCAGATGGATGGCAAACAGGTGTTCAAGTTTGCGGTTCGCGTGCTGGCCGAAGTGGCGCACGAAGTGCTGGCAGAAGCCGGTCTGCGCCCATGTGACATCGATTGGCTGATTCCGCATCAGGCCAACATCCGCATCTTGCAGGCCACGGCAAAAAAACTGGAATTGTCCACCGGGCAGATCGTCGTCAGCGTGGATCGTCACGGTAATACTTCGGCTGCTTCTGTACCTCTGGCGCTGGATGAGGCAGTGCGCGCCGGACAGGTACGGCCTGGGCAGACGCTGCTGCTGGAAGGTGTGGGCGGCGGCTTCACCTGGGGGGCAGTGTTGCTGCGGCTCTGATCCTTCATGCCACAGCCATTATTACGGTCATATCGTTCGCCACATCATTCTTCGTCCAGACGTTTATTCAGAGGATCCGGATTCGTATGAAATTTGCGCTCGTATTTCCTGGTCAGGGCTCGCAAAAGCTCGGCATGATGGACGCTTATGGAGATCATCCGGTCATCCGGACAACCTTTGCCGAAGCCTCTGCGGCACTGGGGCGCGATCTCTGGCAGCTCGTCAGCGAAGGGCCGGCCGAGGCACTCAACCAGACCGTCAATACCCAGCCCCTGATGCTGACGGCCGGGATTGCCGCCTATCGTCTGTGGTTGGCCAAAGGCGGGCAGGAGCCGGCGCTGGTGGCCGGGCATAGCCTGGGGGAGTATTCGGCGTTGGTGGCAGCAGGTGCTATTTCCTTTGCCGATGCCGTGCCGCTGGTCGAGTTGCGTGCCCGCGCCATGCAGGAGGCTGTGCCGGCCGGCGAGGGCGGCATGGCAGCCATTCTCGGGCTGGATGTGGCCACGGTACGCGCGGCCTGTGCTGAAGCCGTGCAACAGGGAGCGGCCGGCGATGTGGTCGAGGCAGTCAACCTGAATGCACCCGAGCAGACCGTCATTGCGGGGCATGCCACGGCCGTGCAGCGGGCCGCTGATCTTTGCAAGGCGCGTGGCGCCAAGCGGGCCATGCTGCTGCCGGTTTCAGCACCGTTCCATTGCGCCTTGATGCGTCCGGCGGCAGAAAAGCTGCAACAGCGGTTACTGACCCTGGCGGTGTGTGCGCCGAAAATTCCGTTGATCAACAACGTCGATGTCGCCATCGTTCAGGATCCGGCGCAGATTCGTGACGCGCTGGTGCGTCAGGCTGCAGCACCGGTGCGTTGGGTCGAGACCATGCAGGCGATGGCCGCCCATGGTGTGAGCCATGTTTATGAATGTGGCCCGGGCAAGGTGCTGGCAGGGCTGGTCAAGCGTTGTGCCGATGGCCTCGAAGGCGGGGCGCTGGCAGATGCGGCCGGGATGGATGCGGCCATCGCGAATCTGTCGGCCTGATACGGTTTTTTTATTTTCGGACAAGCAAGGAGTCGTTATGTTGACAGGACAGGTGGCACTCGTCACGGGCGCATCGCGTGGCATTGGCCGTGCCATTGCTGTGGAACTGGGCAAGATGGGGGCCACGGTCATCGGCACTGCCACGACCTCCGAGGGGGCCGCCGACATCCAGAAGGGGCTTGAAGCCGCCGGAATCAAGGGTTTGGGGGCTGCACTCGATGTCACCGATGCCGCCGCATGTGACGCGCTGCTGGGTGAGATCGAAGGAAAGTTCGGTACCGTCGCCATCCTTGTCAATAATGCCGGCATCACTCGTGACAACCTCGCCATGCGGATGAAGGATGATGAGTGGGATGCCGTCATCGACACTAACCTGAAGGCCGTGTTCCGCCTGTCCAAGCTGGTCATGCGCGGCATGATGAAGGCACGCCAGGGGCGCATCATCAATATCACTTCGGTGGTCGGTGCTGCCGGTAATCCGGGGCAGGCCAATTACGCGGCCGCCAAGGCCGGGGTGGCCGGCATGACGCGTGCCTTGGCGCAGGAACTGGGCAGCCGCAACATCACCGTGAATTGCGTGGCACCCGGCTTCATCGATACGGACATGACCCGTGCGCTGCCGGAGGCGCAGAAGGATGCCCTGCTGCACAAGATTCCGCTGGGGCGGCTGGGGCATGCCGACGAAATTGCTGCTGCCGTGGGGTTTCTTGCCAGCCCGCGTGCCAGCTATGTCAGCGGCGTGACGCTGCATGTCAATGGCGGCATGTACATGAGTTAAGTTTGCGTCCCGGCCGCTTATTCCGGCAGGGACATTCTGCTAAAATTATCGTTTCATTTATCACACCCGACCAAACAGGGAAAAGGAGCAGTCCATGGAGAACATCGAACAACGTGTCCGCAAGATCGTCGCCGAGCAGCTGGGCGTCAATGAGTCCGACATCAAGAATGAATCGGCCTTCGTTGATGATCTGGGCGCCGATTCGCTCGACACCGTTGAGCTGGTGATGGCGCTTGAAGAAGAGTTCGAGTGCGAGATTCCGGATGAAGATGCCGAGAAAATCACCACGGTGCAACAAGCCATCGACTACGTCAATAACAACCTGAAGAAATAATGCTAGGTCACACCGGGGCTGCTGGCCACGGTGGATGACAGGGTATCTTGCCCGGGCCGTTGCGATGGTGGATTACCTTCAGCAACGGCCTAAGTTTGTCAGCGATCAAATCTGGGGAGAATGTCTTGGCGCGTCGCAGAGTCGTCGTTACCGGTCTGGGCATCGTGTCACCCGTGGGCAACAGTGTTGCCACGGCCTGGGACAATATCGTGGCGGGACGTTCCGGCATTGGCCGGATCAGCCGCTTCGACGCATCGGCGTTTGCTTCGCAAATTGCCGGTGAGGTCAAGGATTTCGATATCACGGCCTATATTTCCGCCAAGGATGCCCGCCGTATGGATACCTTCATCCATTACGGCATGGCGGCCGGCATCCAGGCTTTCAAGGATTGCGGTCTGGAAGTCACGGAGGCCAATGCCGAGCGGGTGGGGGTGAATGTCGGTTCGGGCATCGGGGGGCTGCCGATGATCGAGGAGACGCACAACGATTATCTGGCCGGCGGGCCGCGCAAGATTTCTCCTTTTTTCATTCCCGGCACCATCATCAATATGATTTCCGGCCATCTGTCCATCCTGTTCGGCCTCAAAGGGCCGAATCTGGCGATGGTGACGGCCTGTACTACCGCCACCCACTGTATCGGCGAATCCTCCCGCATGATCGAATATGGCGACGCGGATGTCATGATCTGTGGTGGTGCGGAATCGACGGTGACGCCGCTGGCCATTGGCGGCTTTGCCTCGGCGCGTGCCTTGTCGACGCGCAATGATGACCCGGCGACGGCCAGCCGTCCCTGGGACAAGGAGCGCGACGGCTTCGTGCTTGGTGAAGGGGCTGGGGTGCTGGTGCTGGAAGAGTACGAGCATGCCCGGGCACGCGGTGCGAAGATTTACGCCGAAGTTGCTGGCTATGGCATGAGTGGCGATGCCCACCACATGACGGCACCGGCAGAAGATGGCGACGGAGCGCGCCGCTGCATGGTCAATGCGCTGCGTAACGCACAGATGAACCTCGACGATATCGATTACATC
>JAGOSV010000103.1 GCA_018062105.1 Sterolibacterium sp. | reverse complement strand
TGCGCAAGGCCACCAGCAAGCATTGGCATTGTTCTTCCGTGCCAATGGTGATGCGCAAGAACTGCTCGATGCGCGGCTGGCGGAAGTGGCGCACGATGATGCTGCGTGCGCGCAAGGCCGCAGCCAGCGCCGCCGCATCTCGCGCCGGATGGCGGACAAAGACAAAATTGGCAGCCGACGGCAGTACCTCGAAGCCCAGCGCCTGCAAGCCGGCCACCAGTGCCGTGCGGCTGTCGATGACGGCACGGCAGGTGTGTTCGAACCAGGCGCGATCCTCGAAGGCAGCCACGGCACCCGCGATGGCCAGCCGGTCGAGCGGATAGGAATTGAAGCTGTCCTTGACGCGATGCAGCGCCTCGATCAGATCCGGATGACCGACAGCAAACCCCACCCGCAGACCAGCCAGCGAGCGCGACTTGGACAGCGTATGTACCACCAGCAGATTGGGGTAACGCTCGACCAGGGGTATGACCGAAGCCCCCGCGCCACCAAAATCGACATAGGCTTCATCGACCACCACCACGGAACCGGTATTGGCCTGCAACAGCCGCTCGATCTCGCTGCCCGGCAACAGGCAGCCGGTAGGTGCATTGGGGTTGGGGAAAATGATGCCGCCATTGCCACCATTGCCGCCATTCAGATAATCATCGACGCGGATACGGTAGCGCTCATCCAGCGGCAGCGTCTGGTATTCGATGTCGTAGAGCCCGCAATACACCGGATAAAAACTGTAGGTGATGTCCGGAAACAAAAGGGGACGATCCTGCTTGAGCAGGCCAAGAAAGACATGCGCCAGTACTTCGTCCGAGCCATTGCCGACAAACACCTGTCCGATCTTCAGACCGTAATGATCCGCAATCGTCTGCCGCAGACGGCTGGCCGATGGATCCGGATACAACCGCAAAGAAGCCCCCTCATCACCCAACTCGTCCCGCAAGGCCGCCAGTACCCGTGGCGACGGGGGATAAGGGTTCTCGTTGGTATTGAGCTTGACGAGATTGGCAAGCCTGGGCTGCTCACCAGGCACATAAGGCGTCAGATTGCGCGCCGTGGCGCTCCAGTATCGGCTATTCATGATGCAGGAACAAAAAAGGAACAGCGGATTATCGCCCACCCATTGTCTTTTCGTGCATCTTTGCGTAAGGTTCGCCTTTTCCGGTTCAGCAGCGATTTTCATCTCTCACCATGCGGCAAAGCGACATTACCCGCAACACCCTGGAAACCCAGGTTTGCGTCAAGCTCGATCTCGATGGCAGCGGCCAAAGCCAGTTGTCGTCAGGCGTCGGTTTCTTCGACCACATGCTTGACCAGATTGCCCGGCACGGTCTGCTGGATATGGCCATCACCGCCCAGGGCGACCTGCACATCGACGCCCACCACACCGTCGAGGATGTCGGCATCACACTGGGACAAGCCCTGGCACAGGCACTGGGCGACAAAAGAGGGCTGCGCCGTTATGGCCATGCCTATGTCCCGCTGGATGAAGCCCTGTCGCGTGTGGTCGTCGATCTTTCCGGCCGGCCGGGGCTGATCTTCAACGTGCCCTTCAGCCGTGCCGCCATTGGTGATTTCGACGTCGATCTGGTACGCGAATTCTTCCAGGGACTGGTCAATCATGCCGGTATCACCGTGCATATCGACACCCTGCGCGGCGACAACGCCCACCATCAAGCCGAAACCGTCTTCAAGGCCTTTGGCCGCGCCCTGCGCATGGCCAGCGAGCCCGACCCGCGTGCTGCCGGCAGCATTCCTTCCACCAAAGGCACTCTTTGAGCTGAACGTATCATGAGCAGCACTGTCGCCGTCGTCGATTACGGCATGGGAAATCTGCGTTCGGTGGCCAAGGCCATCGAACATGTCGCCCCCCGCGACCGCGTCATCGTCACGGATCAGTCCGCCACTATCGCCGCCGCCGACCGTGTCGTCGTCCCCGGCCAGGGCGCCATGCCCGACTGCATGCGCGAACTGGCCGCGCGCGGCCTGCACGAAGCCGTGATCCAGGCCGCCGCCCGCAAACCCTTTCTCGGCATCTGTGTCGGCCTGCAAATGCTGTTTGGCCAGGCCGAAGAAGGCCATGTCACAGGACTATCCATCCTGCCCGGCCGGGTGCCACGCTTTCCGGCCGAGCGCATGCAGACTGCCGATGGCCAGCGCCTCAAAGTGCCGCACATGGGCTGGAACGAAGTGCGTCAATCCCATCATCATTCCCATCCCCATCCCTTATGGTCGGACATCGATGACGGAGCGCGTTTCTACTTCGTGCACAGCTATCACGTTGCCCCGGACGATGCGGCACTCACCGCCGGCACCACCAACTACGGCATCCCCTTTACCAGCGCCGTGGCACGCGATAATATTTTCGCCGTCCAGTTCCATCCGGAAAAAAGTGCCCGCGACGGTCTTGCACTGCTCGCCAACTTCATGTGCTGGAACCCCTGACCCACTCCCACTCCTTATCCATCACGGTTGACCCATCATGTTGCTGATTCCCGCCATCGACCTCAAGGACGGCCACTGTGTTCGCCTCAAACAAGGCGCCATGGAAGATGCCACCCTCTTTTCCGAAGACCCCGCCGCCATGGCTCGCCACTGGATCCAGCAAGGTGCACGCCGGCTGCATCTGGTCGACCTCAATGGCGCCTTTGCCGGAAAACCGAAAAATGAAGCCGCTATCAAGGCCATCCTGAAAGAAGTCGGCAGTGAAATCCCGGTACAACTGGGCGGCGGACTGCGCGATCTGGACACCATCGAACGCTGCCTGGATGATGGCATCAGCTATATCATCGTCGGCACCGCCGCGGTGAAAAACCCCGGCTTTCTGCACGATGCCTGCGGCGCCTTCCCCGGCCACATCATCGTCGGCCTCGATGCCCGGGACGGCAAAGTGGCAGTCGACGGCTGGTCGAAACTGACCGGCCATGACGTCATCGACCTAGCGAAAAAATTTGAAGGCTACGGCGTCGAAGCCATCATCTACACCGACATCGGCCGCGACGGCATGCTCTCCGGTGTGAATATCGACGCCACCGTCAAGCTCGCCCAGGCGCTGACCATCCCCGTCATCGCCAGCGGCGGCATCGGTAGCCTCGACGACATCCTGGCACTGTGTGCCGTACAGGCAGAAGGGATCAGCGGTGCCATCACCGGTCGCGCCATCTACGAAGGAAAGCTGGATTTCCAACAAGCCCAGGCCGAAGCCGACAAACTCAGCAAAGCCGCCCAAGGCTGAATCTATACCCCTCACCCCTCTCGCGCCACACCCCATGCTTGCCAAACGCATCATCCCCTGCCTCGATGTTTCCGCCGGCCGTGTCGTCAAGGGCGTGAACTTCGTCGAACTGCGCGATGCCGGCGATCCCGTCGAAATCGCCCGCCGCTATGACGAACAGGGCGCCGATGAACTGACCTTCCTCGACATCACCGCCAGCTCCGACCAGCGCGACATCATCCTGCATGTCGTCGAACAGGTCGCCGAACAGGTCTTCATCCCGCTCACTGTCGGCGGCGGCGTGCGTGCCGTGGCCGACGTGCGGCGCCTGCTCAATGCCGGAGCCGACAAGGTCAGCATGAACACGGCAGCCGTCGAGAATCCGCAACTCATCCACGACGCCTCTGCCAAGGTCGGCAGCCAGTGCATCGTCGTCGCCATCGACGCCAAGCAGACCGCACCGCAACGCTGGGAAGTCTTTACCCACGGCGGGCGGCGCAACACCGGGCGCGATGCCATTGCCTGGGCGCAGGAAATCCAGGCACTGGGGGCGGGCGAAATCCTGCTCACCAGCATGGATCGCGACGGCACCCGCAATGGCTTCGACCTGGCACTGACCCGCGCCATTTCCGAAGCCGTTGATATCCCGGTCATCGCCAGCGGCGGTGTCGGCACCCTGCAGCATCTGGCCGATGGCGTGCTGCAAGGCCGGGCCGATGCCGTACTCGCCGCCAGCATCTTCCACTACGGCGAATACAGCGTGCGCCAGGCCAAGGAATACCTGCGCGACCAGGGCATCGAGGTACGGCTATGAACGTCAGCAGCAACAAACAGGACTGGCTGAAAAAAATCACCTGGAACGAACAAGGGCTGCTACCGGTCATTGCCCAGGATGCCACCAGCGGCGAAGTATTGATGTTTGCCTGGATGAACCGCGAAGCCCTGCAACTGACCGTCGAGCGCGGCGAGGCGGTGTATTGGTCACGCTCGCGGCGCAAGCTGTGGCACAAGGGTGAAGAATCCGGCCACACCCAGAAAGTACTCGACCTGCGTCTCGACTGCGACGGCGACACGTTACTGTTGAAAGTCGAGCAGACCGGCGGCATTGCCTGCCACACCGGACGGCGCGGCTGCTTCTATCAGCAACTGGTCGATGGCCAGTGGCAGGACGTCGAGCCTGTGCTGAAAGACCCGGCACAGATCTACCCGCAACCATAACCCATCTATAACGCTCAGCTGCCGCGCAGCAGCCGCTCCTCGGCCATCACCAGCGCCACCTCCGTTCCCTGCAACACCAGCACATCGCCATCTGCCAGCACGGTTTCCGGCCCGGGCGTAATGCTGCGCTGACCACTGCGCCGCAGCGCCAGCACGGTGATCTCGAGCTCATCGAAGGACTGCGCCCCCAAGGTGCCATGCACGGCCGGGGCACCGGCATGGAGCGTCACGGAATGCAGGCGGATCTGCGACAAGGGGTCGCCACCACTGCCCACATCCGTAAGCCCATGGAAGAACCCGCGCAGCAGGCTGTAACGCTGCTCGCGGATTTCACCCAGCAGCCGGATGACCCGCTGCATCGGCACCCCCACCAGTGCCAGGGCATGGGTCGCCAGCATGACGCTGGATTCGAGCGCTTCCGGAATGACTTCCGTGGCACCAGCCGCCTTGAAACGCTCGATATCCCGCTCCTCGGCGGCGCGGACAACAACGGGCAGATCAGGGCGCAGCGCCTGGACATGGTGCAACACGCGCAAGGCCAGTTGCGGATCATTGGACGTCACGACGACGACATTGGCGCGCTGCAAGCCGGCGGCTACCAGCATCTCGCGCTTCGAGGCATCGCCAAACACCACGGAATCCCCCGCCGCCGCCGCCTCACGCACCCGGTCCGGATCGAGATCGAGGGCCACCAGCGGAATGTTTTCCTTTTCCAGAAAACGCGCCAGATGCTGGCCGGTGCGCCCGTAACCGCACAAGATCACATGCTTGTCGCTGCTGATGGAACGGGCCGCCACCTGGGTCAGTGCCATCGAGCGCAACAGCCATTCCGAAGCCACCAGCCGCAGCACGATGCGGTCGCTGTAATGGATCAGGAACGGTGCCGCCAGCAAGGACAAAACCAGGGCGGCCAGCACTGTCTGGGCAACCCCCGGCTCGACCAGATGTTGTTCCAACCCGAGCGTCAGCAACACGAAGCCAAACTCGCCGCCCGCACACAACCAGAGCCCAGAACGCAGTGAAGCCCCCGCTGGGCTGCCCAGCAACCGCGCCAGAACAAACACCACCAACAGCTTGAGCACCAGCAAGGCCAGCAACAACAGGATGACCAACAGGAAATTCTGGGCAATCAAGTGTGGGTCGAGGTACATGCCGACCGTGACGAAAAACAGCCCCAGCAATACATCACGGAATGGCTTGATGTCCTCCTCTACCTTGAATCGGTATTCCGTTTCGGAAATCAGCATGCCGGCGATGAACGCCCCCAGCGCCAGCGACAAGCCCATCTTCTCCGTCAGCCAGGCCAACCCCAGAGTAATCAGCAGCACATTGAGGATGAACAGCTCGGTCGATTTGCGCTGAGCCACCACAGTAAACCACACCCGCATCACACGCTGGCCAAAAAACAGCACAACCACCAGCGCAATGGCAGCCTTGAGCGCTGCCAGCAGCAGCACTTCCAGTACCGCATCGCCACTGCCGGACAAAGCCGGCAACAGGATCAGCAAGGGCACGACGGCCAGATCCTGAAACAGCAGCACCCCCATGATCTGGCGACCATGCGGCGAATCCAGCTCGCCCCGATCCACCAGCAGCTTGCTGGCCACCGCCGTGGATGACATGGCCAGCGCCCCGCCCAGCGCCAGCGCCCCCCGCCAGGACAGCTCCACGACCATGGACAGCAGCAAAACCGCCAGCATGGTTAAGGCCACCTGTGCCGTACCCAAGCCGAAAACCAGCCGTTTCATGCTGAACAAACGAGTCAACGAAAATTCCAGACCGATGGTAAACATCAGGAACACCACCCCGAACTCGGCCAGATGGCGCGTCCCTTCATCGTCCGGCACCACCGCCAGGGCATGGGGCCCGACCAGCGCACCCACCAGCAGATAGCCGATCACCGGCG
>JAGOSV010000102.1 GCA_018062105.1 Sterolibacterium sp. | reverse complement strand
CACCTTGCCGCCGCCCTGCCCGAGCACATGATTCCGGCCGCCTGGGTGCGCCTCGTTGCCCTGCCACTGACAGCCAATGGCAAGCTCGATCTGGCCGCCCTGCCGCCGCCAGCAACCGACCAGGACAGCGCCAGCGAAACATACGTCAAGCCGCAGGGCGACCTCGAGGAAACGCTGGCCGAACTGTGGCAGACCCTGCTGCAGTGCGAACGTATCGGCCGTCATGACCACTTCTTCCATCTCGGCGGGCATTCACTGCTGGCTGTGCAACTGGCTGCCCGCATCCGCCAGCGGCTGTCCTGCGCCCTGCCCCTCAAGGACATTTTCGAGGCTCCGGAACTCCATGCCCTGGCCCGCCGCCTGCAACAGCGCCTGAATGACACCGACCCGACAACGGAAGCGCAGCCATTCCAGTTCCCGCTCCAGCCCCGTCCTTGCCCACTGCCGCTGTCCTGGAGCCAGCAACGCCTGTGGTTCCTCGACCAGCTCGACAGCGAGGCCGGCAGCGCCTATCACATCAGCGGTGCGCTGCGGCTGCAAGGTCGTCTGGCCTGTGCCGCCGTCCAGCGCGCCTTTGATCTCATCCTTGCCCGCCACGAAACCCTGCGTACCACCTTCCCCTCGTGCGACGGCCAGCCCCAGCCGCAGATTCAGCCCGCCCAGGAAGCCCGCTTCGCCCTGCGCGTGCAAGACCTGCGTGGCCACGGCCCGGCCACCCGGGCACCGCTGCCGCCCCACCTCATGCAACAGCTGGCCGACGAGACCGGCCGCCCCTTCGATCTCGCCCGCGGCCCGCTGATCCGCGGCCTGCTGCTGCGGCTGTCTGATGAAGATCATGTGCTGTGTCTCGTCATGCACCACATCATCTCCGACGGCTGGTCGATCGGCCTGCTGGTGCGTGAATTTGCCGCCCTCTATCCAGCCTGTGCCCGGGCAGAAGAGGACCCATCCAGCGCCTCCTCCCTGTCCGCCCTGCTGCCACCACTACCCCTGCAATATGCCGACTACGCCGTGTGGCAGCGCCAGCAACTACAAGAGACCCGGCTGCGCACCGCCCTGGATTACTGGCAGGAGCAACTCAAGGACGCCCCAACCCTGCTCGAGCTGCCCACGGACCGGCCACGTCCGGCCGTGCAAAGCTACCGCGGAGACAGCCAGCGCTTCGTGCTGGAGCAGCCGTTATGTCAGCAGCTGCATGCCCTGGCACAACGCCACGAGATCACCCTCTTCATGCTGCTGCAGGCTGCCTGGGGCATCACCCTGGCGCGTCTCAGCGGCCAGGATGATCTCGTCCTCGGCGTGCCGGTGGCCAACCGGCCACATGCCGAGCTCGAAGGACTGGTCGGCTTCTTCGTCAACACCCTGGCGCTGCGTCTGCGCCTGCAGCCCATTGATGACAGCCGCAGCGTACTGCAACGAGTCCGGGAACAGACCCTGGCGGCCTACGCTCATCAAGACACGCCTTTCGAACAGGTCGTCGAAACGGTCAACCCGCCCCGCAGCCTGGCCCACAGCCCGCTCTTCCAGGTCATGTTTGCCCTGCAAAACCTGCCACCCAGCACGCTGGCATTGCCCGGCCTGACCCTGGCCCTACTCGACCTGCCCAATCCCACGACGCAGTTCGATCTCAGCCTCAACCTGCAAGAGCACGAAGGACAGCTGCACGGCGAGCTGCAATACGCCACCGACCTTTTCGATGCCACCACCATCCGCCGCTGGATCGGCCATTTCCGCCATCTCCTGCAAGGCATGCTGGCCGACGAAAGCCAGCCCATCCACCACCTGCCGCTACTGGATGCAGAAGAACGCCGCCAGCTGCTCGAAGACTTCAACACCCCGGCCTGGCCCCTTCCACCCGCCCCCCCCAGCCTGGTACATGGCTTCGAAGCCCAGGTACGCCAACAGCCCGCCGCTGAAGCCCTGCTTGCCGGAGAAGAAAGCCTCAACTACCGCACACTCAATGCCCAGGCCAACCAGCTGGCCCACCACCTGCGTCGCCTGGGCATCCGGGCAGAAGAGCGGGTGGCCTTGTGCATCGAGCGCAGCCCGACCATGATCGTCGCCCTGCTGGGCATCCTCAAGGCCGGCGCCGCCTACATACCGCTCGACCCGCGCTATCCGCAAGAACGGCTCGACAGCATGCTGGCCGATGCCAAACCCGCGCTCGTCCTGGGTACGCAAGCACTGCTGGCACCACTCTCCAGCGCCTTCCGCACTCTGGCTCTGGATGAGACAGCCACCGCCGCCGCCATCGCCGCCGAAGCCCGGAGCAATCCGACCGCCCGACGCAACGAGCCACAGGCACACCACCTGGCTTACATCATGTACACCTCGGGCTCGACGGGCCAACCCAAGGGTGTCATGCTGGAACACCGCGGCCTGGTCAATCTGGTCAATGCCCTGCAGCAACACTACCTGCCCCTGCCCGCCGCCCTGCAGGGCAAGCCGCACCAGCGCCGCCGGCTGCTGCAGTTCGCCAGCCTCAGCTTCGACATGTCGGTGGAGGAAATCTTCGGGGCCCTGTGCAACGGCCTGACCCTGGTGCTGCGCGACGACGACTGGCTGGGCACGGCGGCCACCTTCTGGCAGCGCTGCGCCGCCGCGCAGATCAACATCCTGAACCTGCCCACGGCCTTCTGGCAGATCCTCGTCCAGGACACGGACAGCGCCATCCCACCCTGTGTCCGGCAGATCTTCATCGGTGGCGAAGCCGTCAATGCCGCCGCCATCCAGCACTGGTTCCAGCGTGACGGCCACCGGCCGCAACTGCTCAATGCCTACGGCCCGACGGAAACCTCGGTGAATGCCAGCATCCAGGTTCTCGAACCGGCTCCGGACACACCGTTCCCCAGTGCCCGCCTCATCGGCACCCCCATCGCCAACACCCGCGCTTACCTGCTCGACCCCCTCGGCCAGCCAGTGCCCATCGGCGTCTCCGGTGAACTCTTTCTCGGCGGCATCGGCGTGGCACGCGGCTATTTCGACCGCCCGGAACTGACCGCCGAACGCTTCATCGCCGACCCTTTCAGTCCCGACCCTTCCGAGCCCAAAGCCCGCCTCTACAAAACTGGCGACCTTGCCCGCTGGCGTCCCGACGGTCGCCTCGAATACCTCGGGCGCAACGATTTCCAGCTGAAGATTCGCGGCTTCCGCATCGAGCCAGGGGAGATCGAAGCCCGGCTGACTGCCCATCCGGCAGTGCAGGAAGCCGTGGTCATCGCACGCGAGGAAGCCTCTGGTGAGCGCCGGCTGGTGGCCTACCTGACCGGCAACACGACCACCGATGCCCCGACAGAAGCCATCCGCACCGACGACCTGCGCCAGCATCTGCAGCAACAGTTGCCTGATTACATGGTACCGGCCGCCTTCGTCGTGCTGCCCCGGCTGCCCCGGCTGCCCAATGGCAAGCTCGACCGGACGGCCCTGCCGACCCCTTCGTCCGCAGCCGGTTCGCGCACCGCCGACCAGGCCCCGTGCGGTGAAATCGAGGAAACCCTGGCGGTCATCTGGCAAGACTTGTTGCAAGCCGGGCAAATCGGCCGACACGATCACTTCTTCGAACTCGGCGGTCATTCCCTGCTGGTCGTCCAGATGCTCGAACGGCTGCGCCAGCAGGGGCTGCCCTGTGAGGTGCGCAGCGTCTTCCAGCACCCGACAGTAGCCGCCCTGGCCGCCGTTCTGGCAAGCACCACCGGCACTTCGAAAGACTCCGCCGACCCGCCATTCGTTGCCCCGGCCAACCGTATTCCACCAGGCTGCACGCAGATCACCCCCGAGCTGCTGCCGCTGATCGACCTCAGTCCGCAGGACATCGAACATATCAGCGCCCAGGTGCCCGGTGGCGCCGCCAACATCCAGGACATCTACCCGCTCGCCCCGCTACAGGAAGGGCTGCTGTTCCACCATCGCCTGAGTGCGGAAAACAGGGACGAAGGCGATGCCTATGTCCTGCCAACACTACTGCGGCTGGACTCAGCCGATCACTGCACGGCCTTCCTCGAAGCCCTGCGTCAGGTCATCGCCCGCCACGACATCCTGCGCAGCGCCGTGCTGTGGGAGGGGCTGCCCCGGCCGCTGCAGGTAGTGCTACGCACGGTCGAGCTGCCCATCGAACATCTGCCGGAAGACGGAGCGCAGGACACCGTGACCCGCCTGCGGGCCCGCATGTCGCCCCGCCAGCAGTACCTGGATGTACGCCAGGCCCCGCTGATCCGCATCACCCAGGCCAATGAGGCCAACGGCCCGGGCTGCGCCTTGCTGCTGCAGCTGCACCACCTCATCAGCGATCATGTCTCGCTCGAGCTGGCCATCGAAGAAATCATGCTGTGTCTGGCCGGGCAGATCGAACGGCTGCCGCCCCCCCAGCCCTACCGCCACTTCATCGCCCAGCTTCAGGCCCGCTTCGATGCCGCTGCCACGGCGGAATTCTTCCGTGCCCGACTGGCCGACATCGACGAGCCAACTGCCCCCTTCGGCCTGCTCGATGTACATGGTGATGGCCAGCACATCCTCGAAGCCAGCCAGCCCGTCACTCCTGCGCTCGCCGTCCGCCTGCGCCAGCAGTCTCGCCGGCTCGGCCTAAGCCCGGCCGCCCTGTTCCATGCCGCCTGGGCCCTGGTGGTCGGGCGCACCAGCGGCCGCGACCGCGTCGTCTTCGGCAGCGTATTGTCCGGTCGCCTGCAAGGCACGGCCGGGGCCGACCGCGCGCTGGGCATGTTCATCAACACCTTGCCGTTGCGCTTCGACCTGGCTCAGGGCAATGCCCGCACGCTGGTCGATCAGGCACACCACGAACTGGTCGAGCTGCTACGTCACGAGCAAGCCCCCCTGGCTCTGGCCCAGCGCACCAGTCCAATCCCGGCCGGCCTGCCGCTCTTTACCGCCGTCCTCAACTACCGCCACAGCAGCCCAACACCACCGGCCGAAGTACCCGGCATCGCGGTACTGGCCAGCCAGGAACGCACCAACTATCCCTTCGTCCTGTCGGTTGATGATCTCGGTGATGCTTACACCCTGACGGCGCAAAGCGATCCGCGCGTTCCACCGGCACGGCTTGCCGCCTATCTGCACACAGCCCTGGAACATCTGACCGACGCCCTGGAACGGAATCTTCCCGTGGCTCCCTGCCGGCTGCCCGTCCTGCCGGACGAAGAATGCCGCCATCTGGCCGCGCTCAACCCCGCGCCCCGGCCACACCGCGTACCCAAAGAAAACACACCGCAGCTAGCCCACCAGTTCTTCGAAGCCTGTGCCCGCCAGCACCCCGATCTCCCGGCGCTGCTCTGGCAGGAACAGCCCCTCAGCTACCTGGCCCTCAACCAGCAGGCCAACCGGCTGGCCCGCCATCTGCAAACCCTGGGCATCCATCCTCAACCGCCATCGCAGCCACAACATTACGTCGCCTTCTGCTGCACCCGTGGCCCGGACATGATTGTTGCCCTGCTGGCCATTCTCAAGGCCGGGGCAGCCTACCTGCCGATCGACCCGGACACTCCTCACGAGCGTCTGGCCGACCTGCTGGCCGATGCCCGGCCAACCCTGCTGCTGAGCCAGCGGCCGCTGCTGGCCACGCTGGCTCCGGCACTGGCCGTCTATCAGCAGGCCGGGGGCGTATTGCTCGCCCTCGATGACGTGCTCCCCCGGCTGGCAGAGCTGCCGGCAGACAATCTGGACATGGCTTCCCAGGCCTTGGCTCCAGACAGTCTGGCCTACGTCATCTACACCTCCGGCTCCACCGGCCGTCCCAAGGGGGTCCTGCTGGAACACCGCGGACTCGTCAATCTCATCCGTCATCCGGGTGCCGACCTGCGTCTCAAGCCAGGCAGCCGGCTGCTGCAATTCGCCAGCCCAGCCTTCGATGCCGCTACCTGGGAATGGGCCCTGGCCCTCAGCCACGGTGCCACCCTGTGCCTGGCAGAACGCCATGCCCTTCTGCCCGGCCGGCCGCTGCAGGAAACCTTGCAGCAGCAGGCCATCAGCCACGCCCTGCTGCCGCCCGTCGCCCTGCAAGCCCTGGCCGCCCTGCCCAATCACGATCCACAGCGCAGCTATCCACGGCTGCGTACCCTGCTGGTCGGCGGCGAAGCCAGCACAGCCGCTCTCGTCCGGCAATGGGCCGGACAAAAACGCCGCCTCATCAACGCCTATGGCCCAACGGAAGCCACGGTCTACGTCACCACCCAGACGTGCAATCCAGATCATTCGCAGGCCCCGCCCATTGGCCGCCCCATTGCCAACACCCGCATCCGGATTCTGGACGGTCACGGCCAGCTGGTGCCCCTGGGCGTTGCTGGGGAGATTCACATCGGCGGCATCGGTGTGGCACGCGGCTACCTTGACC
>JAGOSV010000101.1 GCA_018062105.1 Sterolibacterium sp. | reverse complement strand
GTTACAATCGCCACTGGCGTCTCGAAAAACTGGGCTTCATGTCACCCCTCGAAGCCCGTCAGGCCTATGCCATGCGAAAGGCAGCCTGAGTTGCAAAAGCGTGTCCAATTAATTGGGGGCGGTACAGCAGCTACTGAGTTCATCAAGCAGTCGGATCAGGCCGCGGTGTTTCTGGATCTAGTGGATGCCATCCGGTTAGGAAGAATTGCCCCTTTCGTTGGTGCGGGCCTTTCAAAATCTTGTGGTTACCCTATGTGGGGTGAGGCATTGCGCAAGATCGCGCAGAAGCTCGATGGATTGGACGTGCAGGACATCGAGCCTTTGATGGCGCAATACGATTACCTACGGGCCGCGGAGGTGCTGCATGACGCGGCGGCAGATCAGGTAAAGCACTTTATCAAGACCGAGTTCCGCCAACGCGCAGGCGCCATTGCAGGCCCTGTTCTGTTGTTGCCGGAGTTGGCACGCGGCTGCATCGTAACTACGAACTTCGACTCTGTGATCGAGGACCTGTTCCAGCAACGCAGCCAGGCGCTGGATGGTTATATGTACGGCATGCAGCCGGGTAATGCCTTTGTACAACGCCTGCTGCGCGGCGAGCGCTGCATTCTCAAGTTGCATGGTGATGCGCGGCAGGAAAACACTTACGTTTTTACTCAGGCGCAGTATCAAGCCGCGTATGGTGAGCCGCTTTCGTTCCAAAACCAGCTACCTCGGGCACTGCGGCAGATTTTCATCAGCCATTCCCTGTTGTTCTTGGGTTGCAGTCTGGAGCAGGATAAGACGCTCGATCTTTTCATGTCTGTCGTGGATGAAGCTGCTTTTGAAATACCGGATCATTTTGCACTATTGAGCAAACCCTCGACGCTTCAAGAGAAAGCACAAAAGGAAGCACGGTTGCTGAAGCTGAAGATTCGTCCGTTTTGGTACGACACACCCGCAGGCGACGATGGCAAGCCGGATCACAGCCTCCTGGAGAATATTCTCAAGCTCGCCATTGCGGTGGCACGTAGACAGGTGGTGTTTGCCTGATGAATTACTTTTCTTCTATGGCGAGGGTAGTGCCATGAAACTCAAAACCGTCACGCTACGTGGCTACAAATCCATTGCCAAGCTCGAAGCCTTCGAACTGCGAAACCTCAACGTGCTGATCGGTGCCAACGGCGCAGGCAAAAGCAACTTCATCGGTATCTTCAAACTGCTGGCAGCACTGGCCGATGGCAACCTGCAGACCTTTGTGCAGAAGCAAGGCGGGCCGGATGCACTACTGCACGGTAGCCGCAAGCGCACACAGCAGATCGATGCCGAAATCTATTTCGAGAAAAACAGCTACAGAATCGCTAATGGCTATCGGATTAGTCTTACGCCGACGGCAGACAACCGGCTGATCTTTAGCCGAGAAGAAACCTGGATCGATGGCCATTTGACTACCAAGTCCATTCCTCTGGGCACGGCACACGATGAGGCCAAGCTGCGCGATGACCAGCAGCCAGTTAGCACCTACGTGCGCCCTGCGATGCAAAGTTGGCGGCAGTATCACTTCCACGACACGGGAGACTCCGCTGCGGTGAAGCGCCCGCATGGCAGCAATGACAACCTGCGCTTGAAACCAGCGGCAGACAACTTGGCAGCGTATCTGGCCAAACTCAAGAAAACCTTTCCCGATGCCTACCAGCGCATCGTAGATACCATCAAGCTGGCCGCCCCCTTCTTTGGCGGCTTTGTCATCCGCGACCCGCTGCCCGAAAGCATCGAGCTGGAGTGGTTCGAGCAGACCGATCCAGACACCCCCTACAAGGCCCATGTGCTCTCCGATGGCACACTGCGCTTTATCTGCCTGACCACGCTATTGATGCAGCCCACGCACCTGTTGCCCGACACGGTGTTGATCGACGAACCAGAACTGGGCTTGCATCCCTATGCCATCAACCTGCTGGCGGACATGCTCAAGCAGGTGGCCGAAACCAAGCAGGTGATCGTTTCCACCCAGTCGGTGGAATTGCTCAACGCCTTTGAGCCGCAAGACGTCGTGGTTGTGGAGCGAGAGAGTGGAGCAACGGTACTGAAGCGGCTGGACCCGGAAGAGTTGAAGGAATGGTTAGAGGACTACAACCTCGGTGACCTATGGAAGCGCAACGTGCTGGGCGGGAGGCCGACCCGATGAGGCGCGTGTGTATCGTCTGCGAAGGACAGACTGAGGAAACCTTCGTGCGGGATGTGTTGGCACCAGCCTTCTATGACTTGGGCCTGAACCTGATCCCCGAGATGGTGGAGACCTCTCCCGGCCACAAAGGGGGCGCCTTGAAGTACGACCGGGTTAAACGCCATTTGCGCAATACCCTGCGGCAGAGCAGCGCGCCGGTGGTCACGACCTTGTTCGACCTGTACCGCCTGGACAACGGCTTCCCCGGTTTTGATGCTTCGAGAGCACAACCCGACTTGCCACAGCGATTGGAGGTACTGAAGCAAGCCTTGCACGCCGATGTGGTGGCCGAGGCTGGTTGCCAGCCGGGGCGGTTCATCCCCTATATCCAGCCCTATGAATTTGAGGCACTGCTGTTCAGCGATGTGCACACATTGACGCGAGTCGAACCAGGCTGGCAGGCAGCAAGTGATGCACTGGCGGCGGCTCGTGCTGCAGTCGCGTCGCCCGAACACATCAACGACCGGCCCGAAACCAAGCCCGCAGCGCATCTCGAGCGCGAATTGAACAATCCCAGTTATCACAAGCGCAGGCATGGCCCGATCGCAGCCCAGAAGATCGGGCTGACCAAGATCGAAGCTGAGTGCGCGTTCTTTGCCGCGTGGCTGGCACAAATCAGGGAGTTGGCATAGCCATGATGAACGAACAACAACTCGAAGACCTATGCATTGGCTGGTTTCAGGAAACTGGTTGGCAGTTTGTGCATGGGCCGGACATTGCACCCGACGCCACGAACCCTGAACGGGCCGATTACCGGCAGGTTCTCCTGCGGGACCGATTGCTGGCTGCACTTGCGCGAATCAACCCACACATTCCCGCTGTTGCGCTGGAACAGGCTGCACACATTGTGCAAACCATCAGTGAGCCCCAGGCTGTGGTGCGCAACCGGAGTTTTCATCGGCTGCTGCTTTCGGGGGTGGCGGTGGAGTTTTCGGTTGGCGATGACAAGAAGACTGATCTGGTGCACCTGATCGACTTTGCCAATCCGCAGCACAACGAATTTCTGGTTATCAACCAGTTCACGGTCACCGGCACCAAGCAACCTCGGCGCCCTGATCTGGTGGTTTTTATCAATGGCCTGCCGCTGGCGGTGATCGAGCTGAAGAACCCGGCAAACGAACAAACCGACGTCTGGGATGCCTTCAATCAGTTGCAGACCTACAAGGACGAAATCAGCGATCTGTTCAATAGCAACGAGGCGCTGGTGGTCAGTGACGGCTGGACGGCGCGTGTGGGTTCGCTGACTGCCAATGCCGAACGGATGTTGCCTTGGCGCACCATTGCAAACGAGGATGACCGCCCCCGCCTGCAACTGGAGCTGGAAACCGTGGTGCGCGGCTTTTTTGCGCCCGAGCTGTTCCTCGATTACGTCCGTCACTTCGTGCTGTTCGAGCAGGATGGCGATGCGGTGATCAAGAAGATCGCGGGCTATCACCAGTTCCACGCCGTGCGCGAAGCGGTGCGGGCCACGGTGATCGCGGCGAGTTCTCCCGACAAGGGGCTGCTGGAGGTGCGTGAGGAACGCGCCACTTACGGAAAAGAGGTAAAGCCAGGCTCGCGCAAGGCTGGTGTGGTGTGGCACACGCAGGGCTCGGGCAAGAGCATCACCATGGCCTGCTACGCGGGCAAGCTGCTGCAACAGCCGGAGATGAAGAACCCCACGCTGGTCGTGGTGACGGACCGTAACGATCTGGATGGCCAGCTGTTTGCCACCTTCTGCGCGGCTAGTGATTTGCTCAAGACCACGCCATTGCAGGCAAGCAGCCGCGATGAGCTGCGCGAGATGCTGGCTTCGCGCCAGGCGGGCGGCATCATCTTCACCACGGTGCAGAAATTTGCGCTGTTGGATGATGAGGACGAACACCCGCTGCTGTCCGACCGATCCAACATTGTGGTCATCTCGGACGAAGCACACCGCAGCCAGTACGGCACCAAGGGCCGCTTTGATGAGAAGGCCGGGCGTTACGTTTTTGGCTATGCCAAGCACCTGCGCGATGCGCTGAAAAACGCCACCTTCATCGGTTTCACCGGCACCCCGATTGCGCTGGAGGACAAGGATACCCGCGCGGTGTTTGGCGACTACGTCAGCATCTACGACATTCAGGATGCCGTGGATGATGGCGCCACGGTGCCCATCTACTACGAGAGCCGGCTAGCCAAGCTGGATGTAAAGCAGGCCGAGATCGACGCGCTCAACGAGCAGGTCGATGAGGTGGTGGAGGACGAAGAGGACATCGCCAGCCGCGAGAAGACCAAGAGTGAATGGGCCGCGCTGGAAAAACTGGTCGGTGCCGAGCCGCGTCTGGCGCAAGTGGCCAAAGACCTGGTCGAGCACTTTGAGAGCCGCAGTGCAACGCTGGATGGCAAGGCCATGATCGTGTGCATGAGCCGGGACATCTGTGCCCAGCTTTACAAGGCCATCGTCACCCTGAAGCCAGACTGGCACAATGACGATCCGGAAAAAGGCACCATCAAGGTGGTTATGACCGGTTCGGCGGCTGACAAGGAATTGCTGCAACCCCACCTGTACAGCAAGCAGGTGAAAAAGCGACTGGAGAAGCGTTTCAAGGATGCCAAGGACCCGCTCAAGCTGGTGATCGTGCGCGACATGTGGCTGACCGGCTTTGATGCGCCGTGCTGCCACACCATGTATGTGGACAAGCCCATGAAGGGCCACAACCTGATGCAGGCCATTGCGCGGGTGAACCGGGTGTTCAAGAACAAGCCGGGCGGCCTCGTGGTGGACTACATCGGCGTCGCCAACGAACTGAAGGTCGCACTCAAGACCTACACCGAAGCCAAGGGCAAAGGCGACCCCACGCACAACGCCGCCGAAGCTCTGGCCGTGTTACTCGAGAAGATGGACATTATGCGCGGCATGATGCACGGCTGCGACTACAGCGGGTTCGAGACCAAAGCGGCTGCATTGCTGGTGCCGTGCGCCAACCATCTGCTGGGCCTGAAAGATGGCAAACAGCGTTTCCTCGACACGATGGTGGCAGTGGCCAAGGCCTATTCGCTGTGCGGCACGCTGGATGAAGCCACCGCGCTACGCAAGGAGATCGCTTTCTTCTCCGCCATCAAGGCGGCCATCACCAAGTTCACCACTGTGGACAAAAAACGATCCACCGAAGAGAAAAACAGCGCACTGAAGCAGATTCTGGACAACGCCATCGTCGCCGACGGTGTGGCTGACATCTTCGCGCTTGCAGGGTTAGACAAACCCAACATCGGTTTGCTATCGGATGAATTCCTCGAAGATGTGCGCCAGATGGAAAGCCGCAACCTGGCGGTGGAGCTGCTGGAAAAGCTGCTGCGCGACGAGATCAAGGCGCGGGCGCGCAACAACGTGGTGCAGGAAAAGAAGTACGGCGACCGGCTGCTGGAGACCCTGCGCAAGTATCACAACCGTGCCATCGAGACAGCGCAGGTCATCGAAGAGCTGATCCAGATGGCAAAGGAATTCCAGGCCGTGCTAGAACGCGAAGCCGCGCTGGGCTTGGGACAGGATGAGATCGCTTTCTATGATGCCTTGGCCAACAACGAAAGTGCGGTCCGTGAGTTGGGTGATGACATCCTGAAGAAGATCGCCATCGAGATCACAGAAAAGCTTCGGGCCAGCACAACCGTGGATTGGCAGGTGCGCGAGAGTGTACGGGCACGGCTGAGAATTCTGGTGAGGCGTTGCTTGCAGAAGTGGAAGTACCCACCTGACCAGCAGGCCGATGCTGTGGAGTTGGTGCTGAAACAGGCCGAATCACTGTCGGACGAATGGTCGAAGTAGCGAAAATCATCCGCAGTAATACTCAGCAGTGCTCAATGGCCCCAATAGCGAGTAGTTCGGTTGTAAACTGCTCACCACCACTATTCAAAAAACCAACCACTCTCGGTTGGTTTTTTTTGCCCGGAATCCCGAGTGCTGGCGCGGGTTCGGGCCTTGCTGCGAAGGACGCTGCCGCCCCGGACACCCCGGTATCGGGCCGTTTTCCGTTCTCAGATGCCGCCCATTCTCTGTTTCTGCGAAGGAGGACTTCGCACCCGACCCAGAACTGGCGCGGGTTTTCGGTGGCTTGTTCGTCAGGAAAACTACCCTCACGCGGGCGACCCGACCCCGGACGGGGCTACTCGTTGACGATGGGGCGGACGTCCCAGACGATGGGCGTTCCGGGTCGGTAGACCGCTTCGTTGCCGTGCTTGATGCTGCCC